>DASZLB010000198.1:0-7531 GCA_035552575.1 Solirubrobacteraceae bacterium | reverse complement strand
AAGCCGGTCGGCCTGGCGAAGTTCGTCGACGTCCGCGGCGCCGCTGCCCACCTGCGCTACTTCGCCGGCTGGCCGACCAAGATCGAGGGCGGCGTGCTGCCGGTGGCCGCGCCGAACATGCTCTGCTACACGCGCCGCGAACCGGTCGGCGTGTGCGGTCAGATCGTGCCGTGGAACTTCCCGCTGATGATGGCCGCGTGGAAGCTCGGGCCGTGCCTCGCCGCGGGTTGCGTGAGCGTGCTCAAGCCCGCCGAGCAGACCCCGCTGACGGCGCTGCGCGTCGGCGAGCTAGCGCTCGAGGTCGGCTTCCCGCCGGGCGTGCTCAACGTGATCACCGGCGACGGCTCGACCGGCGCCGCGATCGTCGACAGCCGCGGGATCGACAAGATCGCCTTCACCGGCTCGACCGTCGTCGGGCGCGAGATCGGCGCGAAGGCCGGCAAGGCGCTGAAGCGCGTGACGCTCGAGCTCGGCGGCAAGTCGCCGAACATCATCCTTCCCGACGCCGACATCGAGGCGGCGATCAAGGGCTCCTACCAGGGCATCTACTTCAACTCCGGACAGGCCTGCAACGCCGGCTCGCGGCTGTTCGTGCCGGCCGAGAGCTTCGACCAGGTGATGAGCGCGCTTGCCGAGGCCGCCACCGGCGCCAAGCTCGGCCCGGGCCTCGACCCGGCGACACAACTCGGTCCCGTCGTCTCCGCCGAGCAGCGCGAGCGCGTGATGTCCTACATCGAGTCCGGGCGCGAGGAGGGCGCCGAGCTGCTCGCCGGCGGCGAGACGGCGCTTGCCGACAGCGGCGGCTACTACGTCGCCCCGACGCTGTTCAGCACGACCTCCGACGAGCTGAAGATCGCGCGCGAGGAGATCTTCGGCCCAGTGCTCGTCGCCTCGCCATACGACTCGCTCGAGGAGGTCGCCGATCGCGCCAACTCCTCCGAGTACGGACTTGCCGCGGGCGTCTGGACGCGCGACGTCGGCAGCGCGCACAAGCTCGCCGCGAAACTGCGTGCCGGGATGGTGTACGTGAACACGTGGGGGAACGCCGAGCCGCTCGCGCCGTTCGGCGGCTTCAAGGCCTCCGGCCTCGGGCGCGAGCACGGCCACGACGGCCTCGACGCCTATCTGGAGACGAAGACCGTCTGGACCGCCTTGTGAGCCGCGCGGCGTCGTGAACGTCGCCGCGCAGAGCGAACTCCCGCTAGCACGCACGCGTCCCGCACAGTGGGCGCCGGTGCTCGCCGCTGCCTGTGCGCTGGTGATTCTCGCCGCGATCGCCGAGATCGTGCTCGACGGCGCCGTCGGGCACTCGATCCTGATCCCGAAGCAGCCCGAGATCGCCGGCTGGCTCGGCGGCATCGGCGAGCGCCTCGGCTATCGCGTCTTCCTGATCGCCGTGCTCGCCGCGACGGCAGGCTACGCCGGTCTCGTCGCGCTCGGGCGCGAGGTCTCCAAACGCTGGGCGATCGCACTGATCGCGGTGCTGCACGTGCTCGTCTTCCTCGGTCCCGTCCTGCTCTCGACAGACGTCTTCAGCTACATCGCCTACGCGCGGATGGGCGTCGAGCACGGCTTGAACCCCTACACGCACGGACCGATCGCGATCACGCACGACCCGATCTACCACTACGTCGGGCACGACTGGAAGAAGGTCGAGACCGCCTACGGACCGCTCTACACGCTGATCTCCTATCCCTTCGGCCTGCTCGGCGTGAACGGCGCCGTGTGGGGGATGAAGGTCGTCGCGATGCTCTCGAGCGCCGGCACGCTCGCGCTGACTTGGCGTTGCGCCCGCGCGCGCGACGTCAATCCCGTAACGGCGCTGCTGCTCGTCGGCGCCAACCCGCTGTATGTGATCTACGCGCTCGGCGGCGCGCACAACGACCTGCTGATGATGCTCTTGATGATGGTCGCCGTCACGCTGACGTTCGCGCGCCGCGACGCTTCGGCCGCGGCGACCGTCGTCGCCGGTGCGCTCGTCAAGGCGACCGTCGCCGCGCTGCTGCCGTTCATGATCCTCGCGCGGCGCAGCGGCAGACAGGCGCTCGGCGCGCTCGGCGCGCTCGCGCTCGGCGCCGTGATCGCCTACGCGGTCTTCGGCATCGACGGCGTCAACATCGTCGCCGCGCTGAACCGCGACGCCGCATTCGTCTCGAGCGACAGCTTCGCGACGGAGATCGCGCATCTCGTCGGCAAGCCGGGCGTCTTTCCGATCGACCACGACCTGCTGAAGGTCGCGCTCGTCGTGATCGTCCTGCACTTGATGTGGCGCACGTGGCGCGGCTATGACTGGGTCGCCGCCTCCGGCTGGGCGCTCCTGGCGATCTCGGTGACGAGCACGTGGCTGCTCGCCTGGTACATCCTCTGGCCGCTGCCGCTCGCCGTCATCTCGCGCGATCGGCGGCTGCTCGCGGCGACGCTCGCGCTGCAGGGCCTGTTCATCGTCCACCAGCTCACGCCGCTGTTCGCGCCCGTCGCATGAGCACGCCCGCCACACCGTTCGAGCAGCGCCTCTCGCGGTTGCCCGCGCGCCTGCGCCCGCGCGATCGAGAGCAGCCCGGAAGCGGCCGGCAGTGGCGGATCGAGACGCTCGTGCTCGTCCTCGTCGGGCTGCTGCTCGCGATCGCGACGGTCAACGACGTCGTGCTCGGCACGCACGTCAACCACCGGCTCTCGGCCGATCTGCGCACGTGGCGCTCCTACACGGGCCACGATTACAAGAACGTCTCGACCGAAGAGGATCTCTATCACCACACGAGCACCGATCTCGTCTGCGGCAACACCGTTCCGGGCCCGCCGAAAGAACGGATCCAGATCTGCCTGGAGATGACCGGCCCAGTCGTCGACGGGCGACGCGCAGCCCGCGGCGGCTGGTACTTGCCGGCCGGGCACGAAGACCTGCGCCGCTACCGCTACGGCTGCTTCGGCACGTCGAAGGCAAAGGCGGAGTGCGCGCGGTGAGCGCCACTACCGCGGGCACTCCTGCCGCCGCCGCTCGGCCGGCTGCACGCGCCGAGCAGCGCCGCCTGCCGTCATGGTGGCCGCTGGCGGCGCTCGTGCTGCTCGCCGCGGTCCTGCGCCTGGCGACGTTGACCGAGCAGAGCTTCTGGTACGACGAGTCGTTCACGCCCGTTCACGTGCTCCACGCCGGGCTCGGCGCGACGCTGAAAGCGGTCGTGCACAGCGAGAACACGCCGCCGCTGTGGTACCTGCTCGCGTGGCTCGACGTGCGCCTCCTCGGCGATGGTGCGCTCGCGCTGCGGCTTCCCTCGGCGCTCGCCGGGATCGCCACCGTGCCGGTCGTCTGGGCGATCGGCAAAGCGCTCTCCGGGCGGCGCGCGGCGCTGATCGGCGCCGCGATCGTCGCCGTCAACCCGCTGTTCGTCTGGTACTCGCAGGAGGCGCGTGCTTACGGGCTGTTCGTGTTCTTCGCCGCGCTCGCGATGCTCTGCTTCGTGCGCCTGCTGCGCGAGCCGACGGGCGCGCGCGCCGCGTGGTTCGCGCTGAGCGGTGCGCTCGCGCTGCTGACGCACTACTTCGCCGTCTTCCCGCTCGTCCCGATGGTGCTGCTGCTGCTGCGCGAGCGCGCCACCCGCCGCGCCGCGCTGCCGGCCGCCGGGGCGCTGCTCGTCGTCGGGCTCGCGCTGCTGCCGCTGATCTCCGCCCAGGGCGCTCACGGCACGCAGTGGATCGGTCGCTGGGCGCTGTCGAGCCGCCTGCAGGCGATCCCGCAGTACTTCCTGACCGGTTACTCCGGCTCGCCGCTCGGGCACGGCGTCGAGTTGCTCGTCGCCTTGCCGCTCCTCGCCGGCGTCGCGCTGGGCGCGTGGCGGCTGTTCGGCTCGGCATCCGCCGCCGAAGCGGGCCGTCCGGGCGCATCTGTCCCTGAGGGCGCGCCGCGCACCGGTACCGCCCGTGCGCCCGCGGCGAGCGCCCGCGAGGGCGCCCGGATCGCGCTCGCGATCGCCGCCTTCGGCGTGCTCGCGCCGATCGTGCTCGCCGTGTTCGGCGCCGACTACCTCGCGCCGCGCAACCTCGTGGCGGCGATGATCCCCGTCAGCGTCCTGCTCGCGATCCTGCTTGCGGCGATCGACGGCTCCGACACGCCGGATCTGCCCGAGGCGCCGGCCGCGCCGGACGCGCGGTCGGGCCAAGCGCCGGGTGCCCCACGACGCGCCGCGTCGGGCGCCACCACCTCGCCGCGCACGTCATCGCTGCCGATCGGCGCGCTGCTGGCGGCGCTCGTGCTCGTGGCGTTCTCGATCGTCTCACTCGACGTCGATGCGAGCCCGCGCCTGCAGCGTGGCAACTGGCGCGATCTCGCGAAGCTGCTCGGCCGCGAAGACCGCCCGCGCGCGATCACGACGGTCGAGCTCGGCGCGGCGCCGCTGGAGTACTACCTGCCGCGCCCGCGCCTGCACAACCTCGCGCGTCACGCAAGCGCAAACGTCAGCGAGATCGACGAGACGGGCTACGCGCCGCTGCGCCACGGCGCCGGGCGGCCGCCCGCGGCCGGCTTCCGCCTGCTCGAACGTCGTGAGATAGACGGGCTGATCGTCTATCGCTTCGTATCCTCGGTGCCTCGCACAGTGCCAGAGGCCGCTCTGCGTCGAAACGTGATCACGCTCGCCCACCCCGAGGTGCTCGTTCCGGCTACCGACGGAAGCCGTTCCCAGACACCCCCGAAGACAGGCTGATTGCGCCCGCAAATGTCGTCGTCCGATCAAAACATTTAAGTTCCCTGCATGGCGACGTCAACCGTAGAGGCTCAAAACGAGGCTGACGTGGCGCTGGAGCTCGCCTGCGGGCACCTGCTTTCGCTGCAGGACGACGCCGGCTGGTGGCAGGGAGAGCTGCAGACGAACGTGACGATGGACGCCGAGGACATGCTCCTGCGCGAGTTCCTCGGCATCCGCAACGAGGACGAGACGGCACGCTCGGCCGCGTGGATCCGCTCCCAGCAGCGCGCCGACGGCACGTGGGCGAACTTCTACGGCGGGCCCGGCGACCTCTCGACGACGATCGAGGCCTACTGGGCGCTGCGCCTCGCCGGCGATCAGATCGACGCCGAGCACATGCGCGTCGCGGCCGACTACATCCGCGCGCACGGCGGCCTCGCCGGCGCGCGCGTGTTCACGCACCTGTGGCTCGCGCTGTTCGGGCTGTGGTCGTGGGACAACGTGCCGGCACTGCCGCCCGAGGCGATCCTGATGCCCACGTGGGTGCCGCTGAACGTCTACGACTTCGCCTGCTGGGCGCGCCAGACGATCGTCGCGCTGTCGGTCGTCAAAGCGCACCGCCCCGTCCGCGAGCTGCCGTTCGACTTGCAGGAACTGCACGTGCAGCCTTCCGAGCCGCAGCCCGAGCCCGAGCTCTCGCTGCGCGCGCGGGCGCTGGCCGGCTTCGATCGCGCGCTGCGTAAATACGAACGGCACCCGCTGCGCCCGCTGCGCCGTTTCTCGCTGGCGCGGGCCGAGCGCTGGATCGTGCGCCGCCAGGAGGCCGACGGTTCCTGGGGCGGCATCCAGCCGCCGTGGGTCTACTCGCTGATCGCGCTCGACCTCGCCGGATACCCGCTCGACCATCCCGTGATGAAGCGCGGCCTGCAAGGGATCGAGAACTTCATGGTCGAGGATCGCGACGATGCTCGTCGCGTCGGCGCCCCGAAGGGGCGCAGCCGCCGCCTGGAAGCCTGCCAGTCGCCCGTGTGGGATACGGCGCTCTCGCTTATCGCGTTGAGCGACGCCGGCTTGCCCGCCGATCACCCGGCGCTCGTGCGCGCTGCTGACTGGCTGATCGGCGAGGAGGTCACCGTCCGCGGCGACTGGGCCGTCGCGCGCCCGCAGCTCGAGCCGGGCGGCTGGGCGTTCGAGTTCGACAACGTCAACTATCCGGATGTCGACGACACCGCCGAGGTCGTGCTCGCGCTGCGCCGTGTCGCGAGCAGTCCGCGCAGGGACGCGGCGATCGAGCGCGGCGCCGCGTGGCTGCAGGGGATGCAGAGCGCAAACGGCGGCTGGGGCGCATTCGACGCCGAGAACACGCGCTCGTTCGTGCGCGACCTGCCGTTCCTCGACTTCGGCGAGGTGATCGACGAGCCGAGCTCCGACGTCAGCGCCCACGCGATCGAGATGCTCGCCGAGCTCGGCCTGCTCGACGCGCCGGCGATGTGCAGCGGCGTGCAGTGGCTGATCGACCAGCAGGAGGACGATGGCTCGTGGTTCGGGCGCTGGGGCGTCAACCACGTCTACGGCACCGGCGCCGCCGTTCCGGCGCTCGTCGCCGCCGGAATCGACACGTCGGACCACTGCATCCGCCGCGCGGTCGACTGGCTGCTCTCCCACCAGAACGAGGACGGCGGCTGGGGCGAGGACCCGCGCTCCTATGACGATCCGCAGTGGATCGGCCGCGGGCCGAGCACGGCCTCGCAGACGGCCTGGGCGCTGCTCGCGCTGCACGCCGCCGGCGAGCGCTCAGGCGCGGTCGAGCGCGGCGTCGGCTGGCTCGTCGGCACGCAGCGCGCCGACGGCGGCTGGGACGAGCCGCAGTACACGGGGACCGGCTTTCCGACGGACTACTACATCAACTACCACCTCTACCGGCTCGCGTTCCCGATCATGGCGCTCGGACGCTGCCGGCGATGATGCTGCTGGCGGACGCCGTGCCCGCGGCGCCTGGCGCCGAGGAGGTGATGGCGCGCGCCGAAACCGAGAACTTCCCCGTCGCGAGCCGCGTGCTGCCGCGCCGCTCGCGCGAGCACCTGCTCGCCGTCTACGGTTTCGCGCGGCTCGTCGACGAGCTCGGCGACACGGCGCCGGGCGATCGGCTCGCGGCGCTCGACTGGCTCGAGCTCGAACTGACACGCGCCTATGAGGGCGACGCCGAGCACCCGCTGATGCAGCGTCTCGCGCGCACCGTGCGCGAGTGCGCGCTGCCGCGCGGTCCGTTCGAGCGCCTGATCGAGGCGAACCGCGTCGATCAGCGCGTCGCGCGCTACGAGACGTGGGAGCAGTTGCGCGCCTACTGCGCGCTGTCGGCCAATCCGGTCGGTGAGATCGTGCTCGGCGTGTTCGGCGCGACCACTCCTGCGCGGATCGCGCTGTCGGATGCGATCTGCACGGCGCTGCAGCTCGCCGAGCACTGCCAGGACGTCGCCGAGGACTACGCGGCCGGGCGCGTCTACCTGCCGGCCGAGGACCTCGCGAGCTTCGGCTGCGATCCAGACGGAGTCGGCTTCGGCGAGCCGCAGGGACAGGACGGCGAGACGCACGACCGCATGGCGCTGCGCGACGTGCTCGCGTTCGAGGTCGAGCGCGCGCGGCGGCTGCTCGATCGAGGCGCGCCGTTGATCGGTGAGTTGCACAGCCGCGAGCGGCTCGCCGTCGCGGCGTTCTCAGCCGGCGGGCGCGCGGCGCTCGGCGCGATCGAGCGCGCCGGCTACGACGTGCTCGCCGGAGCGCCGCGCGGGTGATATCGGATTAGGATAGGTGTGATCTTCTGTAAGTTTATGTGATGTCGTTTGGGGTCTGTT
>DASZLB010000197.1:0-9011 GCA_035552575.1 Solirubrobacteraceae bacterium | reverse complement strand
TAGCCCGCCTTGACGCCGTTGTCCAGCGCGTCTTCGACGCCTTTCTGGACGGCCGGGATGTATTCCGAGGGGATGTTCCCGCCCTTGATCTTGTTGACGAACTCGAAGCCCTCGCCCGGGTGCGGCTCGAGCGTGATGATGACGACGCCGAACTGGCCCGAGCCGCCGGTCTGGCGGACGAACTTGCCTT
Source organism: Solirubrobacteraceae bacterium (assembly GCA_035552575.1). Lineage (GTDB taxonomy): Bacteria > Actinomycetota > Thermoleophilia > Solirubrobacterales > Solirubrobacteraceae > Palsa-744. The sequence continues at coordinate 8,821 of DASZLB010000197.1, read as the reverse complement.
CGATCTTTTCGACGGTCTCGCGGATCGTCTCGCGGTATGACACCTGCGGGCGCCCGACGTTCGCTTCGACGCCGAACTCGCGCTTCATCCGGTCGACGAGCACCTCGAGGTGCAACTCGCCCATGCCCGAGATCTCGGTCTGGCCGGTCTCCTCGTTCGTACGCACCTGGAAGGTCGGGTCCTCCTCGGCAAGACGGCCGAGAGCGATCGACATCTTCTCCTGGTCGGCCTTCGTCTTCGGCTCGACGGCGACCTTGATCACCGGCACCGGAAAGACGATGTTCTCCAGGCGGATCGGCGCATCAGGCGCGGCGAGCGTGTCGCCGGTGATGACCTGCTTGATGCCGACGGCAGCGGCGATGTCGCCGGCGTAGACCTCGGCGACCTCCTCGCGCTCGTTCGCGTGCATCATCAGGATCCGTCCGATCCGCTCCGTGCGCCCGCTGTTGACGTTGAGCACGCGCGAGCCGGCCTCGAGTTTCCCGGAGTAGACGCGGAAGTAGGTGAGCTTGCCGACGTACGGGTCGGCTGCGATCTTGAACGCGAGCGCTGAGAACGGTTCGGCGTCGTCGGGCTTGCGCACGACCTGCTGCTCCTCCTCCTGGCCTTTGATCAGCTCGGTGCCGACCATCGGCGGCACGTCGAGCGGCGAGGGGAGATAGTCGATGACCGCGTCGAGCAGCGGCTGCACGCCCTTGTTCTTGAACGACGAGCCACACAGCACGGGGGTCAGCTTGGTCGAGAGCGACGCCTTGCGGATCGCCGCCTTCAGCAGCGCTTCGGAGATCTCGCCTTCTTCGAGGATCAGCTCGAGCAACGTGTCGTCGTAGTGCGAGACCTCCTCGAGCAGGTGCTCGCGCGCGGCCTGGGCCGCTTCGACGAGCTCTGCCGGGATCTCCGCTTCTTCCTGTTCGGTGCCGAGATCGTCCTTGTAGACGATCGCCTTCATCTTCACGAGGTCGACGACGCCGAGGAAGTCGGCCTCAGCACCGATCGGCAGCTGGATCGGCACGGGATGCGCGCCGAGACGATCGATCATCGTCTGCACGCCGCGGTCGAAGTCGGCGCCGATGCGATCCATCTTGTTGATGTACGCGATCCGTGGGACGTGGTACTTGTCGGCTTGGCGCCAGACGGTCTCCGACTGCGGCTCGACGCCGGCGACTGAGTCGAACAGCGCGATCGCACCGTCGAGCACGCGCAGCGAGCGCTCGACCTCGACCGTGAAGTCGACGTGGCCGGGCGTGTCGATGATGTTGATGCGGTGGCCTTTCCACTCGGCCGTGGTGGCAGCGGAGGTGATCGTGATGCCACGCTCCTGCTCCTGCTCCATCCAGTCCATCACTGCTGCGCCCTCGTGCACCTCGCCGATCTTGTACGTGCGGCCGGTGTAGTAGAGGATCCGCTCGGTCGTCGTTGTCTTACCGGCGTCGATGTGCGCCATGATCCCGATGTTGCGGGTATTTTCGAGTGTGTACTTGCGTGGCATCAGTAAGTGGCTTCCGAAGTTCAGTGGCTCTCTGGGCGAAAAAAATGGACCCCTCGGGTCCACGCGCGCTGCTGGTCTTGTGGACCGGTCCGCTTCGTTATCTGATCGAGGTCTCCATCGTGGTCTGCGACTCCGTCGAGGACGCAATCAATGCTTGCGCACGGCGCGACGCGAGCCCGACTATAGCAGAGGAAATCGGCCGCTAAGCGGGGCTGCGAGGGGTCCGCGGGGCGCCCTTCGGCTCCTCGCCGGAGGCCTCTGTGGGGGTGTCCTCGAACATCGCTCCGAGCCGCTCGAGGACGCGTGTGGCGGCGCGCAGATCGCGCTCTGAGACATCCCCGAGCGCGGCCTGCCAGCGCGCCTGCCAGGCGCTTCGCTTCGCTTCGATCTTGCCCTTCCCCTGCTCGGTCAGGCGCGAGACGACGACACGGCGATCGGTCTCCGAGCGCACCCGTTCGACGTGCCCGCAAGCGGCGAGATGATCGAGCATCTGCGTGACCGTCGCCGGTGTCAGGCGAGCCGCCGTCGCGAGCTCGCCGGCGGGCAGCTCGCCGCGCTCGTCGAGCTCGATCAGCAGCTCGAACTGGGCGTGGCCCAGCTCGGAGCCGCCGAGGTGCGTGTCGCGTCCGCGAAGCCGGCTGACCGCGCGAAAGACCTTGCGGAAGGCAGCGCCGAGCTCGGTCATCGTCGGGCCGAGCGAACCGTCGGCGTCGCTCGGCCGCGCCGTCGCCTTGGGCTTCGCCCTGGCCGGAGCGGAAGCGACCATCGTGACGCCTAGACGCCGAGCGGCTCGGCGGCCGCCTCGGCGTTCGCCGCGCTGCGGCTGAGACGCGCGTTCGGCTTCTCGGCGCGCATCAGCACGAAGCAGGGGATCAGCGAGAGCACGCAGATGCCGACGGACCACCAGTACGCGTCCTGGAAGGCGCCCGCCGGCTTGCTCACGGCGTGTCCGGTGGCACGCTGCAAGACGACCGCGAGCACGGCCGTGCCGATCGCGCCGCCGACACGCTGCACGACGTTCAGCTGCGGCGTCGCGTCAGAGAGCTGGCTCGGGCGCAGCGACGCGAACGCCGCGGTCATCGCCGGCATGAACGAGAAGCCGATGCCGACGCCGCGCAGCAGCAGCACGATCGAGATGTAGAAGATCGACGTGCCGGTGCCGACGAAGGCGAGTGGCACCGACGCGAGGCTGAGGATCGCGACGCCGCCGATCGCGACGCGCCCGGCGCCGAAGCGCTGCGTGAACCGGCTGACGAGCGGCATCACGATCAACATGCCGAGTCCCTGCGGACCGACGAGCAGGCCCGTGACGATCACGCTCTCGTGGCGCACTTCCTGGTAGTAGAGCGGCACGAGGATCATCGCTCCGAACAGCGCCGCGCCGAGCCCGAACGTCGTCAGCGACGCGGCGCCGAACACGCGGTTCGCATACAGGCGCACATCGAGCAGCGGGCGCTCGACGCGCAACGCGTGCCGGATGAACACGCCGATCAGCACGACGCCGGCGAGCGTAGGCCAGATCACAGTCGGCGCCGTGAAGCTCGCGTGCGTGCCGAGCTCGGAGAGCCCGTAGACGAGCGCGGTCGTGCCGCTCGAGAGCAGGCCGAGCCCGACGACGTCGAGCCGTCCGGCCTCGCCCGAGTCGGTCTGTGGCAGCATCCGCCAAGCGAGTGCGAAGGCGAGCACGCCGACCGGCAGGTTGACGAGGAAGATCCACGACCAGTGCAGGTTCTGCAGGATCGCGCCGCCGAGGACCGGGCCGAGGATCGGCGCGAGCATCGCCGGCATCGTGACGATGCCCATCACGCGGCCCATCCGCTTCGGGCCGGCGACCTGGGCCATGATCAGCTGCCCGACGGGCATGATCATCCCGCCGCCGGCGCCCTGCAGCACGCGGAACAGTACGAGCGACGTCGTCGACGCGGCCACGGCGCAGAGCCCCGAGCCGGCCGTGAACAGGACGAGCGAGGTCATGTAGACGCGCTTGGCGCCGAAGCGCCGCGCCGCCCAGCCGGTCACCGGGATGACGGCTGCAAGCGAGAGCAGGTAGCCCGTGACGACCCACTGGATCTGCGAGATCGAGCTGTTCAGGTCGACGCTCAGCGTGCGCAGCGCGACGTTGACGATCGTCGTATCGAGGATCGACATGATCATCCCGAGGATCACGACGCCTGCGATCTTCCAGACGTACGGCTCGATCCGCTCGGAAGCCCCCGGGCCGTGGCCGGCGTCGGGCGCTGCTGGGGCGGTGGTGGATGTCGCGCTGGAAGTCATTCGGTACCTTAAGTTTAGGTACCGAAGCTTATTTCTTCAACCCCCCTGGACGAACGGTTAGCACCGTCGTGCCATGCAGGGGTTGGCGTCTGCAAGGTGTGTCACCTACAATATGTAGTGGTACACTTTGTCGTATGCCAACGACTAAGCGCCGTCACCAGATCACGGAGAGCGATGCGATGAGAGAAGCTCTTGAGCTGGCGGCTAAGCACTGGCCCGAGGACGCTGGGCGTCCCTCGCGACTGCTCGCCAGGCTGATCGGGGAAGGCGCAGAGGCGATCCAATCTGACGCACGGCGCGAGCAGCGACGCGCTGTGATCGAACGCCACCGCGGAGCGTTCGCCAACGCCTACCCGGTCGGCTACCTCGAGGAGGCGCGGCGCGAGTGGCCGGACTGACGGTTCTCGACGCCAGCGTGTTGATCGCCTACTTCGGCCCCGGTGACGTTCATACAGATTCAGCCACTGCGCTGCTCGAGCAGGCAGACGACCTTGCCGCGAGCACAATCACCTTCGCTGAGGTCCTGGTAGGCGCCACCCGTCTAGGGCGCGGCCAGGAGTTGCTTGCTGCCCTCAAGGATCTCGGCGTTACGGAAGTGCCGATCCTCGACGGTGCTGTGGCGCTCGCAGAGCTGCGCGTCGCCACGGGCCTACGCATGCCCGACTGTTGTGTCCTGCTCGCAGCGGACATGCTGCTAGCCACAAGCGTGGCGACGTTTGATGAACGGCTCGCTGACGCGGCGGAGCAACGAGGCTACGCCGCGGCCCGATGAGCAACGCCCAGCTCAGACGCTCCGGCGGCGCCACAGTCATCGCGCCCGGTCATTCAGCGAACCTGTAGCGGGCCGGCGACCAAGCGATACAAGGACGCAGGGAGCGTGGCGCGCTCTGCGCGCGAGCGACCGAGGACGCCGTAGCGCGCCGGTCGCCGGCCCGCTACCAGCGGTAATGCGCGAAGGCCTTGTTGGCCTGCGCCATGCGGTAAATGTCGTCCTTGCGCTTGTAGGCGCCGCCCTGCTGGGAGATCGCGTCGGTCAGCTCGTTGGCGAGCCGCTGCGCCATCGTCTTCTCGCGGCGCTGGCGCGCGAACTCGACGAGCCAGCGAACGGCAAGCGTGCGTGCGCGCCGGGAGGCGACCTCGACAGGCACCTGGTAGGTGGCACCACCGACGCGGCGAGATTTGACCTCGAGCGTCGGCGTCAGCGTTTTGATCGAAGCCTCGAGCGTCTCGATCGGGTCTTTGTCGGAGCGCTCGCCGATCAGCGCGAGCGCGTCGTAGACGATCCGCTCGGCCGTCGACTTCTTGCCGTCGAGCATCACCTTGTTGATGACCTGCTGGACGAGCTTCGAGCGGTGGACGGGGTCCGGCTCGACGGGCCGGATCTGGGCTGCTGCGCGGCGCGGCATCTATTTCTTCTTTACGCCGTACTGCGAGCGGGACTTCTTGCGGTCGCTGACGCCGGCGGCGTCGAGCGTGCCGCGGACGACCTTGTAGCGAACGCCAGGCAGGTCCTTGACGCGGCCGCCGCGGACGAGCACGACGGAGTGCTCCTGCAGGTTGTGCCCCTCGCCGGGAATGTAGGCCGTGACCTCGATCGAGCCTGAGATACGCACACGCGCGACCTTGCGCAGCGCGGAGTTAGGCTTCTTCGGGGTCGTCGTGTAGACGCGCGTGCAGACACCGCGACGCTGCGGCGCAGCGGTTTTCTTTTTGCGGCCGGAGCCCGACTTCAGGCCAGGCGTCGCGAGTTTCTTCTTCGGAGCGACGCGCCCCTTGCGCACGAGTTGCGATGTGGTCGGCATACGGGCGGGGATGCTAGCAGCGCTACGCACTCGCGGCTGCGCCGGCTGCACGCACGGGCGCCGGCATCATCGCCGCGGCGACGATCACGGCGATGAATGCGATCGCCTGAAGCGTGATGCCGAGCGGGCTTCCTGCCATCGGGTCGCCGAAGACGAGGATGCCGCCGGTGATCCCGGCGATGTTCGCAGCGGTGCCCGTGACGGCGATCACCGGGACGGCGTCTCCGTCCTGCAGGCCGCGCGCGGATGCATAGAAGGCGATGATCGAAGCGAGCACCGCGACGAGCAGCCAGGGGCTGAGCAGCAGCCCGACGAAGCCGTGCGCGCCGGTGATGCCCGTGAGCGCCTTGATCGCCGTGTCCGAGACGCCGAAGAGGATGCCTGCGGCGGCGCCGAGCATCACACCGTGGTGCTCGACGGGGCCACCGATGCGCGGGCCCATGATCAACAGGCCGCCGAGCCCGAAGAGGCCGGCCTCGAAGCCGATCATCGCGGCGACGGAGAACTGCGAGTGCGCGCCGTGCATCGTCGGCGCCGTGAGCCCGAGCACGGCCAGACCGACGGCCATCAGCGAGAGGCCGATCCACTGGCGCTTGCCGACCTCGAAGCCGAACAGCTTGTCGGCCATCACGGCGATGAACACGACACCTGCGGCGAGCGCTACCTGGATGACCGACATCGGAGCCATCGCGAGAGCGGCGACGTGCAGTGCCCAGCTCGCGGTCGCGGTGATCATCCCCAGCGTGAACCACTTCGACGAATACAGCGAGCGAGCCGCGCGCAGCGGGTGGCGCACGTCGATCTTCGGCACCGAGTTGGCGCCGCGGTGCTTGTAGAAGAAGCCGAGGTTCGCGACGAACGCGCACGCCAAGGCGAGGAGGATTCCGAGGTCTAGGGTCAAGAGGGAGAGGTGGGGGGTCGGGGGCGCGTGGGTGAGGATCGACGGATGCTGCGTGGTGCTTTACTGCCTGCGCCCGACCTTCGGCGGATCGGCAGTCGCAGGAGAGTACCCCCCACTACCTCTGTAGAAACTAAAGAGCGACATAAAGAAATGTCGAGGTCCTCAAGCACGAATCCGCACAAGCCGCTGCTGCTCGTCGACATCGACGGCGTCATCTCGCTGTTCGGCGGCGAGCAGCTCGCGAGCAAGGACGGATCGTTCCACTCGATCGAGGGCATGTTCCACTTCCTTTCGTCCACTGCCGCTGCTCACCTGCTCGCTTTGGAGGCGCAATTCGAGCTCGTCTGGTGCAGCGGCTGGGAAGAGAAGGCAAACGAACACCTGCCGCACCTGCTCGGCCTGCCGGCGACGCTTCCGTACCTGAGCTTCGAGCGCGCAGTCGGACGCTCGAACGCGCACTGGAAGCTCGCGGCGATCGACGCGTTCGCGGGAGAGCGGCCACTGGCGTGGATCGATGACGCGCTCAACCCGGCCTGCCACGAATGGGCGAGCGCGCGCACGGCGCCGACGCTGCTCGTCGAGACCGAGCCAGAGCACGGTCTGACCGCGCGCGAGGCCGAGCTGCTCGAGGAATGGGCGCGCGAGCAGCGGGCGCTCGGCGAACGGCTCGACGCGAGCTGACGCGGGCAACCAAGCGAGCCCCGCCGAGAAGCAGCCGAAGAGACGCGCATGCGCGCCTCTCCGTGCCAGCTCCGAAACTACTTACTCGCCGCTCGGCTCCTCGGCCGGAACCTCGAGCTCGGCGAGCTCCTCGACGAAGCCCGGGTCCGAGTCGCCGGCGCCGATCTTCTCGAGTGACGCGAGGTCGGCGTCGAACTCCTGCCCGTAGCCGCCGCTGAGACCGTCGCCTCCGGCGAGGCCAAGCTCGGCTGCGATCTCGTCCTGGTCGAGCAGGCCGACGTCGTCGATCGCGCGCGGCAGCGGTTCCGACGGTTCGATCTCGATCCGCCGGTAGCGCTTCAGGCCGGTCGCGGCCGGGATCAGCTTGCCGATGATCACGTTCTCCTTCAGGCCGTTGAGACGATCGGTCTTGCCCTCGAGCGCCGCGTCGGTCAGCACCTTCGTCGTCTCCTGGAAGGAGGCCGCCGAGAGGAACGAGTCCGTGTTCAGCGAGGCCTTCGTGATGCCGAGGATGATGTCCTCGAACTGCGCCGCCTCGTCGCCCTTCGCGACGATCGCGTCGTTGACCTTCGCGAATTCGAAGCGGTCGACGAACTGCCCCGGGAGGTAGTCCGTGTCGCCCTTCTGGTCGACGCGCACCTTCTTCAGCATCTGACGGACGATCAGCTCGATGTGCTTGTCGTCGATGTCGACGCCCTGTGACTTGTAGACCTCCTGGACCTCCTTGACCAAGTAGACCTCGGTGTCGGTGCGTCCGCGGATCGCGAGCAGCTCGTGCGGGTAGACGGACCCCTCGTTGAGCTGCTTGCCGGCTGAGATCTTCTCGCCGGCGCCGACGAACAGGCGCGTGCGCCGCGGGAACGAGTGACGGTGCTCCTCGCCGGCCTCGTCGGTGATCACGACGGTCAGCGCCTTGTCGGTCTCCTCGATCGTCACGGTGCCGTCCTGCTCGGCGATCTGCGCGAGCCCCTTCGGCTTGCGCGCCTCGAACAGCTCGACGACACGCGGCAGGCCGTGCGTGATGTCCGCGCCGGCGACACCGCCGGTGTGGAACGTACGCATCGTCAGCTGCGTGCCCGGCTCGCCGATCGACTGGGCCGCGACGATTCCGACGGCGTCGCCGATCTGCGCGAGCGCGCCGGTCGCCATCGCCCGGCCGTAGCAGGCCTGGCAAACGCCGCTCTGCGCCTCGCACTTGAGCACGGAGCGCACCGGCACGGCGACGGCGTTGCCCTTCTCGTGGTCGTCGGCGAACGCCTCGACCATGTCGGCGAGCTGCGCGCGGCCGATCTCGGTGCCCTGCTCGGCGAGCATGCGGTTGCGCTTCGTCGTGATGTCGAGCGCCGCGACACGACCGACGAGACCTTCGTTCGGCTCGTCGCCGTCCTTGAACACGGGCATCTCGATGTAGTCCTCGGTGCCGCAGTCGGGCTCGCGGATGATCACGTCCTGCGCGACGTCGACGAGACGCCGGGTCAAGTACCCGGAGTCGGCCGTACGCAGCGCTGTGTCGGCGAGACCCTTTCGCGCGCCGTGCGTCGAGATGAAGTACTCGAGCACCGACAGGCCCTCCATGAAGTTGGCCTTGATCGGGCGCTCGATGATTTCACCCTTCGGGTTGGCCATCAGCCCGCGCATGCCCGCGAGCTGGCGGATCTGCTTGAAGGAGCCACG
>DASZLB010000196.1:0-8562 GCA_035552575.1 Solirubrobacteraceae bacterium | reverse complement strand
GCCGAGGACCTGCTGCACTACCTGAAGAGCTCCGGCCTCGAGCCGGGGCTCGACGGCAAGCTCGCCGAGCGCGACGACGAGCAGGTCGTCGTCGAGGCTGCCGACGGCAGCCGCTGCATCGTCACGACGAGCGTCGCCGAGACCGTCTCGGTGATCGCCGATCCTTCGCCGCCGCAGCGGACGGCGCTGCCGGATCAGCTGGTCCTCGGCCAGCGCTACGGCCGCTAGAGATCCGCGCCGCGGCGCGCGGCGCGGGCCCTCGCGCGTCGAGGACAACCCTTAAAAAAGACGTTGACGCTCAGAGCGAGCGATATGCAGCCGCGAGACGCGTGATGCCCTCGTCGATTTCCTGCTCGGTCACGCCAGAGTAGGCGAGGCGCAGCGTGTTCTCGCCGCCCTCGAGCAGGAAGTCGGTGCCCTTGACGAAGGCGACGCCGAGATCGGCAGCGGCCTTGAACAGCTTCGCGACGTCGGTGCCGCTCGGCAGCGTGACCCACATGAAGTAGCCGCCGTCGGGCTGGACGAACTCGGCCTCCGGCAGCTCGCGGCGCAGCGCTTCCGAGAGCGTCAGCGCGCGCTTGGCGAGCGCCGTGCGGACCGTCTCGATCGAGCGCTCGATCGCGCCTGAGGCGCAGAACTCGTAGACGATCGACTGCGCGACCATGCTCGGCGAGATGTACGTGTTCGTCGCGAGCTTCGCGATCTTCGCGATCAGGTCCGTCGGGCCGACGAGGTAGCCGACGCGCACGCCCGGGCAGACGGTCTTCGAGAACGACGACGCGTAGACGACGCGCTCGGGGTCGATCGAGAGCATCGTCGGCAGCGATTCGCCGTTGAAGCGCAGCGCCACGTAGGGGTCGTCCTCGAACACGAGGAAGCCGTACTGCGCCGCGAGCGCGAGCAGCGCTTGGCGCTTGGCCAGCGACAGCGTGTAGCCGGCCGGGTTCTGGAAGTTCGGGATGATGTGCGCGAGCTTCGGCTGCGCCTGACCGGTCGAGAGCAGGTGCGCGAGCGCTTCCGTGTCGATCCCGTCCTCGTGCAGCTCGATCGCGTGCAACGTCGCGCCGCGCTCGCGCAGCGACAGCAGCGTGCGGTCATACGACGGGCGCTCGACGACGACGTCGTCGCCGGGGCGCACGAGGCTCTCGAACAGGAACGCGTCCGCTTGCATCGAGCCGTTCGTGACGAGCACGCGCTCCGGCTCGACGCCGTGGCGGTCCGCGATCCAGGCGCGCAGCCGCGGGTAGCCGATCGACGTGCCGTATGCCGTCGTGCCGGCAGGGTCGCTCTCGAACGCGCGTACAGCAGCGTCGCGCAGGCCGTCGACATCGACGATGTCGAGCGACGGCGCGCCTCGCGCGAAGGAGATCGTCGGTCCAGTCGCAGTCGGCACAGCCGCGTAGGTTATGCGTCCGAGCAGCTCGTCGTAGTCATGCGTCAACTCGTGCGCCGTCCGCTCGAGCCGATCGCGGAAGCGAAGCAGCTCCGCGGCCGCCGGCGCACGGTCCGCGAGCGGCGGCGGGCGGCGGACCGAGCGTCCCTGCGAGACGGCTGTCGGCTGCGGCGAAGCGGCACGCGGCGAGGCTGCGGTCGGCGGCGTGGCAGCGGCGGGCGGCGTGGCAGCGGCGGCGGATGGCGCCGGTGGCGAGGGCGATCGCGCGGCGAGAGGCCGACCGGTCTCGCGCGGCTGCTCGAACGCCTCGTCGACGAGCCTGCTGTCGCCGGCCGCAGCCGCGCTCAGTCCTGGGACCGGCGCGGGCGGGGAAGGGATGGCAGGCGAGGCCGCAGATGCGTGGCGACTGTCTCCAGCGGACGGTGCTGCGGCGCCTGTGCCGGCGGCGCTCGGGTCGCCGGCGGTGCCCGCCTCGCCGATGCGGCTCAGCACCTGCTCGAGCTCGCGCAGCTTGCGCTCGAGCTCGCCCAGCGTCTTTGCGATGTCCTCATCCATGAGAGGCCAAGCGTAGCGGTCGTCGCGCGCCGTGCGACGGCGGGAGGAACGCGATCAGGATGCGCCGACGGACGCGCCGCCGAGCACCTCGACGGCGATCGCGGCGGCCTCGGTCGGCGTGCGACCGACGCGCACGCCCTTCGCTTCGAACGCCTGAGCCTTCGCCGCTGCGGTGCCGGCCGAGCCGGAGACGATCGCGCCGGCGTGACCCATCTGCTTGCCGGCCGGTGCCGTGAAGCCGGCGATGTAGGCGACGACCGGCTTGCTCATGTTCTCGGCGATGTAGTCGGCCGCCTCTTCCTCGGCCGAGCCGCCGATCTCGCCGGAGAGGACGACCAGCTCCGTCTCCTCGTCGGCCTCGAACAGGTCGAGGATGTCGACGAACGATGAGCCCGGCACCGGGTCGCCGCCGATCCCGACGATCGAGCTGCAGCCGAAGCCCGCACGCGCGATCTCGTTGCCGATCTGGTAGGTCAGCGTGCCCGAGCGCGAGACGACGCCGACGTTGCCGCGCTCGAAGAACGACGCCGGGATGATCCCGACGTTGGCGTTGCCCGGCGAGAGGATGCCCGGGCAGTTCGGCCCGATCAGCCGCGTGTTCGGGTGGTCGCGCTTGAGGATGTTGTACGCGCGAAGCTCGTCATGCGCCGGAATGCCCTCGGTGATCGTGACGATCAACTCGACGCCCGCAGCCGCCGCCTCGAGAATCGCATCCGCGGCGAAGCGCGGCGGCACGAAGATCATCGCCGTGTTCGGCTGCGCCTCGGCGACGGCCTCGGCCCAACTGTTGAACACAGGGATGCCCTCGACGTCCTGGCCGCCCTTGCCCGGCGTCACGCCGCCGACGACGTTCGTGCCGTAGTTGCGGTTGTTCAGCGTGTGGAACGTGCCCTCGCGACCCGTGATGCCGGCCACGCACAGGCGCGTGCTCTCGTCGACCAGAACGGACATCAGGCAGCCGCTCCGACCGGCTTGCCGGCGGCCAGCGCGACGACCATCTCGGCGGCCTCGTTCATCGTCGCCGCCGTGTGCACGCCGTCGAGCGCCGCCTCGGACAGCAGCCGGCGCCCCTCGACGTCGTTCGTGCCATCGAGGCGCACGACGAACGGCACCGACGGTTTGATCTCCCCGAATGCCGCGATCAGCCCCGCCGCGACCTGGTCGCAGCGCGTGATCCCGGCGAAGATGTTGACGAGCACCGCCTTGACGGCCTCGTTGGCGAGGATCAGGTCGACTGCCTGCTTGATCGTCTCCGCGTTCGACCCGCCGCCTGCGTCGAGGAAGTTCGCCGGCGCGCCGCCGGCCTGCGAGACGACGTCGAGGGTTGACATCACGAGGCCGGCGCCGTTGCCGAGGATGCCGATGTCGCCGTCGAGCTTGACGAACTGCACGCCCTCTTCCTTTGCGCGGCGTTCGAGCGGGTCTTCGTTCTCTTTGTCCGAGAGCCCCTGGTTCTCCGGGTGGCGGTAGAGCGCGTTGCCGTCGAGCGAGACCTTCGAGTCGAGCGCCTTGACTTCGCGCTCGGGCGTGACGATCAACGGGTTGATCTCCGCGAGCGACGCGTCCTCCTGCAGCCAGACCTCGTACAGCGCGACGAGCGCGTCGGCGACGCCGTCGACGACATCCGCGTCGACGCCGCCGTCGCGTGCGATCTGTGCGGCGTCCTCGTGCGAGAGGCCCTCGAGCGCGTCGACGTGGCGGCGGATCAGCTTCTCGGGCGTCTTCTCGGCGACCTCTTCGATGTCGACGCCGCCCTCGACGCTGAACATCACGAGCGGCTGCTTGGCCGAGCGGTCGAGCAGCACCGAGGCGTAGTACTCCGAGGCGATGTCCGAGGCGTGCTCGATCCAGACCGTGCGGACGATGTGTCCCTTGATGTCCATTCCGAGGATGTTCGCGGCGTGCTCGCGCGCCTCGGCTTCGTTGCTCGCGAGCTTCACGCCGCCGGCCTTGCCGCGCCCGCCGATCAGCACCTGCGCCTTGACGACGATCGGGTAGCCGACCTCGTCTGCCGCGAGAACAGCGTCGTCGACAGTCGTAACCGCCTTGCCAGAAGAGACCTTCAATCCGTGCCGGGCGAACAGCTGCTTGCCTTGGTACTCCAACAGATCCATTGCGGCGCAGGACTCTAACGCAAACCGGGCGCACCGCGCTCAGGGCCGCCGTGTGGGCATAATGCCCGCCGATGCCAATTCCAAAAAACGTCACTTTCGTCACATTCGATGTCTACGGAACCTTGATCGACTGGGAGACCGGCATCTACGAAGCGTTCGCGAAAGAGGCCGCACGCGACGACTTCGAGATCGACCGCAACGTCCTGATCCCGCTGTTCCACGAGATCTCCCAGGAAATCGAGAGCGGTTCCTACGAGCTCTACGCAGAGGTGCTCAGGCGCACCGCGATCGAGATCGCCAAACGCCTCGAGTGGCAGCTAGAGCCTTCGCGCTCGGGCTTCCTGCCCGACTCCGTGCAGCGCTGGAAGCCGTTCAAGGAGACCAACATCCAGCTACAGAAGCTCGCCAAGAAATACAAACTCGGCCTGCTCTCGAACATCGACGACAAGCTGCTCGGCCAGACGCGCCGGCACATCCCGACCGACTTCGACCTCGTCGTCACCGCGCAGCAGGTGCGCTCCTACAAGCCCGAACCGGCGCACTTCACCGAGTGCGCCAGGCGCGTTGGCGGCAAGCGCGGCTGGGTCCACGTCGCCTCGAGCCACTACCACGATGTCGCGCCGTGCGTCAAAGCTCGCGTGCCCGTGATCTGGGTCAACCGCACGAAGCAGACGCTCGACTCCTCGCAGAAGAAGCCCACCGCGGAGGTCACCAGCTTGAAAGACGCCGCGAAGCTGCTCGGCGTCTCTTAGGTCGCCGCGCCGCGGATGAGGGCCGTCTCGCTGCACCGCGATGTGATCGTGGTCACGAGCCAGCTATTTCAGGCGCACTGCACGATCGTGCGAGGCCCGGCCGCGAGCGTCGCGCCGCCCGCTGAGGGCTTGAGCGTGACCACGCACGGGCCAGGTACAGGACGAGCGGATCAAGGCGAGCGCGCGGGGGAGGGCGGACCGGGCGACCTTGCTGCCGAGCACGGCGCCGGCGCCGGCGAGGAGACGTTCGTGATCGATTCGCCTGTGCTGCCCGAAGAGCTCGAGCTGCTCGGCGCGCTCATGCAGCAGGCCGGCTTCCCGCAGCCGCGCGGGCTGCTTGCGACGCACGCCGACTTCGACCACGTGCTCGGCCCGCTCGCGTTCCCCGAGGCGACGCTCGGCTGCGCCGAGAGCAGCGCCGAGCGCCTGCACGAGGAGCCCGGCGCGCCGCAGCGCGAGCTGCGGCGCTTCGACGAAGAGCTCTTGATCGAGCGCCCGCGCCCGCTGTCGCTCAGCGCCGTGCAAGCCCTCGCGGTGCCTGGTCGCTGCGACGTCGGCGAAGCAGAGCTCGAGTTGCACGAGGCCACGGGCCACACGAGCGACGGGATGGCGATCTGGATTCCGTGGGCGCGCGTGCTCGTCGCCGGCGACTACCTGTCGAGCGTCGAGCTGCCCGGGCTCGGCGACAGGCCGGGCATGCTCGATGCATACCTCGCCACGCTCGAGCGGCTGCACCCGCTCGTCGCCGCAGCCGAGCACGTCGTGCCGGGCCACGGGCCCGTGCTCGACCGCGAGGCCGCGCTCGGCGTGCTCGACGAGGATGTCGCCTATCTGCAGGCGCTGCGCGAGCATGGCGCCGGCGCAGAGCTGCCACAGCGACGGCGCTCGAAGGTGCAGCGCGAGCTGCACGAGCAGAACGTCGCTCGGCTAGCTGCCTAATGACCGGCTAGTGGCCGCGGATCGCTACTCGACAGGCGCTGCGGCGGGCGAGGTGATCGTCGCGATCGGCGCGCCGGCCTGGATCGGCTCGCCCTCGGCGATCGGCAGCTCGGCGATCGTGCCGGCCTTGTGCGCCGTGATCTCGTTCTCCATCTTCATCGCCTCGATGATGCAGAGGAGCTGGCCCTCCTCGACGGTATCGCCCTGCTTGACGAGCACCTTCCACATGTTGCCCTGCAGCGGCGAGGGGAGCACGTCGGCGCCGCCACCGCCACCGGAGGACTTGCGCGCGCTGCGCTTCGGCGCCTTCGTGCTGGATGCCGCTCCATTGCTCGCCGCGCCGCCACCGGCGAACGGCGGGCCGACGACGCGCACGTCAAAGCGCTTGCCCGAGACCTCGACGGAGTAGGTCTGCTCGACCTTCTCGTGCTCCTCCTCGGCGCCCTCGACGGGCGCGGGCGACTTCTCGAAGGCGAGCGTCTTCAGCCACTTCTTGTCCTCGAGCAGCTCCTTACAGGTGCTGCCACGTTTCCAGTCCTCCGTGGCGAGCAGCGCCTGGTGGAAGGGGATCAGCGTCTTCAGGCCCTCGATCTCGTATTCGCCGAGCGCGCGCAACATGCGCTGCGTGGCCTGCTCGCGGTCGGCGTCCCAGACGATCAGCTTCGCGACCATCGGGTCATACATCGGCGAGACTTCTCCGTTTTCCTCGACCCCGGAGTCGACCCGCACGCCCGGGCCGGAGGGCTCCAGATAGCGGCCGATCTTGCCCGGTGCGGGGGCGAAGTTCTTCGACGCGTCCTCGGCGTTGATCCGGCACTCGATCGCGTGGCCGCGCAGCTCGATGTCCTCTTGCTTGTAGGACAGCGGCTCGCCGGCGGCGGCGCGGACGCCCTCCTTGACGATGTCGATGCCCGTCGTCATCTCCGTCACACAGTGCTCGACCTGCACGCGCGTGTTCATCTCGAGGAAGAAGTACTCGGGCTCGGCGCCCTCGCCGGCATGCGTCGAGAACAGGCCCTCGATCGTGCCAGCTCCGACGTAGTCGACGGCCTTCGCAGCCTCGACGCCGATCTGGCCGATCCGCTCGCGGATCTCGGGACTGACTACCCACTCGGGCGCCGGCGACTCCTCGATCACCTTCTGGTGGCGGCGCTGGATCGAGCAGTCGCGCTCGCCGAGGTGGATGACGTTGCCGTGGCGATCGGCGAGCACCTGCACCTCGACGTGGCGCGGGTCGTGCAGATAGCGCTCGAGGTACACCGTCGGGTCGGAGAAGAACTTCTCGCCTTCGCGGCTGGAGCCCTCGAAGGCGCCCTCGAGCTCATCCTCGGAGAGCGCGACGCGAAAGCCCTTGCCGCCGCCGCCGCCGGCCGCCTTGACGGCTACCGGGAAGCCGATCTCCTCCTTGGCGATCCGCAGCGCGTCGGCGACCGTCTCGACAGGCTCCGTCGTGCCGGGCACGATCGGCACGCCTGCGGCCTGCATCAGCTCGCGTGCACGAGTCTTCGAGCCCATCGCCTCGATCGCGCTCGCCGGCGGACCGATGAAGACGATTCCGGCGTCCTCGCAGGCCTGCGCGAACGGCGCGTTCTCGGCGAGGAAGCCGTAGCCGGGGTGGATCGCCTCGGCGCCCGAGCGCTTGGCGACGTCGATGATCTTCTCGATGCTCAGGTAGTTCTCGGCCGCCGGGCCGTCGCCGAGGTTGTAGGCCTCTGCGGCGCGCTTGACGTGCGGCGCATCGCGGTCGAGCTCCGAGTACACGGCGACGCTCGCGATGCCCATCTCCTGCAGGGCGCGAGCGATGCGAACGGCGATCTCGCCGCGGTTGGCGATGAGTACCTTGCTGAACATCGGCCGCGGAAGCTTAGCGATCCGCGACCGCCCGGCTGGGGGCCAGGCGGTCGCGTGAGTCGGTGAGCGTGAGTCGGTGATCGACCTCGACGATCGCGGCGGGGCAGCATTAGAGCAGTCGGTCTATTGCTTGCTCGAGGGGCGGGAGGTCGCGGTTGACGATCTCGAGCACCCGGTCGATGTCGATTCGGAAGTACTCATCGGCGATCAGGTCGCGCAGCCCAGCAATGTTGATCCAAGGAATCTCGGGCGCTGCTTCGCGGGTCTCCGGAGCCAGACGCTTGACGGCCTCACCTATCACCACAAACTGAAAGAGCAATGCATCGTGCAGCACAGCATTGTCCTGCTGCGCAGGATCTAGCGCGGCGCCCGCCAGGTGCTCGCGGACCGCAGTGATAGCGTCCTTGATGTCTCGCAGTCGATCGTGCTCTCGGCGAGTCACAGCGGAACGGCCTCGGCGAGCGCCTCTGCACGGATGCGCTCGTTGAGCATGTCGGGGGTCGCCACATCGACCGGGATTCCCAGGATCGCGGTGGCTTCGTCACGGAAGCCAAGAAGATCAAGAAGCGTCCTGCCCGGAGCGAGCTCGACGAGGAGGTCGATGTCGCTGGTGGGCCCGGCTTCGCCGCGTGCGATCGAACCGAAGGCGCACACTCTGCGCACACCGTGTGCGCGAGCGCTATCGAGCAGACGGCTACGACGACGACGAAGGTGCTCCGCGAGCGGCCCTAGCTGGCCGCGCACCGAGCTCACGCCCGCCGTTCGCTCCTTCGCGTCGCTGGAGCAAAGCTCCAGCCGTTGCCCGCACCCGCCTAGATGTAAGACCCGAGCAGGTTATTCACGCGACTGATGGGTGTCTGTCGCCCGATGGCCTGATGTCGTCGTCGATGGTTATAGGTCCACAGCCAGCCGTCAAGGGCAGCCGTGCGCTCGGCGCTTGAGCCATAGATAGCGCCGT
>DASZLB010000195.1:0-6011 GCA_035552575.1 Solirubrobacteraceae bacterium | reverse complement strand
GGCGTCCTCGTGGTCGTAGTGCTCGGCGTTCGGCAGGATCTGCTCGTCGACGAACTGACGCACCATCTCGGTGATCGCCTTCTGCTCGTCGGTCTTCTCGGTGTACTGCGGGGCGGCTACGGCCATGCGGTTTCACGGCTCCAAAGTCGTTTTTGGCTGGTCAAGGGAGAATACCGCCATGAACTTCGCCGGTGACGTAGTCGCACGCCTGCCGCCGGACCGGCTCGCGCTGCTCGAGCTGGCGCGCGACGGCACGCGGCGCGAGTGGAGCTTCGGCGAGTGCGACGAGCGCAGCGCGCGGATCGCCGGCGCATTTCAGAGCTTCGGCGTCGGCGCTGGCGACGTCGTGATGACGCTGATCGGCAACCGCCCGGAGTGGGTCTTCGCGATGGTCGCGTGCTTCCGCATCGGCGCCGTCGTGCTGCCGTGCACCGAGCAGCTCAGGGCGAAAGACCTGCGGATGCGGATCGATGCCGTGCGCCCGGCGCTGATCGTCGCCGACGAGCGAAATCGCAGCGAGCTCGAGGCAGCGGCGCCGGGCTGCCGCGTCGTGCTCGTCCCCGACGAGCGGCTCTACGCACACGAGCCGGCGCCGATCGCCGAGCTGGCCGCCGAAGACCCGTGCCTGATCACGTTCACGAGCGGCACCTCGGGCGAGCCGAAGGCCGTCGTGCACGGTCAGCGCTACCTCGACGGCCAGCGGCTGCAAGCGAAGCACTGGCTCGGCCCGCGCGCGGGCGAGCTCGTCTGGTGCACGGCTGCGAGCGGCTGGTCGAAGTCAGCGCGAAACGTGTTCATCGCGCCGTGGCTGCAAGGCGCCTCGGCACTGCTGCACGACGACCGCTTCGACCCGCAGGAGCGCCTCGAGCTGCTCGCGCGCGAGCGCGTCAACCTTCTGTGCATGGCGCCGACGGAGTACCGCGTGATCGCCAAGCGCGCGAAGCTCGCCGGGCTCGCGGACCTGCGCGGGATGGTCGCCGCCGGCGAGGCGCTCAACCCGGAGGTCCTGAACATCTGGCGCGAAGCGACGGGGATGGACATCCGCGACGGGTACGGGCAGACGGAGACCGGGCAGCTGACCGGCACGCCGCGCGGGACGCCGGCGCAACCGGGCTCGATGGGCAGGGCGCTCCCGGGCGTCGGCCTGCTGATCAAAGACGGCGAGCTGACGGCGAACCCGCTGACCGTGCCGACGTTCTTCCTCGGCTATCTCGGCGAGGGCGTGCGGCGTGCCGAGGACGGCTCATGGCGCGTCGAGGATCGCCGCGCCGGGCCAGTCTGGCGCACGGGCGACCTCGTCGAGCAGGACGGCGATGGCTGGCTGCGCTTCCAGGGACGCGACGACGACGTGATCATCTCCTCGGGCTACCGGATCGGCCCGTTCGAGGTCGAGTCGGCGCTCGTCGCGCACCCGGCCGTCGCCGAGGCGGCGGCCGTAGCGGCGCCGGACGAGGAGCGCGGCTCGGTCGTGCGCGCGATCGTCGTGCTGCGCGACGGCGCCTACGCACCCTCGCCGGAGCTCGTGCGCGAGCTGCAGGAGCACGTCAAGCGCGAGACGGCGCCGTACAAGTACCCGCGGATCGTCGACTTCGCCACCGAGCTGCCGAAGACGACGAGCGGCAAGGTCAAGCGCGCCGAGCTGCGCGCAGAGCGCTGACGCGTGCCGCCGCCCGGAGGGCGAGAGCTGCGCGCCAGAGCGCTGACGCGACGCCTGCCGCCGCCCGAGGGGAAGAGCGGCGGCAGGCGCGTCCTCGTCTCCTCGCCTAGACGAGCTGCTCCGCGGCCTGGGCGCTCGATCCGGCGCGCCCGAAGCCGCGCTCGAGCTCGAGCTCGAGCTCCTCGACCTCCTGCATCACCGAGCTGCCAGGCGTGCGCAGGAAAAGGAACGCCGCGAGGATCCCGAAGGCGACGCAGATTGCTCCGACGAGGTAGGCGAGGTGGTAGCCGCCCGTCAGTGCCTGCGCGAGCGAGTGCCCGCTCGAGCTGAGCGCTTTCGTGTGGTCCGTCGCGACGGTCCCGAGCGCGGCGAGCCCGATCGCGCCGAATAGCTGCACGGAGACGTTGATGATCCCCGACGCAAGGCCGGCGTCGCGCTTCGGCGCATCGGCCATGCCGATCGTCAGGAGCGGCAGGAACGAGGCTCCCGCGCCCGCGCCGAGCAGCAGGAAGGCGAAGAACAGGCCGGGGAAGTAGCCGGCGTGAACGCCTTGCGTCGCGAGCAGCAAGAGACCTGCGGCGATCCCCACAAGTCCCCCCGCGAGCGTGTTCACGGAACCCACGCGCTCGACGAGCCGCGACGCGACACCCATCGACATGACCGCGATCAACGCCGTCAGCGGCAGGAAAGCGAGGCCCGTTTGGATCGCGTTGTAGCCGAGCACGCGCTCGAGGTACAGCGAGCCGAGGAAGAACGCCGAGAACATGCCCGTGATCAGCAATCCACGGACGACGCTCGAGCCCATCAGCGAGCGAAGGCGCAGGATCCGCAAGGGCATGATCGGGTTCTTCACGCGCGCCTCGAATGCGAGGAACGCGGCCAGCAGCACGAGCGATGCGCCGCCGACGCCGAGCGTGCGCGCCGAGGTCAGCCCGTATTCGCTCGACTTGACGATCGCGAACGCGCCGGCCATCGTCGCGAGCGTGATCAGCACCGAGCCGAACCAGTCGACGCCGCCGGAGAGCCCGATGCCCTCGTTCTCGACGATCAGCCGCGAGCCGAGCACGAACGCGACGATGCCGATCGGCACGTTGACGAAGAAGATCCAGTGCCAGTCGAGCGACTGCGTCAGCGCGCCACCGGCGAGCAGGCCGATCGAGCCGCCGCCGGCGGAGACGAACGCGTAGAGGCCCATCGCCTTCGCCTGCTCCTTCGCCTCAGGGAACTCGGTGACGATGATCGCGAGGATCACACTCGACGCGACGGCTCCGCCGACGCCCTGCAGCAGGCGCGCGCCGATCAACAGGCCTTGGCTGTCGGCGATGCCGCAGAGGATCGAGGCAGCAGTGAACAGCACGAGCCCGCTGAGGAACACGCGCTTTCGCCCGATGAGGTCGCCGAGCCGACCGGCCAGCAGCAGGAAGCCGCCGAACGTGATCAGATAGCCGTCGAGCACCCACGTGAGGTTGCTCTGGGAGAAGTTGAGGTCGTGCTGGATCGACGGCAGCGCGACGTTGACGATCGTCGAGTCGAGCACCATCATCAGCTGCCCGAGGCAAAGCACGGCGAGCGCGATCCAGCGGCGGCGCTCCCGCTTGCTCGCCATCTCGGCCGCCGAAGCGGTGATCTGTGCGTCGGCCGCGAGCGCCTCGACGGCCCTCGCCGAGCCGCGCGGCTGCGACGCCTGCGACTCCTCGAACTGGTCTGCGTCTTCGTTGTGAAGCTGTTCCATCGTCGTGCTCATGCGGGGCTCCCTTCAGTAGCGATGGGAGCACTCTAGCAAGGATCATCCCTATAACAAGGAAGATCAATATTTAATTTATAGTTGTTGCTATATTGATAACCAATGCGAAATGCTGTAAGATCACACGCGATGGGTGCTGAGAGGGCATGCGCTCCTGGCTCGATGGCCCTGCTGACGCGACTGGGGAAGCAGGTCTACCGGCGCAGCACGGAGGAGCTTCTCGGGATGCACATGCGCCATCTGATGGCGCTCAGCTACGTGCGCGACCACGACGGCGGGCCGCAGCAGGAGATCGCCGAGGCGCTCTGCATGGACGCGAACAACGTCGTGCTGCTGCTCAACGAGCTCGAGCAGCGCGGCTACGTCAGCCGCCGGCGCGACCCGAGCGACCGTCGTCGCCACCTCGTCGACCTGACCGAGGTCGGCAACAAGGCACTCGACGACGCCGAGCACAAACAGGAATCGATCGAGGACGAAGTGCTGCAGGCGCTCGACGCCGACGAGCGCGCGACGCTCTGGGAGCTGCTCGCCCGTGCGCTGCGCGGCGCCGAGCCCGAGCTCGCGGCGGCGTGCGAGGACAGCGAGTCCTTCGGCACGCCCGTCTCCGCCGCGTCGGCGTAGTCGCCGCAGCCGCCTACAGGGCGATGATCGCGTCGATCTCGACTAGCGCGCCCTTCGGCAGCGCCGCCACGCCGACGGCCGCACGCGCCGGCGGCGCGTCGCCGAAGAACGATCCGTAGACCTCGTTGATCTCGGCGAACGCGCCGAGCTCGGTCGTGTAGATCGTCAGCCGGACCGCGCGCTGAAGCGTCGTCCCGGCGGCGGCGCAAACCTCGCCGAGGTTCTCCATGCAGCGCCGCGCCTGCTCGGCGGGCGTATCGCCGACGAGCTCGCCGCTCGTCGGGTCGAGCGGTATCTGTCCGGAGCAGAACAGCAGCCCGCCGGCGCGCACGGCGTGGCTGTACGGCCCGATCGCGGGTGGCGCCCCCGGCGCGTCGACTGCGTGGCGCTCTCCCGGCATCGCCGGGAGCGTACCCGAGCACGCCGGTTGGCCAAAGAGCGAGGAGGGTAGGTTCTTTCGATGACGCCTGCCGAGCACTCGACGACGCCGGCTGAGCGTCGCCGAAACGGCGTCTCTCGACCACTCGTGGCAGTAACGTGTCGGCGAATGTCACCGCGAACGCTGACCACGACGTTCGCGGCAATGCTCGCCCTTTCGGCGCTCGCGAGCTTCGGCGCGAGCGCGGCCGGCGCGGCGCTGACGTACACGCCATGCGCGAACGCGACCGGCTTCTCGTGCTCGTCGCTGTCGGTGCCACTCGACCGCACGGGCAAGGCGCCCGGCTCGATCGCGCTCGCGCTGCAGCGCAAATCGGCCGGCACGACGCCCTCGCAGAGTGCCGTCGTCGCGCTCGCCGGCGGTCCGGGGCAGGCGGCGAACCCACTCGCGGAAGAGCTCGCGACGGCGATCGCGCCGGCGCTCACGACGCGCGATCTGCTCGTCTTCGACCAGCGCGGCACCGGCAAGTCGAGTCCGCTGAACTGCCCCGTCTTCGGCAACGTCGCGGCGCTCGAAAAGGCGACCGAAAGCACGATCGGGCCGCTGATCGAACTTTGCGCGCTGCAGATCGGACAAGCGCGCGGCTCGTTCACGACGCTCGAATCGGTCGAAGACATCGAGGCGATCCGCCACGCGGCCGGCTACAAGAAGCTCGTCCTGTACGGCACTTCGTACGGGACGAAGGTCGCGCTCGAGTACGCCGAACGCTACCCGCAGCACGTCGAATCGCTCGTGCTCGACTCGGTCGTCCCGAGCAACGGACCCGAAGCGTTCGAGCTCGACCGCTTCCAGGCGATCTCACCGGCGCTGACCGAGCTGTGCTCGAACCACGCGTGCGCCGGGGTCACGACGAGCCCGCTCGCCGACATGGCGAAGCTGATCGCGAAACTGCGCAAGCGCACGCTCACGGGTTCGGCGTTCGACGGTGCAGGCAAGCGCCACTCGGTTTCCTTCGGCGAGCTCGACCTGCTCGACATCCTCGAGGCAGGCGATCTCAACCCGGCGCTGCGCGCGCTGCTGCCGGCCGCAGTGCAGTCGGCGCTCAAAGGCGACCCGGACCCGCTGCTGCGGCTGAACCTGATCGCCGAGGGCCTCGTCCCGAGCGTGCCGATCCGCCCCGAATCCGAACGGACGAGCAACGAAGAAGAAAACAACGCGCTGTTCCTTGCGACGTCGTGCGAAGAGACGCTGTTCCCGTGGCAGCGCGCCGCACCCGCGGCGACGCGCTTCGCCGAAGCGACCGCCGCGCTGCACGCCGTCGCGGCAACCGCGTTCTACCCGTTCGACTCGAACGCAGCGCTCGCCGGCAGCCTCGTGCCCGTCTGCGACGCCTGGCCCGCCGCGGCGGCCGCGCCGCCGGCGCAGAGTCCGCTGCCGAACGTGCCGACGCTGATCCTCTCGGGCGAGCAGGACCTGCGTACGCCGACGTCCGGCGCGAAGGCCGTCGCCGCGCTGATTCCCGACGCGCAGCTGCTCGTCGTCCCCTACACGGGTCACTCCGTGCTCGGCAGCGACTTCAGCGGCTGCGCGCAGGCGGCCGTCGGCGCGTT
>DASZLB010000194.1:0-3792 GCA_035552575.1 Solirubrobacteraceae bacterium | reverse complement strand
ACCGCCGGCCTCGCCACGAAGCCTGTCGGATCTCCCGCCGCGGGCGCTCAGCCGATCGAGGAGACCGGGTCCGAGCCTGCGCCCGACTGCAGCCGGGATCGAGCCTGGACCTTCAAGAACCGCAGCCGGTAGCGCCCGACGATCAGCTCATCGCCATCCTCGAGCACACGCCCGTCGATCCGCTCTCCGTTGACGAACACGCCGTTGAGGCTGCGATCGTCGAGTAGCCGCACACCCTCGGGGTGCTGGACGATCAGCGCGTGACGGCGCGAGACGGTCGGGTCGTCGAAGCGCAGATCCGCCGCGAGGCTGCGACCGATGCGTGTCCACTCACGGGTCAGGGCGACCGTCTCGAGCTGACCGTTCTCCTCGTAGGCCAGGTAGTCGCCGGGCTCGTCGAGGGCGCCACGGGCCTGCTCCAGGAGCGGCTCTCCGGCGCCCGGCTCTGCCGGGGCCACCAGCGCGGCCTCTGTCGCCTCGTCGACCGTCGGCGCCGCGGAGCGCTCGGTTTTGAACAGCGACGCCCGGATGAACTCCTGCCCGCCACAGCTGGGACAGGCGGTGAGCGCCTCGGCTCCTTCGAGCGTCAGCGCGTAGCCGCAGTGCTGACAGCGAAATGAGCCCGCGCCGACAAAAGTGCCCGCACTGAGTGACTCCATGAGCTGCTCCTCCCTCTCTCGATGTGCTGCCAAGGGGGCACCTCCCTCGCCGGAGAGGCTCGTGGCGATCATAACAACAGTCGATAGCCCACAGCCGATTCCGGATGATCGAACCTCGCCAGATTCTCCACCTGGTGGAGTCCCTCGCGACCTGCGTTTGAGCTACCCCGGTGCCTTCGGCGGAAAACTTGCCGCGAGTGTCCTTGCAGCGGCAGGAGGGGTGTCCGGGACAACGAAAGGGAGACCGATGGCCGGTATCGCCGATGACATCGAGCAGCTCGAGCGTGTGCTGCTGATGCGCGGCCTGGGCGCCCTGGAGGCCGATCGCAGCTGCTGCTCGGAATGTGGGCGCACGCCGTTGACGGGCGAGCACATCCACCTCTATGAGACCCGTCCGGCGCGTCCCCCGGCGGTCGTCTGCGAGCTGTGCCGGCAGCTGCGGCGCGACGCGCCGCTGGCAATCGAGCTCGTCCGCCACTCCGAGCACGGCCAGACCGTTCGCCTCACCGCCCGCGCGGCCTGAGTCCAGCGAGCATCTGCGGCGGGGGTCCGAGCGCGAACCGGTCAGGCCGGCGACTAGACTTGCCTGCGCAGTGGACCCAGTGACCGTCTCAACCGTCGTCTCAGCCCCTCGCGAGGTCGTCTTCGACTACCTCCAGGACATCGCCAATCACGCCGAGTTCACCGACCACTTCCTGCGCGACTGGCATCTGACGCGGATCGACTCGATCGGGCGCGGCGCCGGGGCGCGCTTTCGTGTGAAGGCGCCCGGCAACCGCTTCAGCTGGGGCGACGCGACGTTCGTCGCGGTCGAGCGCCCGCACCGGATCGTCGAGGCGGGGCGGACGGGCAAGAACAACCGCATCCGCACGATCGGCACGTACGAGCTCGCACCGGGCGCCTCGGGCACGACGCGCGTGCGCTTCACGCTCGAGACGGCGCCCGTGACGATCTCCGACCGGCTGCTCGAGTCGCTCGGCGCGCGACGCTGGCTCAAGCGCAAGAGCGCTCGCTCGATGCGCCGCCTGCGCGCGATCCTCGAGGACGGCGAGCAGCGCGGAGCACGCGTGACGGTCGCCGCCGGATAGACTGCCGCGTCGCATGTTCAGCCGCTTGCGCAAGCTCTCGCTCCTCGGGCTCGTCCTGCTCGCCGCCGCAGCGCTTGGCGCGTGCGGCGACTCGCACACGAAGGTCTCGACGGGGACCTACGCCGGCGAGTCCGGCCAGAACGCGCCGTACCTGGACGTCGGGCCGCTCGTCTACGAGGTGCAGCTCTCGCGCGAGCTGAACCCGAACGACGAGGAAGACGCGCAGTACCTGCAGGGGCTCAGCGCCGAACAGCGCAAGCTCGCGCCGGGCCAGGAGTGGTTCGGCGTGTTCCTGCAGGTCTACAACAACGGCTCGCAGGCGCAGACCGCGGCGAGCGACATCTCGATCACCGACACGCAAGAAAACAGCTACATCCCGCTGTTCCCGGCATCGAGTAACCCTTACATCTACAAGGCCGGCACGGTGCCCCCGAAAGAACACCTGCCGATCGCCGACTCGATCGCCTTCGAGGGCCCGACGCAGGGCGCGCTGCTGCTGTTCAAGATCGAGGTCGTCTCGCTCGACAACCGTCCGCTGAAGGTCAAGATCGTCGCCCCGGACAACCCGGCCGAGACGGCGACGGCCGAGCTCGACGTCTAGCGGCTCGCCCGCAGGCCGGCTTCGAGCACTTCGCGCGCGACCGGCGCGGCCGTGTCGCCGCCCGCGCCGTCTTTGACGAGCAGCACGCCGACGACGATTCGCGGGCGCAGCGCCGGCGCGAAGGAGGCGAACCACGCATCGGTGTTGCTCGCTTCGGTAGCCGCTCCGACGCAGCCGGACGAGCTCGATTCTTCGCCTTTGCGTTCGGCGCTTTCGCTGGATCCCGCTTCGGAGGGGTTGCACTCGGACTTCAGTTCGGCCGTGCCCGTCTTGCCGGCGACCGTCACGCCCGGGATCGCCGCCGATGTGCCCGTGCCGTTGCGCACGACGCCGATCATCAGGTGGCGCACGGTGCGTGCCACGGAGGCGCTCGTCACGCTCGGCCCCGGCGCCGGGTGCGCGAGCGCGAACGTCGGCGTCGGACGGTGCCCTGCGTCGGCGATCGTCGCCGCGACGATCGCCATCTCCAGCGCGCTTGCCTGGACCTGCCCCTGGCCGATCGCCGTCGAGCCGACGTCGAGTTCGCCCTGGATGCCCGACGCCGCCGGCAGCGTGCTTTCGGCTGCGCCCGCGATCCCCGGCGCATGGTTGAAGCCGAAGCGTTCGGCCATCGCGACGAGCCGTGGCGCCCCGAGCTTGACGCCGAGCGGCGCGAACACGGAGTTGCACGAGACGGCGAACGCGAGTTCGAGCGAGCCGCCGCATTCCTCGCCGTTCGCGTTGCTCAGCTTGACGCCGTCAAGCGTCGCCGAGGTCGCATACGGATAGACCGTGTGCGGCGTCGCGATGTGCGCGTCGAGCGCGCCCGTCAGCGTGATCATCTTGAACGTCGAGCCCGGCGGCTGGACGCTATTCAGCGCGATGCCCGCGACCGCGAGAATCTGACCGGTCGACGGCTGCAGTGCGACAACGCCGCCGAGCCGTGAGCCGAGCGCGCCGACGGCCGCGCGCTGAACTTCCAGCGAGACGCTCGTGCGTACCGCGTGGCCGGCGTGCGGCGTCGCGCTTGCGAGCACGCGATGCCCGGCGAGCAGCTCGCCGCCCGGCGCGCCGCGCAGACGCGCGTCGAGCGCCTCCTCCAAGCCGCTCGTCCCGACGGTCGCATCGGACGGGATCCCGAGCGCTTCGAGCGAGGCGCGGCGCGAGCTCGGGATCGGGCCGACTTCGCCGATTACCGCCGCAGCCGATTCCCCGGCGGGCGAGGTTCGCGGCCCGGCGCTGTCGGGCGAGCCTTCGGCGAGCACCGATCCGTCGCGCGCGAGCAGCTTCGCGCGGGCAGGAAGCGTCGTCTGTCGCGTGAGCGTCTCGCCGGCGAGCACGCCCGGGAAGGCGAGCGAGCGCGACCACGCGATCGCCTCTCCTCCTTCGGCGTTGCCGACGATCCGCATCTGGACGTCCAGCCGCAACGTCCCGAACAACCGCGTGTGGACTACGACCGGGACCG
>DASZLB010000193.1:0-2908 GCA_035552575.1 Solirubrobacteraceae bacterium | reverse complement strand
GGCGTCGGGGCGGCCGCTCGCGGTGCGGATGCGCCCGCGCAAGCTGGAGGAGTTCGTCGGGCAGTCGCACCTGCTCGCGGAGGGCTCTGCGTTGCGCACGGCGATCGAGCAGGGCCGGCCGCACTCGATGGTGCTCTACGGGCCGCCCGGATCGGGCAAGACGACGCTCGCGCGGATGGTCGCCGAGCACTCGCAGGCGGCGTTCGAGGAGCTCAGCGCCGTCGCCGCCGGGCGCGCCGAGGTCCGCGCCGTGATCGAGCGCGCCGAGCACCGCCGCTCGCTTGCGCCCGACGGCGCCCCCGGTGCGCAGACGGTCCTGTTCCTCGACGAGATCCACCGCTTCAACAAGGCCCAGCAGGACGCGCTGCTGCCGGCCGTCGAGGAGGGGCTCTTGACGCTGATCGGCGCGACTACGGAGAACCCCGCCTTCGAGGTCAACGGCGCGCTGCTCTCGCGCGTGCGCGTGTATGCGTTGCAGGCGCTCACCGCGCACGATGTCGCGGAGCTGCTGCGCCGCGCGAGCGGCCCGGAGGTCGACGACGACGCGATCGAGTTCCTCGCAGCGCGCAGCGAAGGCGATGCGCGCACGGCGCTCAACGCGCTCGAGCTCGCGAGCGCGACGGCTGCCAAGACAGCATCGGACGGCGGGGCCGGGGATTCCGGCGCGGCCGGGGATTCGGGCGGGGCCGGTGATTCGGGCTGGGCCGGCGCGCCGGGGCGCGTCACGCTCGCGCGCGTCGAGGACGCGCTGCAGCGGCGCGCCGTGCTCTACGACAAAGGCGGCGATCGTCACTACGACTACGCCTCCGCTTGGATCAAGGCGACGCGCGGCTCGGACCCGGACGCGTCGCTCTACTACCTCGCGGTGATGCTCGAGGGCGGCGAGGACCCGCGCTTCATCGTGCGGCGGATGGTGATCCTCGCTTCGGAGGACATCGGCAACGCCGACCCGCAGGCGCTGAGCGTCGCGACGGCCGCGGCCGCTGCCGTCGAGCGCGTTGGCCTGCCCGAGGCCACGTATGCGCTCGCACAGGCCGCGATCTACCTCGCGCTCGCGCCGAAGTCGAACGCCGCCGGCAAGGCGCTCGGCGCGGCGCGGCGGCACGTCCGCGAGCACGGCGCACAGCCGGCGCCGCCGTGGCTGCGATCGGGCCCGCGCCCGGGACAGGACAAGGCCGACTACGACAATCCGCACAACCACCCGGGCCACCGCGGCCCGCAGCGACTGCTGCCGGAGGCCGTCGAGGGGACGCGCTTCTATGCGCCCGACGACGCCGAGGCCGAGCTCGCACGGCGGCTGCGCGAGATTCGTCGAGCACGCGGGCTCGAACAGCCATAATCGCCCGATGAGCGCGACCGTCAGCGACGCGGGAAGCGGACAGCGCCTGCAGGCGCGCGATCCAGCCACCGGCGAGCCGCTCGGGACCGTCACGGCGACCGCGCCCGGTGAGATCCCGGAGGTCGTCGCGGACATCGCCAAGGTCCAGCCGCTGTGGGCGCTGCTGCGCGTGCGCGACCGCGCGCGCTACATGCGCCGCATGGCACAGGCCGTGATCGACGACTTCGACGAGCTGCTCGCGGCGCTCGCGCGCGAGCAGGGGCGCCCCGCGGCGGAGATCGCCGCGCTCGAGCTGCTGCCGGCGATCGACGCGCTGATCTGGATCGCCGACGACGGCGCGCAGGTGCTCGGCGGGCGGCGCGTCGGCATCAGCCGCGGCATGGCGCTCGCCAAGCGTGCGCGCGTCGCGTATGAGCCATATGGAGTCGTCGGCGTGATCGGCGCCGGCTCGGCTCCGTTCGCGCAGCCGCTCGGGCAGATCGCCGGCGCGCTGCTCGCCGGCAACGGCGTCGCCTTCAAGCCGGCCGCGCGCGCGGCGCTCGCAGGCGAGCGGATCGGGCGTATCCTCGCGCGTGCCGGCCTGCCTGAGGGGCTCGTGCGGATCGCGCACGGCGATGCCGACGTCGGCATCGCGCTCGCGAAATCGCCTGTCGAGAAGATCCTCTTCACCGGCTCGCCGGCCGTCGGTCGCGTCGTCGCCGGCGAAAGCGTCTCGCGCGAGAAGGAGGTGACCGTCGAGCTCGGCGGCAAGGACTCGATGCTCGTGCTCGCCGACGCGCACCTGCCGCAGGCGATCGCCGGCGCGCTGTGGGCCGGTTGCGCCGGCGCAGGGCAGGCGCGCGGCGCGATCGAGCGGATCTACGTCGTGCGCGACGTCTACGAGCGCTTCACAGACGGCCTCGTCGCCGCGGCGCAGGCGCTGCGCGTCGGCGATCCGGCCGATCCGCGAACAGACGTCGGACCGCTCGCCTCGCGGCGCCGCCTCGAGCACGTCTGCAAGCTCGTCGACGACGCCCTCGTGCACGGCGCGACGCTGCGCTGTGGCGGCGCAGTCAGTCCGGCCGGCTGCGAGGCCGGCTCGTTCTATGCGCCGGCCGTGCTGACCGGCGTCACGCACGAGATGGCGATCATGCGCGAGCCGCTCGAGGGACCTGTGCTCTGCGTGATCGCCGTCGACTCCGTCGGCGAGGCGATCGCGCTGTCGAACGACAGCGACTACGCGCTCGGCGTCTCGGTCTGGAGCGGCGATCGCTACCAGTCGCTGCGCATCGCGCGCGAGCTGCACGCGGGGATGGTCTGGCTCAACGACCACCTGCCCGGCCCGAGCGTCTCGCGCGGCCCGTGGGGCGCCGCGGCCGGCGGCGGGCTCGGGCGCACGCTCGGCGCCGCCGGGCTGCGCGCCTGCGCGCAGGAGAAGCTGATCACGTGGGACCCGCCTGCCGCGCGCGGGCTGTGGTGGGGTCCGTATGACGGACAGAGCACGCGCGCCGCGCGAGCCGTCGCGAAGATGCGCTCCAGCCGCGAGCCCGATCGCGAGCACGCCTGGCGCGAGGGCGCGCTCGCCCTCTC
>DASZLB010000192.1:0-5955 GCA_035552575.1 Solirubrobacteraceae bacterium | reverse complement strand
GCCGTCAAAGACGGCGCTGCGGACGCTGCCGAACCGGCCTAGAGCGCCAGCGCGACATACTTCGTCTCGAGGTACTCACCGATCCCCTCGAAGCCGCCCTCGCGGCCGAAGCCGGACTGCTTGACGCCACCGAACGGCGCGGCAGGGTTCGAGACGACGCCCTGGTTGAGCCCGACCATGCCGGTCTCGATCGCCTCGCTGACGCGGAACGCGCGGTCGAGGTCGCGCGTGTAGACGTAGGCGACGAGCCCGTACTGGGTGCGGTTCGCCGCGGCGATCGCCTGCTCGTCTGAGCTGAAGCTCGCGACGGGTGCGACAGGGCCGAAGATCTCCTCGTCGAGCAGACGCGCATCGTCGGGCACGCTCGCGAGAACCGTCGGCGCGTAGAAGTAGCCGCGCTCGCCGACGCGCTCGCCGCCGAGCAGCAGCTCTGCGCCGCGCTCGGTCGCGTCGCCGACGAGCTCTGCGACCTTCTTGCGCTGGTCTTCGTCGATCAGCGGCCCGACGTCGACGTCGCGATCGGTGCCGCGGCCGACCTTCAGCGCGCCCATCCGCTCGGTCATCCGCTTCGCGAACTCCTCCGCGAGCGACTCGTGCACGTGGAAGCGGTTCGCGGCTGTGCACGCCTCGCCGACGTTGCGCATCTTCGCGAGCATCGCGCCCTCGACGGCGGCGTCGAGGTCGGCGTCCTCGAAGACGAGGAACGGCGCGTTGCCGCCGAGCTCCATCGAGACGCGCAGGATCTGCTCGGCCGACTGTTCGATCAGCCGGCGTCCGACCTCGGTCGAGCCGGTGAACGACACCTTGCGCGTGCGCGCGTCCTTCAGCAGCGGTTCGATCAGCTCGCCGGAGTGCTTCGCCGTGATCACGTTGAGCACTCCACCCGGCAGCCCGGCGTCCTCGAGGATCTTCGCGAGCGCGAGCATCGACAAGGGCGTCTGCTGCGCCGGCTTGACGACGATCGTGCAGCCGGCCGCGATCGCCGGAGCGATCTTGCGCGTGCCCATCGCTATCGGGAAGTTCCACGGCGTGACGAACACGCACGGCCCGACCGGCTGGCGCATCGTCAGGATCCGCCCTTTGCCGGTCGTGTTGACCATGTAGCGCCCGTGTATCCGGACGGCCTCCTCGGAGAACCAGCGGAAGAACTCCGCCGCGTAGGAGATCTCGGCGCGCGACTCCTCGACGGACTTGCCCATCTCGAGCGTCATCAGCAGCGCCAGCTCGTCGGTCTGCTCGACGATCGCCTCGAACGCGCGGCGCAGGATCTCGCCGCGCTCGCGCGGAGGATGAGCGGCCCACTCGGACTGCTTCTCGGCGGCGGCCGAGAGCGCCGCGAGCCCGTCTGCCGGCTGCGCGTCGGCGACCTCGACGAGCTGCTCTCCAGTCGAGGGGTCCTCGACGCCGAGCTTGGCGCCGTCGCTGCCCTCGCGCCACTCGCCACCGATGTAGAGCTGCTTCGGCACGCTCGCGAGGACGGCTGTCTCGTTGTCTGCTCGTGCGCTTTGCGTGCTCATCCTAACCCTCGGTTTCCCGCCTGCGAGGCGCAGCAAACCTTGCACTATTTGGACGAATGGACGCCGTCCACCGACACAGTTCAGACAGCGTTCGCGGCGCACCGAATGAACTCGGGTTCACGGGCTGAGGCCGTTGCACCGGAGCGGTCCTGAGACCGAGATCGAACGGAGCGCGGATGCCGATCATGCGATCAACCTACCACCGCACAAGCCGCTGCCTGGCAGCGCTCGCCGCGATGTTCGCCGCGTCGCTGACGTGCGCCGCCGCGGCGCCCGCGGCCGATCTGCTGATCGCCGGCGGCGGCTACGGGCACGGCGTCGGGATGAGCCAGGAGGGTGCGCTCGGCTACGCCGAACATGGCTTCGACTACGAGCAGATCCTCGCCCACTACTACTCCGGAACGGCGCTCGACACGGTGCCGTCCGGCACGCAAGTGCGCGTGCTGATCGGCGGCAAGGTCCACAAGGTCGCGCTCGAGACGTACGTGCGCGGCGTCGTCGCGGCCGAGGTCTCCGCGAGCTGGCCACTCGCCGCGCTCGAGGCGCAGGCAATCGCGAGCCGAACCTATGCACTGACTGCTCACGCGGGCGGCTCGAAGTTCGACGTCTACTCCGACACGCGCTCGCAGGTCTATCGCGGCGTCGCCGCACAGACGCCGCAGACGGATGCCGCCGTCAAAGCGACAGCCGGGCAGATCGTCACCTACGCGGGACGTCCCGCGATCACGTACTTCTTCGCGAGCTCGGGCGGGCGCACGGAGAACGTCGAGGACTCGTTCATCGGCAGCGAACCGCAGCCATGGCTGCGTGGCGTCGTCGACCAGTACGAGAAAGGCGACGGGCACACCTGGAAGACGGCGCTCAGCTTCGCCGCCGCCGCCGCGAAGCTGCACGGCCTCGTGCGCGGGGGCTTCAAGGGCATCGAAGTCGTCAAGCGCGGGTTCTCGCCGCGGATCGTCTCCGCATACGTGCTCGGCACGAGCGGGCGCACGCTCGTCAGCGGTCCAGTGCTCGCGGCTCGCCTCGGTCTGCTCAGCGCATGGGCGTACTTCTCCACGCGCGAAGGCTCGACGGTCAAGCCCGAGCCCGACCGCAGCGTGTCATCGCCGCTCGTCAGCCCCGCGCCGGCGGCCGCGCCGGGCGCGGCCACGAGCCAGGGTGGCGTCTCGCCGGCTGCACCCGCCGAAGCTTCCGCCTCCTCGGCGTCCGTCGCCGCCAACGGCGGCACCTCGGCGCCTGACTGAGCGCCAACGCACGGGCGCGAGCATGCCGGCCTTCACGCCGCGGCGAGATGGTGCGGTTTGCATTTGTCCAACGCGGGCATCTCCGTAGAGAACGGACATTGCTCGTCAAATCTCCTCAACCATGCACAGCGCCCGCCGAACGGCGACGCTCGGCCGCGCGCGCCGGCGGTCAAGCGGCAGGGAGGCTCACGACCCTCTCGGCGCTTATCGCGACGTGCTTTGCGGTATTCGCGGCGTCGGCCCAAACGAGCGCGGCCGACCCGGTGAGCGGTGTCCTCGACGTCGCCGGCGCAACCGCGACTCAGCAACTCGCGGCAGTCACACACGACGCGACGACGGCCGTCTCGCTGCCGGCGATGCCTCAAGCCGCGGCGGCACAGGTTCCGGCGAGCGCCGCGCAGAGCGTCGCTACGGCCCCGCAAGCTGTCGCCGCCGTGGCCGATGTCGCGCGCCCGAGCGCGAACGCCGCGAACGAGCGACCGCTCGACGGCGACGGCGCCCCGGTCGCAACTGGCGGTCGCGATGGATCGGCTGGTCGCCCGCCTCCGCCTCCCCCCGCGGGCCTGCCGACCCTCACCAAACACGCACCCGGCCTCCTCGCGAAGGCCACGACACCGGGCGAGCGAGCGGCAATCGTCCCTGCTGTACGCCGGACCGTCTCCTCGCGCATCGAGCGCCTCGGCCACACGCTCGAGGCGACCGCGCGAGAGGTACCTACGGCGCGCGAGCTCGCCGGTCGCGCGCCGCGCATCGCACGAGCACTGCTTGGCACCGTCGACGTCGCCGACGTCGCCGCCGGCGCTCGCGACACGCTCGCCGCGCTTCCGGTGCCGGACGCCGCGTCGCTGGCGCCCGCGAGCTCGACGCCGGATCCATCGACCCTGCTCGCAGCAGGCACTGCATTTGCCGTTCAGTCGGGCATCGCGCCGTTCGCAGCCGCGGCCGGCCTCGTCGCGATCGGCTCGGTGAATGCCGTGTCGCCAGGCGTCAGTCCACTCGGGCTGCCGCCGGCGCAGCTACTGACGCTCGCGCGCGATGCATCCGGCAATCCGCTTCGATCCGGCAGCCCACTTCGCGGCGCGCCCCAGAACCGCGACATCGCCCTGGCTGCCACTAGCGCCGCGCCGCCGAACGCCACTTCGCTCGCGAAAGCGCCCGGCGCAACCCCGGCGCCGGGCGAAGCCGTGCCGGCTCGATCTCCGTTTCCGGGCGGCTTCTCGCCCACGAGCAGCGCCGGTGCCGCCGGCGGCCTCTCGGCGATGACGGCGCTCGCGCTCGCGGCACTGCTGCTGCTCGCGGCTCCGCGCGCGATGCGCCGGCTGCGACGCGCCGGCGCCTCATGGCGCTTGGCGCCATTCGCGCTGATCCCGGCGCGCCCGGGCTAGCGCTTCCAGCGCGACGCGCACGGCACGCGAGCGCACGGCATCGCGCCGGTCGCTCGGCGTCCAGCAGCGCAAGTCGCGTCCCGGCAATCGTCAACGCGGCGTGCGAGCGCAAACACTGCTCGGCGCCGCTAGAGCTGGAAGGGAGCTGGACTGATGCACACCGTACTTTTGCTCGGCGAACTCGACCGCGCATCGGCGCCTGCGCTGGAAGCCGAGATCGAGCGGCTCTGCGCGCTCGGCGTCGACGCGCTCACGCTCGACCTCAACGGCCTGACCGAGATCGACACGATCGGCGTCGCCGTGATCGTCTACCGGCGCGGCTGGTGCGAGCGACGCGGCTGCGAGCTCGAACTGCTCGCCGACACACCACTCGTCCGCGAGGCGTTTGCACGAGCCGGCGGCGGCGAGCGCGTTCCGTTCGTGCGCGAACGGATCGACACACGCGTCACGACGCGCGCGCAGGTCGCGCTGGCGGCGAACTAGTCTGCGCGGATGCCCGCAACCGCGCCGCTGCTCGCCGCCGATGTTCCGTGGCTGTTGTATCGCTCGTACTTCGCGCTGCCCAAATCGATCGCCGACGACGAGGGGCGCCCTGTCAACGCGCTGCTCGGCACCGTCAACGCGCTCGTCGGCTACATCGAGTCGTGCCGACCCGACCAGCGCCCGCGCTGCGTGCTCGCGTGCATGGGCGCCGAGGAGGCCGACTACCGCGTGCGGCTCTATCCGCCCTACCACGCCCACCGCGACGCGATGCCGGCGGAGCTCCGCTGGCAGTGGCAGCGCGCCGGCGAGCTGCTCGAGAGCTTCGCCTGGAGCTGTCCATCGAGCGACTCGCTCGAGGCCGACGACGTGATGTTCTCCTACGCGCGCGCCGAGCAGGACAGCGGCGGGCGGGCGCTGCTGATGACCGGCGATCGCGACCTCTACGGCGCCGTCGGTGAGCGGATCGCCGTGCTCGAGCTGCGCAAGGGCGGCGGGTCGGGCGAGCTCGGAGCGGCCGATGTGCGCGAGCGCTACGGCATCGAGCCGGAGCAGGTCGCGGACTTCATCGCGCTGCGCGGCGACCCGTCCGACGGCCTCCCCGGCGCGCCCGGGATCGGCGCGAAGACGGCCGCCGAGCTGTTGCGTGCGCACGGCACGCTCGAGAACCTGCTCGCCGCGGCCCGCGCGCAGGAGAACAAGGTCGCGCGCGGCGATGACGCGATACGCCCGCGAGCCGCTGCCGCGCTGCGCGAGAACGAGGAGCTGCTGCGCAAGTTCCGCGAGATCGCGACGTTGCAGTCGATCGACGTCGAGCGCCCGCCCGACGCGCCGAGCGACTTCGCCACCGGCGCCGAGCACGCCCGCAAGCTCGGCATGAAGCGGCTCGCCGAGCGGTTGGAAAAGCTCGCTTAGTTCAGCCATTGCCCTAGCAGCTCGATGGTCAAGCCTCGCAAGGACGCAGGGAGTTTGGCGTGCTTCTGGCACGCGAGCGACCGAGGACGCCGTAAGGCGCAGGCCAGCGGGCCGCTAGGGCGTGAACTTGACCGAGATCACATCTCCGTCGGCCATCGCGTAGTCGCGCCCCTCGAGCCGCAGCGTCCCGCGCTCGCGCGCGCCCGAGTAGCCTCCCGCGTCGACGAGCTCGCGCCAGCCGATCACCTCGGCGCGGACGAAGCCCTTCTGGATGTCCGTGTGGATCTGCCCTGCCGCGTGCCACGCCGTCAGGCCGTCGCGCAGGTGCCACGACTGCGCCGGCTTCGCCTCGCCGGCTGTGAAGAACGCGATCAGGCGCAGCAGCGCGAAGGCCTCGCGCACGACGAGCGCGAG
>DASZLB010000191.1:0-5931 GCA_035552575.1 Solirubrobacteraceae bacterium | reverse complement strand
CTGCTCGGCGAGCGCGCGAGTGCGCGCGGTTAGCATTCAGCGCGTCATGGCGATCGCACGCATGAGCCTGGCCGCGCGCCGCTCGCCCGATCGGCGCCGCCGCTCCCGACGACGCGCTCGCGGCGGCGTCGCAGCGCTCTGCGCAGGGTGGCTTGCGCTGGCGCTCGCGCTGGCGGCCGTCGGCGCAGGCGGCGCAGTTGCGGCGACGGCGAGCGCAGCCGGCGCAGGCGCGGTCGCGACGCCGGTCGCGAGCACGCCGACGACGACGTACGTTCCGTCCGGCGGCGCGACGGCCGGTGCGACGACTGCGCCGCCGGCGACAGCGACGACGCCTGCTGCGACGACGCCGGGGGCCACAGCGACTACGCCGGCTGCGACGACGCCGGGCGCGACGCCGACGACGCCGGCGACGACGCCCACGACAGGCAGCCCCGCGGCGAGCGCGCCGGGGGGCACGATCGCGAGGCTGACGTTGACGCAGAGCGGCAAAGCGCGGGCGAACAAGGCCAAGGGCGACCGTCCGCTGTCGGCCGGCGCGATCGTTATCGCGGCGCTCGCGCTGCTGCTGCTGCTCGGCTGCATCGCGTGGGCGCTCGCGCGCCGCCGCGCGTTCGAGCCGCACTGGCTGCTCTCGCTGCGCCACGCGATGGCCGAGGCCGGCTTTCGCGCTTCGGCGACGTGGTCTGAATTCACCGACTGGGCGCGGCTCGGGCGCTGATCGTCCCGCTCGCAGCGAGAAACTTCTTTCTCACGTCGCGCGAGCGGCAGCCGACGCTCGCGGAGGCGCCGCGCGGTCCCGCGCGGCCCACGTTCGAGCGAGCCGCAGGGCGCTGTAGAACCCCCAATTTGCAGCGGATCTGCTTGCTTGGACGGTCCTGCTAAGAGCCGTCGGGGTAGTAAAATAAGAGCTACTTCCAGAGCGATTTCGAGCTTGATCGTGCGTGCTCTTCCATCCGCCCGGTGCGCCACGATGCTTGACCCCCGAACAACAGCTCGAACGGCCGCCCGCAACGTCGGCGCAGCAGAGGAGGAAGGTCCGATGAACCCCACCCCGCACTCCACCATCTCCCACGCGACGACGCCCGCTGACGCGCTCGAGATCAAGCGTTTCTTCACGACGCCCGGCACGCATCCGTTCGATGCCGTCGAGTGGGAGCTGCGCGACGCGCGGATCGGTCATGGCGACCGCGTCGCGTTCGAGCAGCGGAACGTCGAGTTCCCGAAGAGCTGGTCGCAGAACGCGACGAACATCGTCGCGCAGAAGTACTTCCGCGGTCAGCTCGGCAACCCGGCCCGCGAGCATTCCGTCAAGCAGATGATCTCGCGCGTCGCCGGCACGATCGCCGGCTGGGGCGCCGAGCGCGGCTACTTCGCCTCGTCGCAGGACGCAGAGGTCTTCGAGCACGAGCTGACGCACATCCTGCTGCACCAGATGGCGGCGTTCAACTCGCCGGTCTGGTTCAACGTCGGCTTCGAGGAGCACCCGCAGTGCAGCGCCTGCTTCATCCTCTCGGTGCAGGACACGATGGAGTCGATCCTCGACTGGAACACGAAGGAGGGGAACATCTTCCGCGGCGGCTCCGGCTCGGGGATCAACCTGTCGAAAATCCGCGGCTCGATGGAGCCGCTGGCGAAGGGCGGCACGGCCTCGGGCCCTGTCTCGTTCATGCGCGGCGCGGACTCGTGGGCGGGAACGATCAAGTCGGGCGGCAAGACGCGGCGCGCGGCGAAGATGGTCGTGCTCGACGTCGACCACCCGGACATCCGCGAGTTCATCTGGTGCAAGGCGAAGGAGGAGGACAAGGCCGAGGCGCTGCGCGACGCGGGCTTCGACATGTCGATCGACGGCGACGGCTTCAAGTCGATCCAGTACCAGAACGCGAACAACTCGGTGCGCGTGACGGACGAGTTCATGCAGGCCGTCGAAGACGACGGCGAGTGGCGCCTGACGGCGCGCGCGACGGGCGAGCCGGTCGGCGAGCCGATCCAGGCGCGCGAGCTGATGCGCGAGATCGCCGAGGCGGCATACCGCTGCGCCGATCCGGGCGTGCAGTACGACACGACGATCAACCGCTGGCACACGAGCCCGAACTCGGGCCGGATCAACGCGTCGAACCCTTGCAGCGAGTACATGCACGTCGACGACTCGGCCTGCAACCTGGCTTCGCTGAACCTGATGCGCTTCCGCCGCGCCGACGGGACGCTCGACGCGGAGTCCTTCGAGCACGCCGTCGACGTCGTGCTGCTGGCACAGGAGATCATCGTCGGGCCCTCCAGCTACCCGACCGAGCAGATCGGCGAGAACGCGCGCGCGTTCCGCCAGCTCGGCCTCGGCTACGCGAACCTCGGCGCGTACCTGATGAGCAACGGCATGCCGTACGACTCGGACTCGGGCCGCGAGACGGCGGCGGCGATCACGGCGCTGATGACCGGGCGCGCGTACCGCCGCTCGGCAGAGATCGCGGCGGCGCAGGGACCGTACGAGCGCTACGAGGAGAACCGCGAGGCGCACAACAACGTGATGCGCATGCACCGCGACGCCTCCTACGTGATCCCGGAGCACGAAAGCGCCGACGAGGAGCTGCTCGCGGCGGCGCGGCGCTCCTGGGAGGACGCCGTCGAGCTCGGCGAGCGCCACGGCTACCGCAACGCGCAGGCGACGGTGCTCGCGCCGACGGGCACGATCTCGTTCCTGATGGACTGCGACACGACGGGCGTCGAGCCGGACTTCTCGCTGGTCAAGTTCAAGGAGCTCGTCGGCGGCGGGCAGATGACGATCGTCAACCGCACGGTGCCGCTGGCGCTGCAGACGCTTGGCTACTCCGACACGCAGATCGAGCAGATCGAGGCGCACCTGGCCGAGCACGGCACGATCGTCGGCGCGCCGGGCCTCGCGGAGGAGCACATGCAGGTCTTCGACGTGGCCGTCGGCGAGCGCGCGATCTCGCACATGGGCCACATCAAGATGATGGGCGCCGTGCAGCCGTTCATCTCGGGCGCGATCTCAAAGACGGTCAACCTGCCGCAGGAGGCGACGGTCGAGGACATCGCGGACGCCTACACGCAGGCGTGGCGGCTCGGCGTCAAGGCGCTCGCGATCTATCGCGACGGCTCGAAGACGGCACAGGCGCTGCGCACGGACGCGCAGAAGGGCGTGCAGGAGCCGGTCGACATCGACGCGCTGCTCGAGCAGGCCAGGACGGAGGCGCGCGCCGAAGTCGGTCCGCAGCGCAAGCGGATGCCGGTCGAGCGCCAGTCGATCACGCACAAGTTCTCGATCGCCGGGCACGAGGGCTACATCACGGCGGGCATGTACGACGACGGCTCGGTCGGTGAGATCTTCCTCACGGACATCGGCAAGGAGGGCTCGACGCTGCGCGGGATGATGAACTCGTTCGCGACGGCGATCTCGATCTCGCTGCAGTACGGCGTGCCGCTCGAGACGCTCGTGCAGAAGTTCAGCTACATGCGCTTCGAGCCTGAGGGGATCACGCAGAACCCGGAGATCCCGTTCGCGAAGTCGATGCCGGACTACATCATGCGCTGGCTCGCGTCGCGCTTCCTCGACGCAGACGCACAGGAGGAGCTCGGCATCCTCACGCCGCAGGTCCGCGCGCGCCAAGCGGCACAGGAGGCAGCGCAGTCGTTCAGCTCGTCGGACACCGCAGGCCCGGCGGCAGCGGCGGAGGAGCCCGAGGACGCCCCGCGTGCTTCGGCGGGAAACGGAGGTAATGGCGGCTCGAGCGCGCCGGCTGCCTCGTTCACGGACACGCCGCCGGTCGTCCCGGCGCGCCTGCAGGGTCTCGACCTCGGCCCGGCGTGCGGGCAGTGCGGCGGGATGATGCAGCGGACGGGTAGCTGCTACACGTGCTCGTCTTGCGGCAACAACACGGGTTGCGGCTGAGCTGAGTCAACCGTCCGAGCGCGAGCTTTCGCGGTCGGAGGAGGAGCCTGCGCTGTCGTCGCGGCCTCGTGTCTGCTCGCCGGGCACCTGAGCGCCTTCGGGCGCCGTGGGCTGGGCCACTTCGGCGGCTGCCTGCTCGCCGGCTTCGGCGCCGGCGGCCTGCGAGCGATCCGACCCGGAGTGTCGATCGCCGCTCGATGACTGCTCGCGCCCGCGCTCGGCCGATTCGCTCGTGGCCGAGGCACCCGTCGAGCCCGGCGCCGCAGAGGAGCCGCGACGATCGTCTGAGCCGCCGGCGCTCTCTGCGTTGGCGCCCCCGCGAGACTTTCCAGCTTCGTCGGCGTCGTTGCGGAGCGAGGATTCGTCTCGTCCACCGTGCGCTACGCCATCGTGCGAGCCGTCATGTCCGTGCTGCTCGCCGTTCCGCGCTCGCCTGCTCGGCGAGTGCTTGCCGTGCGACGCGTTCTCCCCGTGCCCGCGGCGTGTCGATCGCCGGTCGAGCAGCGCGACGGTCGAAGCGCTGGGGAGGCCAGAGCCTTCAGGCGAGTGCGCCAGCGGAGCGAGCGACGCTGCGCTCGTCGCGCCGTGGTGCGGAGTGACGGATTCGCGCCCGTGATGGGCGACGACGCCGGCGCCGGTCGCGAGCACGCCTGCGGTGACCGTGGCGACGGCACCCTTCAGCAGCACCCCGGCGAAACCGGCACCGTCGCCGGCCGCGAGCTCGGCAAGCCGTTCCGTCGAAGGCGCCGCTGCTCCCGTCCCGCCCGAGGCCGACGCGAGCAGCGGTGACGGCGTCAGCGCGGCCGCGGCGCTGCGCAGCGTCGCTCTGGCGCGGTAGAGCAGGCCCCGCAGCGCACCTTGCGAGATGCCGAGCGCATGCGCGACCTCGTCGTGCGTCTGCCCGTCGACGGCCGTCAGGAAGATCGCCGCCTGCTGCATCTGCGGCAGCTCGGCGACCTCGCCGAGCGCCTCGCGCACGGCAATCCGCCGTTGGAGATTCGAGTCGCTCGCGAGCGACGCGCGCGCCTGAACGGCCTCGGTGAGCTCGCCGTGGGACTCGGCCGTGCCGCGCATCGCGTTGACTGCGACGTTGTGCACGATCCGATACAGCCACGCGCGCAGCTCGCGCACCTCGGCGCCGCGCGAGAGCGCGAGCCACGCTTGCAGGAGCGCCTGCTGCAGGACGTCCTCGGCTCGCGTATCGGAGAGCCTCATGCGGCGGCAGTAGCGCAGCAGCGGACGCCGGTAGCGGTGCACGAGCGCCTCGAACGCGCTCTCGTTGCCGTCACGGGCTAGAGCGAGCAGGCGCTGATCGGGCTGCGCGGCGAGCAGGCTTATCGAGATTCTCGGGCTCATTCGGTCGTTTCCATCGCGTCTCGCCTATGAAGACGCCGCAATCGCCAGATCCTTACCCCTCGCCCCACCGCGGTTGCGACTTGTGGACGAACGACCCTTAACGGCGACGGGGCGCCCGCTGGGGGGCGCCCCGTCGTTCGTGCGCTTTCGCGCGCGCGCCGTCAGAGCTCGAGCTTGACCCAGAACGCACCGGCGCCGCCGACGCTCAGCACGGCCTCGCGTACGCTCGCGCCCGGCACGAGGGCCGTCTGCGAGCAGCGCTCCGCTTCGTCGCGGGCGTCGTCGTCGCCGGCTTCGTGCTCGCCTTCGTCGTGTCCCGCGCCGTCGCCCGCCTGGTCATCTCCGGGGCCGGGACCGCTGCGGTCGCCGTGCTCCCCTACCCCGCCGTTGTTCCCGTTATCGCCGTTGTCCGCAGCGCTCGCCATCGCCGAGTGACACTCGATCTCGGTCGCCGGCCCGACTTTGCCGCTGACGCTCGTGCCGTCGTTCAGCGTGATCGTCAACGTGCCGGCTGTAAACGACGCGATCGTCCCGGCGCGTTCTTCGGCGACAGGCGCCGCCGGGGTCGTGCCCGCGCCTGGGCCCGGCGAAGTGGCCGGCGCCTGGGCGTGAAAAGCGAGCAGGTGCGCGCCGCGGTGGCGATGGTGGTGGCGCGCGCCGTGATGCTCGGT
>DASZLB010000190.1:0-4576 GCA_035552575.1 Solirubrobacteraceae bacterium | reverse complement strand
GCACAGCGCGCGCAGGCGCTCGGCCGTCTCCTCGATCGACTCGACGCGGTTGTGCAGGAAGAACGCCTGCCCGCCGCGCTCGTGCTCGCGCACGATCGCGCGCTTGACGAGCTCCTCCTCGTACTCGCCGACGTACGTCTTGACCGGCCGCCTACCCTCCGGCGGCGTCTCGATCACCGAGATGTCGCGCAGCCCCGCCAGCGACATCTGCAGCGTGCGCGGGATCGGCGTCGCCGACATCGCGATCACGTCGACGCGCAGCTTCAGCTGGCGCAGCAGCTCCTTCTGCTTGACGCCAAAGCGCTGCTCCTCGTCGACGATCAACAGGCCGAGGTCCTTCGCGCGAACGTCGCGCGAGAGCACGCGGTGCGTGCCGATCAGGATGTCGATGCGCCCTTCGGCGAACCCCTTGATCGCCTCTTTCTGCTCGGCCGCCGTGCGAAATCGCGAGACGTGGTCGATCGTGATCGGATAGTCCGCGAGGCGCTCGGCGAACGTTCCGTAGTGCTGCAGCGCGAGGATCGTCGTCGGCACGAGCATCAGCACCTGCTTGCCGTCCTGCGCCGCCTTGAACGCCGCACGCAGCGCGACCTCCGTCTTGCCGTAGCCGACGTCGCCGCAGATCAGTCGGTCCATCGGCCGCGGCGCCTCCATGTCGGCCTTCGTCAGCTCGATCGCCTCGCGCTGGTCCGGTGTCTCCGTGAACGCGAACGCCTGCTCGAACTCGCGCTGCCAGTCGGAGTCCTCCGCGAACGCGTGACCCGTGCGCCTGCGCCGCTCCGCGTAGAGGCTCAAGAGCTCGCCCGAGAGCTCCTGCGCGGCACGGCGCGCGCGCGCCTTCATCGTCTCCCAGCGCGTGCCGCCGAGCTTCGACAGCGGCGGGTTCCCACCGCCCGCGCCGACGTAGCGCGAGATCTTCGCGAGCTGGTCCGTCGGCACGAAGACGCGGTCGTCGCCCTGGTATTCGAGGTACAGGTAGTCGCGCGTCACGTCCGCGACCGTGCGCGTCTCAAAGCCCGCAAAGCGCGCGACGCCATGGTCCTCGTGCACGACGACGTCGCCCGCGCGCAGCTCCGTGAACGAGCGCAGCGCGCCGCGGCGCGGACCGCTGCGCCCGCCGGCGCCCGAGCGCTCGCCGCCGCGTGCGGCCGCGCGCCGGCGCAGCAGGCGGTGCTCCGGAAAGACCGCGAGCTTCAGCGACGGCGCGACGAACCCCTCGCGCAGCGACGCCGCCGCGAAGCGCAGCGACGCCTCCTGCGGCGAGAGCCCCGCGTCGACGCCCTCGCCGAGCCAGCTCGCTTTGAGCCGCCCGAGGTTGTACGCCGCGCGCTCGCCCTCGCCGCGCTGCGGAAACGCGACGACCGTCCGGTAGCCCGAGCGCA
This sequence comes from Solirubrobacteraceae bacterium, assembly GCA_035552575.1. Taxonomy (GTDB): domain Bacteria; phylum Actinomycetota; class Thermoleophilia; order Solirubrobacterales; family Solirubrobacteraceae; genus Palsa-744. Next base: position 3,194 of record DASZLB010000190.1, on the reverse strand, counting down.
CGAGCTTCTCGAGCTCCGGCTCCGCTTCGGCCAGCGAGCGCGCCGCCGTGTCGGCCGAGGATGCGCGCAGCTCGATCTCTTGACCGCTCGAGATCGCCGAGAGGCGAATCCGCGCGCGCGCCGCGACCGAGGCTTGCACGTCCTCGGGGCTGACGTAGAGGTGATGCGCGTCCTCGTCGCCGAATGCCGCGCAGACGTCGCTCCAGTGATCGGCGAGCGCCGGCGCGAGCTCCTCCTCGGCCGCGACGATCAGCTCCGCGTCCTCGCCGATCAGCTCGAGCAGCGCGCCGAAGCGCTCGACCGGCAAGAGCTCGGCGATGTCCGGACGCCCCGATGCGCCGTGCTCGCCGCCGCCCGAGCCGGCGCTCGCTGCCAGTTCTTCGCCCGCGACGGCCGCGAGCATCCTGTGCTCTTCCGCGAGCTCCGCCGCCGGCGCGATCTCGACCTCCTGCACGTCGCCGAGCGAGCGCTGCGTGAACGTCGAGAACCAGCGCAGCGATTCGATCTCGACGTCGAACATGTCGACGCGCACCGCACGGTCCTCCGTCGCCGGGAAGACGTCGAGCAGCCCGCCGCGCAGCGCGAACTGGCCGCGCTCCTCGACCTGGTCGACGCGCTCGTAGCCGGCGCCGACGAGCTCCGCCGCGCACTCGTCGAGATCGAGCAGCTCGCCGACGCGCAGCGTGAACGAGCTCGGGCGCAGCGCCGGGTCGGGAACCTTCTCCGACAGCGCGACCGCGCTGACGACGACTACCGGTCGTCCATGCTCGGCCGCGTCCTCCCCGCCCGAGCCGAGCAGCGAGTCGAGCGCCGCCATGCGCAGCCCGACGAGGTGCGGCGGCGGCGTCAGGTGCGACTCATACGTGACGCCGCGCGTCGGGTAGTAGCGCACGCGGCGCGGCGCGAGCCACGCGCGCAGGTCAGCCGCCATGTCGCGCGCCGCGCGGTCGTCGCCGACGACGACCAGCTGCGCGCGCTCGTGCGCCGCCGAGTCGGCCTCGCTCAGCGCCGCGATCAGGTACGGGCGCAGCGAGGAGGAGACGAATGCGTTGCCGCCGTCGCGCGCGAGCTTCAGCGCGACTGGGTCGTCTTCGAGGTGGGCGAGGAGTGGTCGGAGCGCCATGTGCGAGTGCCGCCCACACAATAGATGCGCCCCGCCGGCGCTCCGGGCATGCGACCTGGCGTCGCGGGCCGCGCGCGCAGAGCGTCGCCGGCGCGCAGCCGTCGACCCGTGCGACGTGCAGTTAGGCCGGTGCGTCCGCGCTCGGCTGCTGCGCGGCGAAAACGGCCCGCTCGACTTCATCCGCGGCGCGAGCGACGAGCTCCTCGACCTCCTTCGCGCTCTCGCGAAAGCGCCCGAGCACGTGCGCCGAGACGATCTCCGGGTCGCTGCTGTTCGGCCGCCCGACGCCGACGCGCACGCGCGCGAAGTCGGCGCTGCCGAGCTCGCGCTTGATCGACTTCAGCCCGTTGTGGCCCGCGAGGCCGCCGCCCGTTCGCACGCGCATCTCGCCGAACGGCAGATCGATCTCGTCGTGCACGACGAGCACGCGATCGAGCGCGAGCTTGTACGACCCGCGCGCCGGGCCGACCGAGCGCCCGGCGTCGTTCATGTACGTCTGCGGGCACAGCACCGCGACCCGCGGGCGAGCGCCCGGCGACTGCCCGACGGCGCTCGGCCCCCCGGCGCGACCCTCGACGAGCCGCCCGCGGAACTTGTCCTTCGCGCGGCCGAGATCCCAGCGGCGCACGAGCTCCTCCGCGACCATGAAGCCGACGTTGTGGCGCGTCCGCGCGTACTCCTGGCCCGGATTGCCGAGCCCGACGATCAGCCAATCGATCGCGCCACCGTTTCCACCGTCACCGCCACGGCCGGCAAACGGGCGCCGCAGGACTACTCCCCGGAGGAGTCTCCGTCGCCCGAGTCTCCGCCGTCGCCGGAGGTCTCGGCGTCGCCGCCCTCCTCGCCGACGAGCTCCGTCTCGGACTCGACCTCGTCGGCCTCCGTCTGCAGACGTGGCGCCGAAAGCGTCGCGACCATCGCATCCTCGGTCTCGTCGAGCAGCGTGACGCCATCCGGCATCGCGATCTGCTCGAGCGCGATCGTGTCGCCGATCTGCATCTCGCCGACCGCGTGCTCGATCGACTCCGGAATCGCCGTCGGCAGCGCCTCGACGTTCAGCTCGCGCACGATCTGCTCGAGGATGCCGCCTTCCTTGACTCCCGGCGTGTCGTCGATGCCCGTCAGTTCGAGCGGCACGACAGCGTGGATCGCCTCGTCCAGGCGCACGCGCAGCAGGTCGATATGCACCGTGTCGCCGCGAACCGGGTCGCGCTGCGTCTCCTTCAGCACGACCGGCGTCGCTTTCGCGCCGTCGATGCTCAGGTCGAGCACCGCACCCGACTTCGCCAGCGCCAGGCGCAGGTCGCGAGCGTCGACGTCGAAGCCGAGCGGCTCGCCGCCGCCGCCGTAGAGCACACCCGGCACGCGGCCGGAGCGGCGCAGGCGTCGCGCCGCGCGCGAGCCCTCCGCGTCGCGGCTGTTCACGTTCAGCTTGGTGCTCGAGTCGGCCATTGGAAGCTCGTGGACTCTAGCAATCCGCTTCGTTGTCGATCGGCGCGCTCAAGCTGAGCAGCGCGACGTGCACCCCCGTCAGCGCGTTTCCGCTGCGCTTCACTTCGATGCACTGCACGACCGGAAGCCGCCCGAGCACCGTCCACGCCAGGCGCGTCTTGCCCGTCGCGCCAGTCGGCGAGTTCGCCGTCGCCGAGGTCAGCGAGAGCACCTTGACCTCGCCCGTGCGGCGCACCCGCGGGTCGCTCGCGTTCTTGCGCTGCAGCGCGACGCACGACGGGTCCTCGCGGCAGCCACCGAGCTTCGAGATCATGCCCGCCGCATCGCCTCTCGCCTCTGCTTCGATCAGCGCGACGTCCTCTTCGCGTTCGAGGTTGTCGCTAGTCAAGAAGCGCGCGAGCAGCCCGCTGAGCGCGAGAAACACGATCACGCCGAGCGCGATCAGCAGGCGACGCCTGACGCGCCGCCGATCGCCCGGCGCAGTCAAGCCCGCGGGCGCTTCGCGCGGCGCTCGCGGTAGGCAGCGATCGCGAGATGGAGCACGAGCGCGAACACGAGCAGCACGAGCACCCCGGTGAAGACGACCTCCGCGAGCATTTCGTGCGACACGCGCCAATCG
>DASZLB010000189.1:0-5586 GCA_035552575.1 Solirubrobacteraceae bacterium | reverse complement strand
GCTTTTGTGTCAGGCTCTCGCCGTCATGCGCGACGCCGTCATCTGCGAGCCCCTGCGAACCGCCGTCGGCGGCTTCGGCGGCATGTATCGAGACGTGCCCGCGACCGTGCTCGCAGCGACCGTCATCGAAGAGCTCGTCCGGCGCACGTCGCTGCCGGCCGACGCGATCGACGACGTCGTGCTCGGACAGGGCTATCCGAACGGCGAGGCGCCCGCGATCGGTCGTGTCGCCGCGCTCGACGCCGGCCTGCCGATCGAGGTCCCTGGGCTGCAGGTCGACCGCCGCTGCGGAGCCGGGCTGCAGGCGATCATGCTCGCCTGCATGGAGGTGCAGACGGGCGTCGCCGATCTGACGCTCGCCGGCGGCGCCGAGAGCATGAGCCAGGCCGAGTTCTATGCGACCGGCATGCGCTGGGGCGTCAAGGGCGGTTCCGTCGCGCTCGAGGATCGGCTCGCGCGCGGGCGCGTGACCGCCGGTGGGCGCGAGCATCAGATGCCCGGCGGGATGATCGAAACGGCCGAGAACCTGCGCCGCGAGTATTCGATCCCGCGCGAGGAGCAGGACGCGCTCGCGCTGCGCTCGCACCAGCGCGCCGTCGCCGCGCAGGAGGACGGTACGTTCGCCGAGGAGATCGTCGCCGTGACCGTGACCGACCGCAAGGGCGAGCACACGATCGACCGCGACGAGCACCCGCGGCCCGACACGACGCTCGAGCGACTCGCGTCGCTGCGCGCGATCATGTCGCGCAGCGACCCCGACGCGACCGTCACCGCCGGCAACGCGAGCGGCCAGAACGACGGCGCCGCCGTGTGCATCGTCACGCACCCCGAGAAGGCCGCCGAGCTCGGCCTGCGGCCGTTCGCGCGGCTCGTCTCCTGGGCCGTCGCCGGCGTCGCGCCCGAGACGATGGGCATCGGGCCCGTGCCCGCGACCGAGCGCGCGCTGCAGCGCGCCGGGCTGACGCTCGCCGAGATCGACCTGATCGAGCTCAACGAGGCATTCGCCGCGCAGGCGCTCGCCGTGCTGCGCGAGTGGAACCTGCCCGACGGGCTCGAGCGCGTCAACGTGCACGGCTCCGGCATCTCGCTCGGGCATCCGATCGGCGCGACCGGCGGGCGGATCATGACGACGCTGCTGCGCGAGCTGCGCCGCCGCGGCGGACGTTACGGGCTCGAGACGATGTGCATCGGCGGCGGGCAGGGGATGACCGCCGTGTTCGAGAACCTCGACGCCGCCGGCTGACGGCTTCGCGGCTCTGCGCTGGCCGCCACACGGCGGCGTGCGTCGCCCGCGCGCGCGAAGCGCGTAGATCTGGCGCGTCGCACGGCGCCTGACGCGCCGCCGGGACCGGCGCGTAGGATGCTGCTTCGGATCGGCTGAAATCAAGGGGGACAACCGGCGATGACCGGCATGCTCTATGGGCTCGCGCAGTTCTGTGTTCGGCGTCGCTTCGTCGTGCTCGCCGTCTGGCTCGTCGCCACGATCGCGCTCGTCGCCGTCTCGCACTCGCTCGGCGACAACACGAACGACAACCTCTCGCTGCCAGGCACCGACAGCCAAGCCGCGACCAACGCGCTCGCGAAGTCCTTCCCCGACCAGGCGAACGGCTCGAGCCCGATCGTGCTCCACGCGAGCAGCGGAAAGCTGACCGATCCGAAGAACGCCGAAGCCGTCGCCGCGGCCGCCGCCGGCGTCGCGAAGGAGCCGCACGTCGCCTCCGTCGTCTCGCCGCTGACGCCGCAGGGCGCGACTGCGCTGAGCAAGGACAAGGCGACCGGCTATCTCTCGGTCACGCTTGCGACGAGCCCCGGCTCGCTCTCGGAGGAAGAAACGCAGAAGATCATCGACGGCGCCAATCCGGCGAAGGCAGCCGGCCTCGAGGTCGAGACCGGCGGCCAGCTCGGCCAGAAGGTCTCGAAGCCCGCGACCGAGTCGAGCGAGCTGATCGGGATCATCGCCGCGATGCTGATCCTGACGCTCACGTTCGGGACCGTCGTCTCGATGCTGTTGCCGATCCTCAACGCGATCCTCGGCCTGCTCGCGACGCTCGCGATCATCCGCATGCTCGGGCACGTCGCAACCGTGCCGACCGTCGCGCCGACGCTCGCGACGATGATCGGGCTCGGCGTCGGCATCGACTACGCGCTGTTCATCGTCACGCGCCACTTCCGCGGGATCAAGGACGGCCTGTCGATCGGCGAGTCGATCGCGCGCGCCGCCGCGACCTCCGGCGGCGCCGTGTTCTTCGCCGGCGGCACCGTGACGATCGCGCTCGTCTCACTCGCCGTCGCCGGCATCCCGCTGATCACGACGCTCGGCCTGATGGCCGCGATCGCCGTCGTCGTCGCGGTGCTCGCCGCGCTCACGCTGCTGCCCGCGACGCTCGCGATCACCGGCCCGCGGATCAACTCGCTGCGCGTGCGCCATCCGGCGAGCGACGAGCAGGCGCACGAAGGCCTGTGGGCGAAATGGGCGCACGAGATCGCGCGCTACCCGTGGATCGCCGGAATCGCCGCGCTCGCGATCCTGATCCCGCTGACGATCCCGCTGCTCTCGCTCAACCTCGGCCAGCAGGACACCGCCGCGCTGTCGAGCTCGACGACCGCGCGCAAAGCGTATGACCTGCTCGCGAAGAACTTCGGCGCCGGGATAAACGGTCCGTTGATCGTCGCCGTCTCGCTCGGCTCGCCCGCGAAGGCGCCCGCGAAGAGCCCGCCGTCTTCCACGGCGAGCGGCCAGAGCGCCTCGTCGAACGGACAGAGCTCGTCGGCCAAGACGCAGAGCCCCTCGGCGGCCAAGACGCAGAGCGATCCGCGTGCGGGCGATCCGCGTCTCGCGACACTGCAGAAGGACATCTCCGCGACGGCAGACGTCGTCGCGGTCACGCCTGCGCAGATCGACAAGGCCGGCACGACGGCGTACTTCAACGCGATCGCCGCGAAGGGCCCGGCCGAAGAATCGACGACGGAGCTCGTCGAAAAGCTTCGCTCGAAGGTGATCCCGGGCGCGGAGAAGGGCACCGACATGAAAGCGGACGTCGGCGGCAGCACGGCCGGCTACATCGATCTCGCCTCGCGGATCTCCGAAAAGCTGCCACTGCAGATCCTCGTCGTGATCCTGCTCAGCTTCGTGCTGCTGATCCTCGCCTTCCGCACCGCGATCATCCCGGCGCAGGCGGCCGTGATGAACCTGCTCTCGATCGGCGCCTCCTACGGCGTGCTGACGGCGATCTTCCAGTACGGATGGCTCGCGAAGGCGATCGGCCTGAGCGGCTCCGTGCCGATCGTCTCCTACGTGCCGCTGTTCATGTTCGCCGTGCTGTTCGGGCTCTCGATGGACTACGAGGTCTTCCTCGTCAGCCAGATCGAGGAGCACGTGCACGCCGGCGAGGACAACCGCAGCTCCGTCGTCTCCGGGCTCGTAACGAGCGCGCGCGTGATCACCGCCGCGGCGCTGATCATGGTCTTCGTCTTCGGCAGCTTCGTGCTCAACGGCGATCCGACGATCAAGCAGTTCGGCGTCGGCCTCGCCGTCGCCGTCGTGCTCGACGCGACCGTCGTGCGCTGCCTGCTCGTGCCCGCGCTGATGCTGCTGATGGGCAAGGTCAACTGGTGGATGCCCAAATGGCTCGAGCGGATCGTCCCGCACGTCAGCATCGAGGGCGCCGAGTTCTTCGCCGCGCGCGACGCCGAAGCTCGCTAGAGCACGATCTGCGTGCAGACGAAGTGCGCCGCGAGCCGCTCGCCGCGCGAGACCTGCACCTGCCAGACGTGCGTGCGCGAGCCGATGTGCAGCGGCTCGCCGAGCGCCGTCAGCTCATCGCCGTCCTTCGCCGAGGCGAGCACGTTGACCTTCAGCTCGACCGTCGTGAAGCCGCGGCCCTCCGGCAGGTGGCGCATCGTCCCCCAGGCCGCGACCGTGTCGGCGAACGCCACCCACGCGCCGCCGTGCACGTAGCCCATCGGGTGCAGGTGGCGCTTGTCGATCAGCATCCGCCCGCGCACGAGCGCGTCCGTGATCTCCGTCAGCTCGATGTCGAGGTTGCCCGGGAACGTCCCCGGCAGCATCTGGCGGCTCAGCTCCGGCGTGATTGCCGCGTTCGTCGCGTGCTCGGGGCCCGACGCGCTCATCGTGCGCTCACGCTCCTATCCGCCTCGGTGTCGCACCGGCGAGCGCCGCGAGGCCGAGCGGCGCCGCCGGGAGAAGTTGCGGCGAAGTTGCGTCTGGCGGAGACGGCCACCGCGAGAGCCTAGACAAAGCGGGCTCGGCGCAGCCGGGAGGGGAGAGCCCTCAGCGGCTCTCTCCTCCCGATTGGGCCGACTAGAAGACGACTTCGAAGTTGCTGCTTTCGTTGTTCAGCACCGTCGTGTCGTTCGCGAACGTGCTTTTGGAGAACTTGAAGCGCCCCGGCTTGTCGCCGGCGGCTTTGTCGGATGCGACGCGAACGCCTGTGCCGACGCCTTCGATCTTCATGTTCGAAGCGCTCGATTCCGACGCGAGCGACCGCGATGCGTATTGGTAGATTTCGATGCCGACCTCGCTCGGCCCCTCGATCGTGTCGCTCTTCAGCGACGCGTCGCCCTGGTCGAGCGCGACGCCCTCGTAGCGGTTGCCAGAGAACGTGTCTTTGCTCAGCAGCAGCTCCGGCGCGGCCGGCTGCGTGGAGCTCGATGAGATGTAGTACGCGCCGATGTCGTTGCCTTCGAGCGTCGAGCTCGTGACGCTCGAGCCCGCGGCTGCACCGTAGAACAGCAGGCCTGTGGCCTGTTCCTGGGAGAAGCCTTCGCCGCCGCACGATTTGACGTCGCACTCGTTGCCGGAGATCTTCGACGACTTGATCTTCGCCTGGCCTTCGCCGCTGACCTGAATGCCGTTCTGCGCTGTTTCGGGCGTCGCGCCGGCGCCTTTGACGGTCGTCGTGCCGATCGTTGCGGTCGAGCCTTTGCCCTCGATCGTGATGCCGTTCTTCTGGTAGTTCTCGACCGTCACGCCCTTCAGCGTCGCATGCCCGACTTCGACCGGGTTCGTCCAGTGCATGCCGACCTCGATCCCGACGCCGCCCTGGCAGCCGTTGATCGGAAACGCACCGGCGCCGTCGATCGTCGTGTTCGTCGCCTTCAGCGTCGCGCCGCCCGCGACGAGGATGCCGTAGAGGTTGTCGTTGCAGACGTCGCCCGCCCACTTCGCTTCGACCGTCAAGCCCGTGATGCTGACGGTGCCCGGCGTGCAGATCGAGATCCCGTCCTGGTTGACGTCGCCCGCTTTGGCCGAAGCTTTGTCGCATTCCGTTTCGGTGTCGGCTGGGGAGGCAGGCAGCACGACCTTCGCCGAGCCCGCCGTGCCCGCGACGCTCAGCTTCAGCGCTTTCGTGATCGTCAGCTGTTCGGTGTATGTGCCCGGGCAAACGTCGATCGTCGGGTTCGAGAGCGATTTGAGCGCGTCGATCGCACCTTGAATCGTGGCGTAGTTCGGCTGCGTGCAGCTCTTGCCGCCGGGCACGACCGGCGATGAGCTCGAGACGTAGACGCTCGCGGCATTCGCGGCTGCCGGCACGGCCAAGCCGCACAGCACCGCGCAGGCGCCGA
>DASZLB010000188.1:0-3795 GCA_035552575.1 Solirubrobacteraceae bacterium | reverse complement strand
ACGGGCGCCTGCGCGGAGCGCTTGATCGAGTCGACCTCCTCGGGGTCGATCCCGGTGACCTCGGCGATCTCGTCGGCCGTCGGCTCGCGGCCGAGCTCGGTGACGAGCTTGCGCTCGGCGCGGCCGATCTTGTTGAGCTTCTCGACGACGTGCACGGGAATGCGGATCGTGCGGGCCTTGTCGGCCAGCGCGCGGGCGATCGCCTGGCGGATCCACCAGGTCGCGTACGTCGAGAACTTGAAGCCCTTGCGGTAGTCGAACTTCTCCGCGGCGCGCACGAGGCCGAGCGTGCCCTCCTGGATCAAGTCGAGGAACGGCAGTCCCTGGTTGCGGTAGTTCTTCGCGATCGAGACGACGAGGCGCAGGTTCGACTCGACCATCTTCTGCTTCGCGTCGAGGTCGCCGCGCTCGATGCGCTTGGCAAGATCGACCTCCTCCTGAGCGGTCAGCAGGCGCACCTTGCCGATGTCCTTGAGGAACAGCTGCAGCGAGTCGGTCGTCATGTCCGGCTTCAGGTCGAGCGTCGTTTTGGCTTTGCGCCGACCGCGTTTGTCGGGCGCGCGCTCCACCTGCGAGGCAGCGGCAGTCGCCGGATCGATGTCCTCGACGAGCTCGATCTCGGCTTTCTCGAGGAAGCCGTGCAGCTCTTCGACGTCGGACTCGTCCAAGTCGAGCTCGGACATCGCCTTCGTTATCTCCGTGAAGGAGAGCACTCCGACCTGCTGGCCCTTGGCGAGCAGACCCTTGACCTCATCCAGCTCCTGCAGCTCGACTACTGACATCTGTATCCGTTTCTTCCGTCGGTCGACAACCGGCGGCCGTTGCCAAGGCCCTACCGGATCTGGCTGAGGACAGCCCTCCGTGGGACATACGGCTGAGGCCCGCCCAACGTTACAAGTCGCGCTTCTGTTCGGGGACCCATGCTAACGCGTCCCCCCCGTCGATCTCAATGGCCTGCCGTCGAGCTTGCAAGCGTCCGGCAATGTTCCGGCGGCGACCTTAAGCAATGATGTGCACATGGCGGATGCAGACGTGAGAGCCAACGCGAGGAAGACGCCCCGAAGCGACGGCGGCGTGCTCGCGAACCTGCCCCGTACCAGGCCGCAGCGCTCGAGCGCACGGCGCGCGGCCGCCCGCGGCGCGAGCGCCAAGCCGACCGAGCCGCACAAGGCGACGCGCGCCAAACCGGCGAAGCCGGCGGCGAGCAAACGAACGGCTGCACGAACGAAGTCGCAGCCGAAACCGCGGGCGACCGAGAAACGCACGGTCGACGCGATCACCGAGTCCTCGGCGTCGGCGGCGGCGAAAGCGTCGCCGGTCACGCCACGCCCGTCGAGTGCCGTGCGCGCAAAACGTGCCCGCGCGGCAAGGCGTACGGCGACGCCGCGACCCGCCGCTCCGCTTCAGGAGCCGGCCCCGCGTCAGGGGTTCGAGTGCGAAGGCGAGGCGGAAGGAGCCGTCGCGCCGCCGGGCGGCGCCGAGCTCGTCTCCGCCGCCGCCGAGATCGTCGGGGAGCTGGCGAAAGCCGGGCTCTCGACGGGCGAGCGCTTGCTCAAAGACGTCTTTTCGCGCCTGCCGCTGTCCTGATCTCTCCTCCAGGCGGCGAGCGCAGGCGATCTCGAGCCTGCGCAAAGCTCCTCAAAGGTCTTCTGTATACTTGCGGTCACGCCGAGCTCTTGCGACTCAGGTCGCTGGAGACGGGGGACCCAAACGCGGACCGGAAGTTCGATCCGCTGGGGCGAATCGACCATTCGAGGTCGTAGCGCCGGCAGTGTGGCGCGAGCCCGTCAGCTCACCCCGTAGGCACCGACACTGATGCGAACGCCGTTTTCGAAGATATCGATCGTTGCCGTGCTCGCTGCGACAGCGTGCGCGAGTGGACCTGCCGCGAGCGCGTTCGCCGAAACCGGCGGCGCCGCGAGCGCACCGGCGCCGACGACGGTGCCGCCTGTCAAGAAGGTCGCGCTGGCGACCTGGTTCGGGCCGGGCTTCTACGGACAGACGACAGCGTGTGGGCAGAAGCTCACGCCGGCAGTCGTCGGCGTCGCCAACCGCACGTTGCCGTGCGGGACGCTCGTCAAGTTCAGCTACCGCGGACGCGGCGTGACGGTGCCGGTCATCGATCGCGGCCCGTACGCGCACAACGGCGCGCAGTGGGACCTGACGACGGAAGCCGCGCACGCGCTCGGGATGGCCGACACGGCGCGCGTGCAGGGTCGCGTCGTCGGAAGCGTGCCGAACACGCCGACGCTCGGACTGCCGCCGGCGGCCGTCGCCGAAGCAGAAGCAGCGGCGAAGCTCGGCGGCACCGTCGGCGCCGCTTCCGCGCCTGCCTCCTGAGCCGATTCCGCTGGCCGCGCGCGCGGCGGGCTAGTCGCGCTCGTCGATCGGCGCAGGCGCGCCGCGCCTGATCCGCACGGCTCCGTCGGCGTCGTCGGCCGCGCGCCGCTCGGCGGTCCCCGCGCGCTCGCCGGTCTGACTCGCGGCGCTCGGGCGTTGCAGCGGCGTGTCCCACGGCAGCGCGCGCGGCGTCGTTCGTGGCGGGCCGGGAGCCGTACGCGATGCGTCCGGCGCGACGCGGCGCTGGTCGATCGGGGCCTCGCGCTCGCCCGCTCTGCGTCGCTGCTGCGGCTCGGGTTGCGCAACAGTCGCTTCGAACTCGTCGATCAGCGCTACGCCGCTCTTCCCCGGCTCGGGCTGGGACGCCGTGAACAGAACTTGCCCGTGGACCCGCGCGGGCGCCTGGGCGGACCCCTCTTGCGAGCTCGGCACTGTCGCCTCGCCAAGCGCGGTCGACTCGCCGAGCGCCGCCGCCAGCAGCGTGGCGCAGACGAGCGCGAGACGATCGGAGAGCTCGGCCACCTGGCGCGCAGACGGATCGTCGAGCTCTGCGAGCGTCGCCTCCCAGACGACGCCGCGCAGCGCCTCGATGTGCTCGACCGTCGCGCGCGCATCGTGCGCCGCGAGACGGACCGCCGGCGCGGCGCCGGCGCGCCCGCGCGAGGATTCGCTCGCGGCGATCCGCTGGAGCTCGTCTTCGCAGTCGTACGCGCGCACGACCTGTGCGCATACGCCGGGCGCCTCGCGCGCGAGGTCCTCGAGCGGGACGTCGTGCATCTCTGCGAGCGGCCGTTCGACGATCAGCGCGACCGCCCAGCGCCTGGCGAGCTCCTCGGCGCGCTCGAGCAGCGCCGCGACAGGAGCGTCGGCGACCGGTCGCGCGCGCGCCGGACGCCCGATGCGTTGCTCGTCGCTCACGCACTGTGAATATCAGCAGCCGAGGACGTGAGCACGGGGGTTTCCCGCTCCGGCCGCGCGAAGCGCGTGCGTCGAGCGCGCGAGACTGTCGCTGACTAGCCTCTCGCCCTATGTCCGACACTCTGCTCGCGGCGCTCCTCGCCGCTGCGCTGATCGTGCTCGCACTGCTCGCGCTGCTCTGGCGGGCGCTCCTCGGCGGACGGCGCCCGCTCGTAGCGGCGATCGGCGATGCGCGCAGCTTGACATCGCTCGACGACGAGACCGGCGCGGTGCGATCTGTGCAGAGCGCCGTGCTGACACTGCCAGTCGAGGAGCTCGACTCGATCTGGACGCCGCCGTACCTCGAGCGCCTCGCGCGCACGTACTGGCGCTTTCTGACGCGCGCGACGCTCGGTTTGATCCATGTCGACTACAGCGAGCGCGAGCGCTCGATCGTGCTGCTGACGCAACCGCTGCGGCTGCTGACCTTTCACGCACCCGAATACGAGATGGACCGCGACCACGGGCTCGTGCGCTGGCGAATCGCCCGCGGCCTGC
>DASZLB010000187.1:0-3124 GCA_035552575.1 Solirubrobacteraceae bacterium | reverse complement strand
CGAGACCGGCGAGCTCTCGCGCGAGGAGCCGGTCAGCGATCTCGACGTCGCCCACGGTGCGCTCGAGGGAACCGTCGTCGAACCCGACGAGGTGCCGCTCGCGATCGACGAGCTGCCGCTCGTCGCGCTGCTCGGCTGCTTCGCCGAGGGTGAGACGCTCGTGCGCGGCGCGCAGGAGCTGCGCGTCAAGGAGTCCGACCGGATCGCCGGCGTCGTCGAGGGACTGCGCGGCCTCGGCGCGGAGATCGAGGCGACCGAGGACGGCTTCGCCGTGCGCGGCGGCGACGGTCTGCGCGGCGGCACGATCGACGCTCGCGGCGATCATCGGATGGCGATGATGGGAGCGATCGCCGGCCTGGCTTCGCGCGAGGGCGTCGAAGTGGTCGGGATGGAGGCGGCGGCCGTCTCCTATCCGCGTTTCGCCGAGGATCTGGCCGCGCTTTGCTCGTAGCGATCGACGGTCCCGCGGGGGCGGGCAAGTCGACCGTCGCGCGCGCCGCCGCACGCGAGCTCGGCTTCACCTACCTCGACAGCGGCGCGATGTACCGCTGTGTCGCGCTGCTGACGCTCTCGGCACCGGCGCGCGCGCCCGCCGAGCTGGCGAACGCCGCGCGGATCGAGCTTCGCGACGACGGGCGCACACTGCTGAACGGCCGCGACGTGAGCGGCGAGATCCGCACCAGCGAGGTCTCCGAAGCGGCCTCGCGCGTCGCCCGCGACCCGGGCGTGCGCGCGGCGCTCGTGACCAAGCAGCGCGCGCTGATCGCGACCGGAGACTGGGTCGCAGAGGGACGCGACATCGGCACCGTCGTCGCGCCGGACGCCGCGCTGAAGCTGTACCTGACGGCAAGCGCCGAGGAGCGCGCGCACCGGCGCGCAGCCGAGTCCGGCGGCGATCCGGCCGCGATCCTGGCCGAGCAGTCGCTGCGCGACGAGCGCGACTCGACGCGCCGCCACAGCCCGCTGCGCCCGGCGCCGGGCGCGGTGATGCTCGACACGACCGGGATGGGCGTCGAGCAGGTCGTCGCGCGCATCGCGACGCTCGCGCGCGAGCGCGCCGGCGCGTCCTAGGCCCACGGCGCGCCAGTCGCGCGCGATACCCGGCCCCAGCGCCGTGCACGCCGTCCGTCCGGGCGCGGCGGGCAGGCGGGTCATACTGGCTGCATGAAGGTTGCGATCGTCGGTTATCCAAATGTCGGGAAGTCCTCGCTGATCAATCGCCTCACGGGCACGCGTGAGGCGGTCGTCCACGAGCGCCCCGGCGTCACGCGCGACCGCAAGGAGCTCGACTGCGACTGGAACGGACGCCAGTTCAAGCTGATCGACACCGGCGGCGTCGACTTCGAGGACGAGGACCCGCTGGCCGGCTCGATCCGCGAGCAGGCGCGCGCCGGCCTCGCCGAGGCGCAGGTCGCCGTGCTCGTCGTCGACGCGCGCGCCGGCGTGCGGCCGGGCGACGAGGAGATGGCCGACCTGCTGCGCCGCTCGCCGCTGCCGACGATCGTCGCGGCGAACAAGTGCGACGGCACGGCCGAGCTGCCGCTCGCGGCCGAGTTCCACAGCCTCGGGCTGGGCGAGCCGATCGCGGTTTCCGCCGCGCAGGGCCTCGGCTCGGGCGATTTGCTCGACCGGATCGTCGAGCTGCTGCCCGAGGGCGAGGAGGAGATCGACAGCGACGTGATCCGCCTCGCGATCATCGGACGCCCGAACGTCGGCAAGTCATCGCTCGTCAACCGCTTCCTCGGCGAGGAGCGCGTGATCGTCTCAGATGTCGCCGGCACGACGCGCGACGCGATCGACATGCCGCTGCTCGTCGGCGACCGCAAGCTGACGCTCGTCGACACGGCGGGCATGCGCCGCCAGTCGAAGGTGTCCGATTCGATCGAGTACTACACGGCGCTTCGCTCGCAGCGCGCCGCCGAGCGCGCCGATGTCGCGCTCGTCGTCTGCGATGCGGCCGACGGCGTCACCTCGCAGGACCTGCGCGTCGCCGAGCTCGCGATGAAGGCCGGCTGCGCGACGGCGATCGTGCTGAACAAGTGGGACCTGCACGACGGCGGCGAGGAGAGCCTCGACCACGAGCGCGGCCGCGTCGCCGCGAAGCTCCGCCTGCGCCCGCGCGTGCTCACCGTCAGCGCGAAGACCGGCCGCCACGTCGCGCGCCTCTTGACCGAGGTGATCGCGCTCGGCGACCGGATGTCGGGGCGAATCCCGACGCCGGAGCTGAACCGCTTCCTCGCCGAGGCCGTGCAGGCGCGCCAGCCGCCCGTCGGCACGCGGCGGGGCTCCAGCCAGCACCGGCTCAAGCTGATCTACATGGCGCAGATCGCCGAGCGCCCGCCGCGCTTCGCGATCCAGGTCAACTCGCGCACGCGCGTGACGCGCGACTACGCCTACTTCCTCGAGAATCGGCTGCGCGCCCGCTACGGGATGGACGGCGTGCCGCTGATCATCGACTTCGTCGAACGCGGGCAGCGCGGACACGAGGGCGGCGTGCGGCGGGTCAAGGCCGCCGCCGCGCCGGTCGTCGAGGACGACGAGCTGATCGCCTAGACTGTCCCGCCTTCTCCCGGCTCGGCCGGGCTCTCTGCCCCGCAGGACGACACTGGAGCGAACCGCTGCTGCCATGACTGAGCTTTCAGACAACGAATTCCTGTTCACGTCCGAGTCCGTGACGGAGGGTCACCCGGACAAGATCGCCGACCAGATCTCCGACGGCGTGCTCGACGCCGTGCTGAAAGACGATCCCTACGGCCGCGTGGCCTGCGAGACGCTCGTCAACACCGGCCTGATCGTCGTCTCCGGCGAGATCTCGACCGACACCTACGTCGACATCCAGGAGATCGCGCGCGAGACCGTGCGCAAGATCGGCTACACCGATGCCGACCTCGGCTTCTCGGCCGACTCGTGCGCGGTGCTCAACGCGATCGACAAGCAATCGCCCGACATCGCCCAGGGCGTCGACACGGCCCTCGAGAAGCGCACGGACGCCGATGACGACGACGAGCTCGACGTCGCCGGCGCCGGCGACCAGGGAATGATGTTCGGCTACGCCTCGACCGAGACCGAGGCGCTGATGCCGCTGCCGATCTCGCTCGCGCACCGGCTCGCGGAGCGCCTGGCG
>DASZLB010000186.1:0-7260 GCA_035552575.1 Solirubrobacteraceae bacterium | reverse complement strand
ATGGCGGGGCACGAGCACGCTTACGTGCTCGTGCGCGACTGGCTCGGCGAGCCGCCGGCGGCGGTCGAGCGTGAGACTGCGCTTGCGGAGCTCGCGCGCCGCTACCTCGCCGGGCACGCGCCCGCGGACGCACGCGATCTCGCACGCTGGAGCGGACCGCCGCTGCGCGACGCGCGCGCGGGTCTCGCGGCGATCGCGGCAGAGCTGCACGAGCGCGCAGACGGCCTGCTGGAGCTGCGCGCTCGGCGCGGCAGTACGCCGCCACAGCCGCCGCCGCGGCTGCTCGGCGCGTTCGACCCGCTGCTGCTCGGCTGGTGCTCGCGTGAGGAGATCGTCGGCGCGAACAAGACGCTCGTCACGAACAACGGCCTGTTCCGCCCGTTCGCGCTCGTGCGCGGCAAGGCCGCCGCGAGCTGGAGGCTCGTCAAGGGCGAGGTCGTGCTCGAGCCGTTCGGGCGCCTTGCGCGCGTCGACGCGGCGGCGCTCGAGGACGACGCGCGCGACGTCGTCCGCTACCTCTCGCCCTCGTCGCCTGGCGTGAGCGGTTCTACGCGCTAGTCGACGAGCGCGAGCGTGAATCCGTCGTAGCCCTTCGCGCCGACGGTCTGGATCGTCGTCGCGCTGACGCGAGGCTCGCCCGCGAGCAGCTCGTGCAGGCGACGCGAGCCGATCACGTCGGGGTTCTGCTGCGCGGCCGGATCGACGATCGCGCCGTCGCGGATCACGTTGTCGGCGACGATCAGCCCGCCGCGGCGCGTCAGCTCGAGCGTGGCCTTGAAGTACTCGGGCGTGTTCTGCTTGTCGGCGTCAATGAAGACGAGGTCGAACGGCTCGCGCTGCTCGGCGGCGAGCGGCGGCAGGCTGTCGAGCGCGGCGCCGACGCGCACGTCGACGAGCTCGGCGAAGCCGGCGCGGGCGATGTTGGCGCTCGCGACCTCGGCATAGCTCGCGTTGGCCTCGAGCGTGACGACGCTGCCGCCGGGAGCGACGGCGCGCGCGAGCCAGATCGTGCTGTAGCCGCCGAGCGCGCCGATCTCGAGGATCGAGCGCGCGCCGATCGAGCGCGCGAGCAGGTAGAGCAGCTTGCCTTGCGACGGCGTCACGGCGATCGGCGGCAGCCCGGCCTCGACGCTCGCGGCGAGCGCTGCGTCGAGCGCCGGATCGGCGCCGATCAGCTGCTCGTCGACGTAGCGGTCGACCTCGTCCCAGGTCTGCTGGCTCACAGCTCGTGCGCCTTTGCCCTGCCGAGCAGCAGCGCGAAGAGGTGCTGCTGGACGCTCGCCGGGAACGGCCGCAGCAGGCCGGAGCTGGTCAGCGTGACCTCGGCAGGCCCGTCGACGAAGCCGAGGAAGTCGAGGTAGACGGGGAGCTTCAGGCCGCGCACGTTGAACGTCGCGGTGACGCGCCAGCCGAAGCCGCCGGAGGTGCCGGGCGCGGGCGGGGTGCCGGCCTGGATCGTGACGGGTCCGGCCTTCGCGCCTTTGACCTGCTCTTCCTTGAAGATCAGGCTGAGGTAGTGCGAGAAGCAGCCGCGCACGTGCGGGCTGCGGATCGCTTTCAGGCCGCGCAGCGCCTGCGCGGCGCTCGCCTGCACGGAGACTTCGGAGCTGACGCTGAAGTCGAGAATCTGGCGCTTGAGCTCGAAGTCCTTCGAGCTTTCTTCAAGCACGCCCTTGCCGGTGCCGGCGATGTCGCCGGTTCCGGCGCCGATGCCGGCGCAGCGCAGCATCGCGCGTTCGAGGCGCTTCTGGTGGGCTGAGCTGCTGCTGTGTTTTTCGCTCGGCGTGAAGCCGGGCACGTCGTCGCTCGTCAGGTTGACGGCGCGCGCGAACGCGACGGCGCTTTCGTGCGAGGGTGCGGGCGTCGTGCCGGGGGAGGGGCTCGTCGTGCCAGGCGCGGGCGTCGTGCCGGTGGTCGTGCTCGACGGGCTCGTCGAGGCACTCGTGCGCTGCACGACGGTGCTCGTCAGCGAGCCCTTGCCGCATGACGCAAGCAAAGTGCCGGCGAGGACGAGCAGGAGCAGGACGGTCGTCCGGCGCATCGGCGCCAACCGTCTTACAGCTTCGTCGCGCGCACGGCGGTGCCGTAGGCGCAGATCTCGGTCCACGTCGTGCCGAGCTCGGAGGTGTCGAAGCGGAACGCGAGGACGGCGTTGGCGCCCTTCGCGCTCGCCTCCTCTTCGAGTCGTTCCTGCGCGTGGACGCGGCCTTCGGCGAGCATCTTCGTCATGCCCTTGAGCTCGCCGCCGACGAGCGACTTCAGCGAGGCGCCGAGCTGCGCGCCGACGTTGCGCGCGCGCACGGTCAGGCCGAAGACCTCGCCGAGCACCTCGTCGACTTGGTAGCCGGGCAGGTCGTTCATCGTGGAGATGATCATCGGCCAATCCTACGCTCCTCGGCGAGCGCACGCGCGAGCGTCTCGTCGAACGACGCGGGCGAGATCGCAAACGGCTCGGCGCCGCTCGCGTCGGTCACGACGGTGTCGCTTGCGAGGCCCTCGACGAGCGGCTTCGCGACATTCGTGTCTACGGGCGTGACGAGACCGAGCCACAGCGCGGAGAGCGACGGCGTGATGAACGGCACGGGAAGCTTCGGGCGTGGGCGGACGTGCATCGCGAGCGCCATGCGGTCGAGCATCTCGCCGTAGGAGAGCACGTCGGGGCCGCCGATCTGCACCTCGCGCGCGCTCGACTCGGCGACGCCGGGCGCGCGGCGCAGGTACTCGACGACGTCGTCGATGCCGATCGGCTGCGTGTCGTTGCGCAGCCACGACGGCGCGATCATCACGGGCAGGCGTTTGACGAGGTGGCGGATCGTCCGGTAGGACTCGCTCCGGGAGCCGACGACCATCGCGGCGCGGAAGTACGTCAGCGGCGGTCCGTCGGCGGCGAGCGCGAGCGCCGTTTCGTGGCGGCTCCGCAGGTGCTCGGAGGCGCTTTCGTCGCCGAGGCCGCCGAGATAGGCGAGCCGCTGCACGCCCTCGCGCGCGGCCATCTGCGCGAAGTTGCGCGCGCCGTCGTGCTCGCGCTGCTGGTAGCCGGCGCCGCCGGCCATCGCGTGGATCAGGAAGTAGGCGACCTCGATGCCCTCGCCTGCGCCGGCGAGGCTCGCGGCGTCGTTGACGTCGCCGACGTGGATCTCGCAGCCGAGCTCTCGCAGGCTCTCGGCACGCGCGGGGTCGCGCACGAGGCAGCGGACGCTCGCGCCGTTGCGCGCGAGCGACTCGGCGAGCCGGCCGCCGATGAAGCCGGTTGCTCCGGTGACTAGCGCTCGCGTCGCGATCGGCTCAGCTTAGTCGCGCGCGGCGCGAGCGCAGGGAGGCGTGCGCGTCAGTGCTCGGGCGAGGCGCCGTTGCTGCGTGCGGCGAGGTCGGGGCCGGTCGTCGTCGTCATGATCGACGCGCTGCTGCCGCCGAGCACGCGGCGGACGAGGCCGGGCGCGAGCACGCGCAGCGCGGCGGCGAAGGCGTACGGCCGTGGCACGTAGCGCTCGGGGCTGGCGCCGAGGCCGGCTTCGAGGATCGCCTCGGCGGCGCGATCGGGCGTCGAGACGATCCAGCGCGTCCACGGCTTCGCGGTGAGCTCGGACTGCGGGAAGCCCTCGGTCGCGATGAAGCCGGGCAGCACGAGGCCGACGTGGACGCCGTGCGGGCGCTCCTCGGCCCACAGCGCGTCGGACCAGCCGGCGAGCGCGAACTTCGAGGCGCTGTAGGCGCCGGAACCGGCGCGCGCGACGCGCCCGGCGGTCGAGGAGACGTTGACGATCGCGCTCGGCGCGGCTTCGCGCAGCAGCGGCAGGAGCGCCTCGGTCAGCCTCACCTGCGCGTCGAAGTTGATCTCCATCGTGCGCTTGACGTTCTCCCAGCCGCCATCGGCGAAACGCGCGCGCCAGGCGGCGCCGGCGTTGTTGACGAGCAGTTCGAGGCGCCCGTGCTCGGCGAGCACGAAGTTGCGGATCTGCTCGGGCGCGTGCTCGTCGAGCAAGTCGACGGCGACGAAGCCGACGCGCTCGGGGCCAAGCTCGGCGGCGAGCGCGCGCAGGCGCTCCTCGCGCCGCCCGACGAGCACGATCTTGCACGCCGCGTCGCGTGCGAGTCGCCGCGCGGTGGCCTCGCCGATGCCACTCGACGCGCCTGTGATCAGGGCGACGCCGGGACTGCGAAGGTCTTTGGAGGATTTTTTATTAATGATCTTTTTGGTCGCGTGCCTGTGGAGCGGAGGTGCGTGAGACGACCGGCGGTTAGCCTTTCAGATCGAGCAGCGCATGAGCGGTCATCCTCCCAGCGACGCTGACGCCGTCGCCGCGAACGACTTCGGGCCGGGCGACGAGCGCGCGGCAGCAGGTTCGCCGCGCAAGCGCGAGGCGCTCGAGCTGTTTCGCGAGCTGCCGCGCCACTATGACCTGCTCTCCTCCGCGCTCAGCTTCGGCCAGGATCCGCGCTGGCGGCGCGCGCTCGTGACAGCGCTCGCGCCGGTGGCGGGCGCGCGCGTGCTCGATGTCGCGACGGGCACGGGGATGGTCGCGGCAGAGCTGCTCTCGCGGACGGACTGCACGGTGCTCGGCATCGACCAGAGCCCGCAGATGCTTGCCGCGGCGCGCAGGCGCTTTGCGGGCAACGCGCGCGTCGAGCTGCTCGAAGGCGAGGCCGAGGCGCTGCCATTCGCCGATCACAGTTTCGATGCGCTGACGTTCACGTACCTGCTGCGCTACGTCGACGCTCCGGCGTCAACGATGCGCGAGCTCGCGCGCGTCGTGCGACCGGGCGGGCGCGTCGCGTCGCTCGAGTTCTACGTGCCGCCGTGGCGCCCGGCGTATTGGGCATGGCGCTTCTACACGGCCGTCGGACTGCCGACGCTCGGGCGGATCGCCTCGCGCGAGTGGGCCGAGGTCGGCCGCTTCCTCGGTCCGAGCATCAGGAGCTTCTACGCGCAGCACCCGCTGCAGCGGATCGCCGGCTACTGGCGCGACGCGGGCCTGATCGATCTCACCGTTCGACCGATGAGCCTCGGCGGCGGCGTCGTGATCTCGGCGACGCGCGGCATCGACGCACCTGCGCAGCCGCCGTCGCCGGGTGAGGCAATGCGGCTTGGCGGCGCGACGCATTCGTCGGAGGCGCGGCAGCGTGCGGCGAGTGGCGAGGCCGGCGATGCGCGCGGCGCCTGAGCGCGCGGCGTTCTACGCGCTCGGCCGCGGGCGCGCCGGCGACCTGCTGACGCTGCTGCATCCGCCTTACACGGCGTGGCATCTGAGCTACTACGCGCTCGGCGCGGCGCTCGCGCCGCAGCTGTACGTGAACCGGCTGCTGTGGGGGCTCGCCGCGTTCGCGCTCGCCGTCGGCGTCGCGGCTCACGCGCTCGACGAGCTGCACGGCCGCCCGCTCGGCACGGCGCTGAGCGCGCGCACGCTGATCGCGCTGGCGGCCGTCAGCCTGCTCGGCGCGCTGGCGATCGGCGTCGCGGGAGCGATCGAGATCTCGGCGCTGCTGATCCCATTCGTGCTGCTCGGTGGCTTGTTCCTGCCGGCGTACAACCTCGAGCTGGCCGGCGGGCGCTTCCACGGCGACATCTGGTTCGCGATCGGCTGGGGCGCGTTCCCTGCACTGACTGGTTACTTCGCAAACGCGCAGCGGATCGCGCTGCCGGGCGTGCTGATCGCGCTCGGCTGCACGGCGCTGAGCGTCGCGCAGCGCCGGCTCAGCTCACCGGCGCGTGAGCTGCGCAGGCGCACGAGCTCGCTCGAAGGCGTGCGCGTCGGCGTCGACGGAAGCACGGAGGAGCTCTCGACGGCGAAGCTGCTCGCGCCGCTCGACGGCGCGCTTGCGGCGCTCTCGCTCGGCCTCGTCGTGACGGCGTGCGCGCTCGTCGCTGCGCGGCTCTACTAGCGCGCCGAGCTTGGCGGGCGAGCCGCGGGCAAAGACAGGCCGCCACGACTCCGCAGCGCATGTCGGCGCCGCGCGCGGCGCGTGGTCTAGCTTCGGTCCTGGCTCTCGGCGCCGCCGCGCTCGGCGCGTGGCCTGGCTTCGGTCCTAGCTCTCAGCTCTCGAGCAGGTACGCGCCGGGCCCGGGGCGCACCTCGAGCGCGTCCGGCGGCGGCTCGCTGCCGGGCGCGAACAGCGCGAGCACGCAGCCGCCGAAGCCGCCGCCCATGATCCGCGCGCCGGCGGCGCCTGCGTCGCAGAGCCGCGCGACAGTCGCCTCGACGGCCGCTGTCGAGATCTCGTAGTCGTCACGCAGGCTCGCGTGCGACTCGCTCAGCAGCTCGCCGAGCGCCACGAGGTCGTCGTCGCGCAGCGCGGCGACGGCGGCGCGCACGCGCTCGTTCTCGCTGAGCACGTGGCGTGCGCGCCGGCGCAGCGGTTCGGGCAGGCGCTCGGCCGCCGTCGCGCCGGCTTCGCTGAGCGTCGCGACGCCGAGCAGCTCGCACGCACGCGCACACTCGGCGCGGCGCTCGTTGTAGCCGCCGCCGGCGTGCTCGTGGCGCTCGCCGGAGTCGAGCACGACGAGGCGCCAGTCGCCGAGCCGCAGCGGCACGCGCTCGATCGCGAGCGTCGCGAAGTCGATCGACAGCGCCGCGTCTGCCTCGCCGAACAGCGAGGCGAGCTGATCGAGCAGCCCCGTCTGCGCGCCGACCCAATCGTTCTCGACGCGCGCGCAGACGCGCGCGAGCTCGAGCCGGCCGGGTTCGGCCGGGTCGATTCCGGCGAGCTCGAGCAGCGCGAGGCACAGCGCGACCTCGAGCGCTGCCGAGGAGGACAGCCCGGCGCCGCGCGGCAGATCGCCGCCGATCTGAAGCGACGCGCCGCCGATGTCGACGCCGAGCGCCTCGAGCTCGGCGGCCATGCCGATCACGAATGCGCGCCAGCCGCGCTCGCGCTCGCGCTGGCTGACGGCGAAGGCGAAGTCCTCGCCGAGGTCGCGCGCGTGCGCGCGGATCACGAGGTCGTCGCAGGCGACGGCCTCGACGCGGACGCCCTGGGAGATCGCGAACGGCAGCGCGAGGCCGCCGTTGTAGTCGGTGTGCTCGCCGATCAGGTTGACGCGCCCGGGGCCGAACGCGGTGACGCGCTCAGGCGCCACTGGCGATTGCCTCGCGCAGAGCCACGGCGGTCTCCTCGGGCAGGGTGTCGGAGATGAACGTGCCCGCGCCCTGCTCGGAGCCGGCGAGGAACTTGAGCTTCTCGGCGGTGCGCAGCGGCGGGTAGAACTCGACGTGCAGATGCCCGTGCGGCGTGAGCGAGACGGGCGCGGCGGCGGTCGGCGCC
>DASZLB010000185.1:0-5803 GCA_035552575.1 Solirubrobacteraceae bacterium | reverse complement strand
CCTCGCCGCTGGAGCCGACCCGCTCGCCGTCGATGAAGTTGCTGAGCGTCTCTACCGTCGTTGCCATCTCGCTGCTCTCCTCTGCGTCGATCGGACCTGGGCTGATCTCCTCACGGTCACGCTACACGTGTCCCGACGGCTCGCCGAGCGCGGCGGCGACCGCCGGATGGGTGATCTCGCCCGCTCGCACGTTCAAGCCCTTGGCTAGCGCCCCGTTGGCGCTCAACGCGGCGTCGACGCCGAGCCGGGCGAGCTCGAGCACGTACGGAAGCGTCGCGTTGGTCAGCGCATACGTCGACGTGATCGGCACCGCGCCGGGCATGTTCGTCACGCAGTAGTGCGTGATGCCGTCGACCTCGTACGTCGGCTCCGAGTGCGTCGTCGGACGCGATGTCTCGAAGCACCCGCCCTGGTCGATCGAGACGTCGACGAGCACCGCATTGCGCTTCATCAGCTTCAGCTGCTCGCGCGTGATCACGTGCGGCGCGCGACCCCCGTGAACGAGCACGGCGCCGATCACGAGATCGGCGAGCGGCAGCATCTGCTCGATCGCGAGCGTCGAGGAGTAGACCGTCGAGGCGCGCCCGCCGAAAGCGACTTCGAGCTCGCGCAGGCGATCGATCGAGCGGTCGAAGACGAACACGTCGGCCTCCATGCCGATCGCGATGAACGCCGCGTTCATCCCGACGACGCCGCCGCCGATCACGAGCACCGTCGCGGCCGCGACGCCGGGGACGCCGCCGAGCAGGATGCCGCGCCCGCCGAGCGGCTTCTCGAGCATGAACGCGCCTGCCTGCGTCGCGATCTTGCCGGCGACCTCGCTCATCGGCGCAAGCAGCGGCAGGCGACCGGCGCCGTCTTCGACGGTCTCATACGCGATGCACGTCGCGCCGGAGTCCTGCAGGCCACGCGCGAGCTCCGGCTCGGCGGCGAGATGCAGGTACGTGAACAGCGTCTGGCCTCGGCGCAGCATCGAGACCTCGCTCGCCTGCGGCTCCTTGACCTTCAGCACGAGCTCGGCCTCGGCGAAGACCGTCTGCGCATCCGCGACGATCTGCGCGCCCTGCGCGAGGAACTGCTCGTCGCCCATCGCGCTGCCCTCGCCGGCGCCGGTCTGCACGAGCACCCCGTGCCCGCGCGAGGTCAGCTCCCTGACGCCTGCCGGCGTGATCGCGACGCGGTACTCGTCCGGCTTGATCTCGCTCGGAACTCCGATTCTCATGGCCCGCTCGCTCCGTTCGGTGGCTGCCTTTCACCAATAAGAACAATCAATTCATTAATAAAGATTTTCACCGCGCGAGCTCGCGTCCACGCAGCGCGAGCCAGAACTCGATCCTGTCGCGTGCATTGGAGAAGTCTCGCCCCGTCAGCTGCTCGACGCGGCGCACGCGATAGCGCAGCGTGTGGCGATGGCAGTACAGCGCGCCCGCGGCCTTCTCCCAGTGCCCGTTGTTCTCGATGAACACGTCGAGCGAGCGCAGCAGCTCCTCGCCGTACTCGCCCTCGTCCTGCTCGACCGGGCCGAGCACGCCGCGACAGTAAGACAGCAGCGCGTCGTCGTCCTGCAACGAGAGCAGCAGCTGGAACGCGCCGAGATCGCAGTAGGACGCGACGTCCGGCGCACTGCCGTTCTGCAGCCGCACCGCCTCCAGGGCACAGCGCGCCTCGTGAAAGCTCAGCCGCAACGAGTGTGCCGGCCCGACGCGGCTAGCCGACGCGCGCACGCCGCCGAAGCGCGCCGAGAGCTCCTCGCGCAGCTTGCGCGCGAGCTTCAGCGCATCGACGCGCTCGCCGTCGAGCACCGCGCACAACAGCCCCGCGCGAATCGCGACG
Source organism: Solirubrobacteraceae bacterium (assembly GCA_035552575.1). Lineage (GTDB taxonomy): Bacteria > Actinomycetota > Thermoleophilia > Solirubrobacterales > Solirubrobacteraceae > Palsa-744. Next base: position 3,970 of record DASZLB010000185.1, on the reverse strand, counting down.
AGGCTCTGCACGCGCTCGCGTTCGAGCGCGCGTTCGAGCGGCGCCGCAGCCGCGCTCGGATCGTCGAGCGCGAACGCGAGCACCGCGATCTGCTCGCCGATCCCGAACGGCCGCAGGCGCGCCTGCAGGTCCTCCGGGTAGAGATGGCCCGTCAGCGCCTCCGCGAGCACGTCGCCGGCCATGTTGCGCTGCAGCATCTCGTAGCGCTCGTTGACGAGCTGCGCAAACGCGCGCTCTGTGATCGCGATGAACGGCAGCTCGTACGGGACCTCGAACAGCGGAAACGAGCGCTTGCGCGCCGCCGTCACGAGCGCCGCCGGCATCCGCTTGTGCTTGAAGCCCGTGCCGAAGCCGAGCCCCGCGATGCGGTGATCCGCGAGCCGCTCGATCAGCTCGCGCTGGCTCTTCGGGCCGTCGAGCTGAATGCCGGTCGTCAGCAACAGCTCGCCGCCGCGCAGCCACGGCGTCGGGTCTGACAGCTCCGTGCTGTGGACCCAGCGCACGTGCGCCTGTGCCGCATCGTGACCGCTCGCGAGCTCGAGCCCGAGCTCGTCGATCAGGCTCGCAACCGTGAGCTCCATCTACGGCGCGCGCAGCGGCCGCGGGGCCTGTCCGGCGATCTGCCCGATCCGCTCCGAGGCCTCCGTCAGGACCGGGCGCAGGACCGACTCGATCTCCGCGAACTGCTCCGGACCGGCGATCAGCGGCGGCGAGAGCTGGATGATCGGATCGCCGCGGTCGTCCGTGCGGCAGATCAACCCGCGCTTGTACAGCTCGCCCGAGAGGAACCCGCGCAAGAGGTCCTCCGACTCCTGCGCGTCGAAGGTCTCCTTCGTCTGCTGGTCCTTGACGAGCTCGATCGCCTGGAAGTAGCCCGCGCCGCGCACGTCGCCGACGATCGGCAGGTCGCGCAGGCTCTCGAGCGTCGCGCGCAACTCGCCTTCGTTCTCGAGCACGTGCCTGCAGAGATCCTCGCGCTCGATCACGTCGATGTTCGCGAGCGCGATCGCGCACGCCATCGGATGCCCAGCGAACGTGAAGCCGTGGTTGAAGATCTCCTTGCCCTGCAGGAACGGCTCCGCGATGTGGTCGCCCGCGATAACCGCGCCGAGCGCCGCGTAGGCCGAGGTGATCCCCTTCGCCGTCGTGATCATGTCCGGCTGGTAACCGAAGCGCTCACAGCCGAAGACGTGCCCGATCCGCCCCCACGAGCAGATCACCTCGTCGGAGATCAGCAGCACACCGTGGCGGTCGCAGATCTCGCGCACGCGCTCGAAGTAGCCGTCCTGCGGCACGAAGCAGCCGCCGCCGTTCTGCACCGGCTCGAGGATCACCGCCGCGACCGTCTCCGGCCCCGCGAACTCGATCGCCTGCTCGATCGAGTCCGCCGCCCACAGCGGATCGCGCTCTTCAGACCAGCGGTACGAGTTCGTGTTCTCGACGTGGATGCCGCCTGGCGTCAGCGGTTCGAACGGCGTGCGCAGCGGCGTCAGGCCGGTCGCCGTGAGCGCGCCCATCGACGTGCCGTGGTAGGCGAGCTTGCGCGAGACGAGCTTGTGCCTTTGCGATTCGCCGCGAGCGTTGTGGTACGCCTTCGCGAGCTTCCACGCCGACTCCACCGACTCCGAGCCGCCCGAGGTGAAGAAGACGCGGTTGAGGTTGCCCGGCGCAAGCCCCGCGATCCGCGTCGCGAGCTCGATCGAGCGCGGGTGCGCGTAGCTCCAGTTCGTGTAGAAGCCGAGCTCCTTCGACTGGCGCGCAGCCGCCTCGCCGAGCTCCGAGCGCCCGTGACCGATGTTCACGCAGTACAGCGCCGAGAGGCCGTCGAGGTAGCGCTTGCCGTGCTCGTCGTAGACGTAGCAACCGTCGCCGCGGACGATCACAGGAACGTCGGCGTCCGCATAGGAGCCCATCCGCGTGAAGTGCATCCACAGGTGGCGCTTCGCGTTTCGCTGCCACTCGCCTGGATTCGGCTCGGCCGCGAGCGCCGGCCCGTCCGGACCCGGCGCGTCCGGCGCCGAAGCCGATCCCGAGACGACCTCGCCGGCCGCCGGCGCTTCGTTGACGTTCGTAGGGCTCGCCATGAGTTTCCTCTCCTTCGAGGTTGCTGGGCTGCGCGCTCAGATAGACACTCAGGACAACGGTACTGCTCCGCGCGGCCCCGCTCAACCCGACGCAAGGTCAAGAAGCCTCGCATCCTTTGTGCCAAATGGATAAACCGCGTCGTGCCTTTTGGGAATCTCGCCCCTTGTGAGCTCGGCACCTGTACGCATAGGTTCCTTCCAATCAGGCTGTAGCTTTCGCCACCACCAACGAGAGGACCGCCGATGGCCACCGAGAGCGGCGCAGCACCAGGGGAACCGAGCGAGCGGACGCAGCACGGTCACGGCGTGATGGACAAGGGCCTGAAGAAGAACGCGATCGGTTACATCTCGAACGTGGTGATCGGCGTCGCCTCGACCGCGCCCGCGTACTCGCTGGCTGCCTCGCTGGGGTTCATCGCGCTCGACCAAGGGGTCGGCTTCCACGCCCCGGCGGTGCTGCTCGTGTCGTTCATCCCGATGCTGCTCGTCGCCTCCGCCTATCGGCACCTGAACCGCGCCGATCCCGACGCCGGGACGACCTTCGCGTGGACCACGCGGGCCTTCGGACCCACCTTCGGATGGCTCAACGGCTGGGCCATCTTCCTCGCGGATCTGCTCGTCATGGCCTCGCTTGCCGACATCGCCGCGATCTACACCTTCAAGCTGTTCGGCTGGACCTGGGCGGAAACGCACCAGGGCGCCGCACTCGTCGGAGCGGTTCTGTGGATCGCCCTGATGACCTGGATCTGCTACCGCGGCATCGAGCTGTCCGCGCGCATCCAGCGCTGGCTGCTCACGTTCGAGGTCGCGATGCTCGCCGTGTTCGCCGTCGTCGCCCTGGTCAAGGTCTATGGCAGTCACCCGGCGCACTCCGTGGAGCCGGAGGCCTCATGGTTCAACCCGTTCGACATGGGCTTCAAAAGCCTCGTCGTGGCGATGCTCCTGGGGCTGTTCCTGTACTGGGGATGGGACTCCGGCGTGTCCGTCAACGAGGAGTCCGAGGACTCGAGCGAGGGTCCGGGGCGCGCCGCCGTTGTCTCGACGATCCTGCTCGTGCTGATCTATCTGGTCGTCGCCACGGCCGCGCAGGCGTTCCACGGAGCGAGCTTCCTGGCCAACGAAGAAAACGCCGAAGACGTGCTCAACGCGCTGGGCAAGCCGGTGCTGGGCGGCGTCGGCGTCAAGTTCCTGATCGTCGCCGTGTTGACCTCCGCCTCGGCCTCGACGCAGACGACGATCCTGCCGACCGCGCGCACGACCCTCTCGATGGCCCATTGGAAGGCAATCCCCGCGACCTTCGGCACCGTCCACAAGCGGTTCCTCACGCCGACCGCTTCGACGATTGGCTTCGGCCTGCTGGCGGTCGCCACCGCCGTGCCGTTGATCCTGCTCTCCGCGAGCGTCCTGGAAGACGCCGTCATCGCACTCGGCTTCCCCGTCTGCTTCTACTACGGCTCGACCGGCTTCGCCTGCGCCTGGTACTACCGCCACGAGCTGACGCGCAGCGCTCGCAAGCTGCTGCTGCTCGGCGTCGCGCCCGTGCTTGGCGGCGTGATGCTCTACGGCGTCGGTGGCTACGCCATCTATTACTACGGCAAAGCGGAAAACGCCGAAGGTCAGGTGTTCGCCAAAGTCACGCTGCCGCTGTGGTTCGGCGTCGGCGGCATGGTGCTCGGCGCCCTCCTCATGCTGATCTACCGCACGCGCCCGGCATCTCGAGACTTCTTCTCGCGCCGCACCGAAACCTGCCCGCCCGGGCTGCTGGATCAGCCTGTCGAGCACGCCCCGCTGCACCTGTAGCCGCGCGGCGCAGCCGCGCCGGCCCCGGTCGGGCACGGCAGGGCCGTGCGATCCGCTGTCAGTCCGCCCGGCTCGGGCCGCTAGAC
>DASZLB010000184.1:0-4193 GCA_035552575.1 Solirubrobacteraceae bacterium | reverse complement strand
CGTCATCCCGCAGTTCGCCCCGTGGATCTCCTCGCAGCAGCTTCACCACTGATCGACATGCGCGCACACCCTTCACACAGCACCGACGCCCGCGAAAGCTCGCTGCGCAAGCTGACACGGATCAACCGCTGGCTGATCGCGGCGAGCGTCGCGCTGACGGGACTGTTCGTCGAGGCAGCCGCGCATGCGTTCCCGGGCAAGAGCGCCGCGCGCTCGGCGACCGCGACGAAACACGCACGCGCACACCGCCGCCATCCTGCGAGCCACAGCTCGACACGGCCGCGGTCGCTCAACCCGCCGGCGCAGGCGCCGCAGGCTACTACCGAATCGAGCGCGCCCGCCGAACGGGCCGCGCAGCAGGAACCGGTGCCGAGCGAAGAAGCCCGGAGCGAACCGGCGCCCGCGCAGCAACCGGCGCCGGCCGAACCAGCGCCCGAACCGGAAGCGACGCACGAATCGACGCCGACGCCGGCGCCGGCAGAAGAAGCGCCGCCGGTCGTCTCGGGAGGCTCGTGATGGACGCTCGGCTTCGCGAGCCCGAGATGCAGGGGCGCGCAAGCTGGGAGGCGCTCGGCACGAGCGTCGATCTGCGCGTGAGCGAGCCGAGCGCGTTGCGCGTCGCGCGCGAGGAGGTCGAGTCGACGCTCGCGGTGATCGATCGCGCTTGCAGTCGCTTCCGCACGGACTCTGAGCTCTCACAGCTGAACGCACGCGCGGGACGTCCTGTCCACGTCAGCCGTGTGCTGCTCGAAGCGCTCGAGCTCGCGCTCGCCGCGGCGTCGCTGACCGAAGGCGACGTCGATCCGACAGTCGGACGCGCGCTCGAGCTCGGCGGCTATGACCGCGACTGGCGCGCGCTCGTGCCGCCACGCGGCGAGCCGAGCGCGAGCGGCGTCACGTTGCACGCGCTGATCGGCTGGCGCGCGATCTCGCTCGACCGCGCGAGCTCGACGGTGCGCGTGCCGAGCGGCGTCAAGCTCGACCTCGGCGCGACGGCGAAGGCGTGGGCGGCCGACCGTGCGGCGGCTTCCGCCGCGAAGGCAGCCGGTTGCGGCGTGCTCGTGAGCCTCGGCGGCGACATCGCGGTGAGCGGCGACGGGCCGCCGGGCGGCTGGAGGGTCAGGGTCACCGACGATCATCGAAGCGGCGCCGATGCTCCGGGGCAGACGATCGCGATCTTCTCGGGCGGCCTCGCTACGTCGAGCACAACGGTGCGCCAGTGGAGCCACGACGGGCGCACGATGCACCACATCATCGACCCGCGGACCGCGTCGCCGGCGCGCTCGCACTGGCGCACGGTCAGCGTCGCCGCCGAAGACTGCGCGCAGGCGAACATCGCGACGACGGCTGCGCTCGTACGAAGCGGCAAAGCGCTCGACTGGCTGACGCGTCAAGGACTTCCGGCGCGGCTCGTCGACGTGGACGGACGCGTGCGGACGATCGGCAACTGGCCGGCGAAGCTGGGCGATCGCAACCGCGCGCGCGAGGCGGCGGTGAGCAGGTGAACGTGCTCGTGGCGTCCTCGGGCACGGCGTCCTCGGGCGGCAGCGCCTACTGGTATCTGACGCGCTCGACGGGCGGCGTCGCGCTGCTGCTGTTGACGTTCGCGATCGCGCTCGGCGTCGTCGACGTGCGCCGCTGGAGCACGCCGCGCTGGCCGCGCTTCCTGCTCGACACGCTGCACCGCAACGTCTCGCTGCTGGCGATGGTCTTCCTCGCGCTGCACATCCTCACCTCGGTGCTCGACAGTTTCGCGCCGATCTCGCTGCTCGACGCGTTCGTCCCGTTCGCGGGCTCCTACCGGCCGCTTTGGCTCGGGCTCGGCGCGGTCGCGTTCGACTTCCTGATCGCCGTCACGCTGACAAGCATGCTGCGCCAGCGGGTCGGCTACACGGGCTGGCGCGCGATCCACTGGCTGACTTACGCGAGCTGGCCGATCGCGCTGCTGCACAGCCTCGGCACGGGCAGCGACGCGGCGAGCACATGGCTGCTCGCGCTCTCGGCGTTCTGCGCGGCCGTCGTGCTCGCGGCCGTGCTCGTGCGCGTCGCGGCCGGCTGGCCGGAGCACCTCGCGCGTCGCGGCGCAGCACTCGGCGGCGCGGGTGCCTTCTCGCTGTTCCTGCTCGTGTGGCTCCCGGCGGGCCCGCTCGGCAACGAATGGGCGCGGCGCTCGGGCACGCCGAAGTCGCTGCTTGGCCATAGCTCGGCGAACGCGAGTTCGCACAAGGCGCGCCGATGAGCGGACTGCCGCGGCTGCTCGCGGGGATCCCTGCGAGCGGCGCGCTCGACCTCGACGGCCACGTGCGCACTCATGGAGAGCTTCCACACGAGCGCCGCCACCGCCGCCGCGAGTCGCCGTTGATCGAGCTGGTCGAGCACGCCGGCCTGCGCGGCCGCGGCGGCGCCGGCTTCCCGGCGGCGAGAAAGCTGCGCGCCGTCGGCGCTTCACGGCGGCGCCCGATCGTGGTCGTCAACGCGGCCGAGGGCGAGCCGGCGAGCCTCAAGGACAAGACGCTCTGCCAGCTCGCGCCGCACCTCGTGCTCGACGGTGCACAGCTCGTCGCCGAGGCGCTCGGCGCCGATGAGGTGCTCTTCTGCGTCTGCGAGACATCGCCCGACAGCGCCGAGAGTGTCGCGCCGGCGATCGAGGAACGCGGGTCCTCGCAGGGCGAAGTGCCGGTCCGGCTCAGCGTCGTTCCGAGCGGCTACGTATCGGGACAGGAGTCGGCGCTCGTGAACCACCTCGGCGGCGGCGCGGCGCTGCCGAAGTCCACGCCGCCGATGCCGTTCGAGCAGGGCGTCAAGCGCCGCCCAACGCTGATCAACAACGCCGAGACGCTCGCGCACGTCGCGCTGATCGCGCGTCACGGCTCGGCGTGGTTTCGCGAGCTCGGTACGCCGAGTCAGCCCGGCTCGGCGCTCGTGACGCTTAGCGGCCCGGTCGCGCACGCAGGCGTCTACGAGATCGAGCCCGGCTCGTCGCTCAGCTCGCTGCTCGAAGCCGCGGGTGGCGCCGACGGGCAGCCGCGCGCAGCGCTGCTCGGCGGCTACGCCGGCGCGTGGATCGACGGTTCGCTGCTGCGCGGCGTCGCGCTCGCCGACGAGCACCTCGCCGTTCACGGCGCGTCGCTCGGCGCCGGCGTCGTCGCGCTGCTCTCAGAGGACGCGTGCGCGGTCGCCGAGACGGCGCGGATCGCGCGGTGGCTCTCCGATCAGGGCGCCGGGCAATGCGGTCCTTGCGTCAACGGCCTCGACGCGCTCGCGAGCACGATCGAGCAGATCGCCGCCGGCGAAGCGCACGGCGACACAGGCGCGCGGATCGAGCGGCTCGCAACGCTCACGCGCCAGCGCGGCGCTTGCGGGCACCCGGACGGCGCCGTCAGGTTCATCCTCAGCTCGCTGCAGACGTTCGCGGACGAGTTCGCCGATCACGGCCGTCACGGCCGCTGCGATGCGTGCGGGCGGGCGGCCGAGTTGCCGCTGCCACTGCCGCTCGACGCGCGGATCGACGCGAGCCGCCGCAGGGTCGTGCCGGCCTGATGAGCCAGCGTGTGCGCTTGAACCCGATCGCGTGCGAGGCGCATGGCATGTGCGCGGAGCTGTTGCCCGAGCGCATCACGCTCGACGAGTGGGGCTATCCGCTGATCGACGACGAGCCGCTGCCGCACGCGCTCGTCGGTCACGCCAAGCGCGCTGCGGCTGCGTGCCCGACGTTTGCGTTGCTGATCGAGCGCGAACGCGAGGGCAAGTAGGCGCACGGCGGCTCGCGGCCCGATTTCCACGTGGGCGTCCGGGTCAACCGAGCCCGCATGAAAATCCATTCATCCTGGCCTAGCCGGTTTTCGGTGATTTCCGGGCGGGTAGGCGCCACTACTCACTTAGGCGCGTACTGCGAATGCAGACGTCGCGTCGCCGTCGGCTCATCCGCAGGCTCGAACCGAGAGGCAGAGATGACAGACCTTGACTTCAATACGCCAGTCAGCCGCCGTGATTCTGAGGCGCCGACGCGCCCGACCCCCGCATCACCTGCCTCGACACGCCGACCCGGCACCGGCCGCGGGCTGCTCTTGCAGGATGAGACGAATCGCGCATCGAGCTCTACGCGCCGGGGTCGAACGACAGCGACCATTGCCGCCACTTTCTTAGGGCGCTCACGCCCGGGGGCTGCGCGACATCGACTTTCGCATCGTCGG
>DASZLB010000183.1:0-6064 GCA_035552575.1 Solirubrobacteraceae bacterium | reverse complement strand
GTCGCGCGCCAGCTCTACCGCGTCACGGCGGGCCTCGAGTCGATGATCGTCGGCGAGGCCGAGATCCAGGGCCAGGTCAAGCGCGCGCACGAGGCCGGCAAGTACGTCGCCGGCGCGTACGTCGTCGTGTTCGCGCTCGTGCTGATCTATGTCGCGATCATGGCCGTGCGCCTGAGCCACCTCGAGCGCGATCTCGGCAAGCTGCTCGCGCGCGAGCAGGCGACAGAGGATAAGGCGGCGGCGGTTGGGAGCAGCGGCGCCGAGACCCCACAGCGCCCGGAGTCGTCGCTGGCATGAGCGAGCTGCTCGCACTCGGGATCTCGCACAAGACGGCGCCGGTCGCGCTGCGCGAGCGGCTCGCCTTCACCGAGGCGGAGGGGAGCGAGTTCGCGAAGCTCGCGACGGCGACGCCGGAGGTGCGCGAGGCGGTCGTGATCTCGACGTGCAATCGCACCGAGGTCTACCTCGTCGTCGGCGACGCGGTGCGCGCCGAGTCGGACGTGCTCGGGCTGCTCGCGCGGCGCGCGTCGATCCGCCCGACGGAGCTCTCCGAAGCGATCTACTCGCCGCGCAACTGCGACGTCGCGCGCCAGCTCTACCGCGTCACGGCGGGCCTCGAGTCGATGATCGTCGGCGAGGCCGAGATCCAGGGCCAGGTCAAGCGCGCGCACGAGGCCGCGATGCGCGCCGGCTGCACGGGCCCGCTCTCCAACCGCCTGTTCGCGGCCGCGCTGACGGCCGGCAAGCGCGTGCGCACGGAGACGGGCATCGGCACGACACGCGTGAGCATCCCGTCGGTCGCCGTCGACCTCGCCCTGAGCGTGCTCGGCGGCCTGCAGGAGCGCCACGTCGTCGTGCTCGGCGCAGGCGAGACGAGCGAGCTGACCGCGCGCGCGCTGCACGAGCAGGGAGCCGGGACGATCTTCGTCGCGAACCGCCACGCCGACCGCGCGCTGAGCCTCGCGCAGCGCTTCGGCGGGACGGTCGTCGGGCTCGAGGACCTTCCGGACCAGCTGCTGCACGCGGACATCGTGCTCTCCTCGACCTCCTCGCCGCATCCGATCGTCGGGCATGACGAGCTCGAGCTCGTCATGCAAGAGCGCCGCGGGCGCCCGTTGCTGTTGATCGACATCGCCGTCCCGCGCGACATCGACCCGGCCTGCGGCGAGCTCGAGGGCGTGAGCCTGTACGACATCGACGACCTGCAGGCGGTCGTCGCGCGCAACATCTCCACGCGTGAGGGCGAGACGCCGCGAGCGCTCGAGATCCTCGACGAGGAGATCAACCGCTTCGCGCGCTGGCTCGGCCAGCTCGAGACGCTGCCGACCGTAACGGCGCTGCGCGAGCACGGCAACGATCTCGTCGAGCAGGTACTCGCGGAGAACGCGGGCCGCTGGGAGTCCGCTTCGCCACGCGACATCGCGCGGATCGAGGCGGTCGCGCGGGCCGTCATGGCACGCCTGCTGCACGAGCCGACGATCCGTTTGCGCAGCCTCTCGGAGGAGCGCGGCCACGCGAGCCTCGAGCTCGTGCGCGAGCTGTTCGGGCTGCGCGAGGACGCGCCGCCCGCCGAGCAGCCGCCTGCGGAGCTGGCTGAGGTGCACGACTTGCGCCGGCGCCGCGAGGGCTGATGCGCCCGGCGGGGTGATGCGTCTCGGGACGCGCGCGAGTGCGCTGGCGCTCGCACAAGCCCAGCTCGTTGCGCAGCGGCTCGAAGCCGAGCAGGGCGCGGGCGCCGTCGAGATCGTCCCGATCCTTACGCGCGGCGATCGCGAGTCGGCGGCTGTCGACGACAGCGCCGGCGCGCTCACGGGCGACGGTCCGCAGGGAGAGCCGCCGCCGGGCGAGGACAAGTCGCGCTGGGTCTCCGAGCTCGAGCGCGCGCTCGCGGCCGGCGAGATCGATCTGGCGGTGCACTCGGCCAAGGACGTGCCGGGCGAGCTCGGCGACGGGCTGGCGCTGCTGGCGGCGCCGCCGCGGGCTGCAGTCGCGGACGTGCTGTGCGGCGCGGGCGGCTTGGACGAGCTGCCGAGCGGCGCGCGCATCGGCACGAGCAGCTTGCGCCGGATCGCGCAGCTCTGCGCGTTTCGCGACGATCTGCAGCCGGTCTCGATGCACGGCAACGTCGACACACGCTTGCGCAAGCTCGCAGACGGCGAGTTCGACGCGATCGTGCTCGCGCGCGCCGGGCTGGCTCGGCTCGGACGCGAGCAGGCCGTCAGCGCGGTGCTCGACCCGGCACGCTTCGTTCCGGCGCCGGGGCAGGGCACGCTCGCGCTGGAGGGCCGCCGCGGCGATGCGGCCGTGGGCGAAGCGGCAGCGGCGATCGGCGACGCCGACACGATGAGCTGCCTGCTCGCCGAGCGCGCGCTTGCGCGGTCGCTCGATGCGAGCTGCGACACGCCGCTTGGCGCGCTCGCGCAGGTCGACGGCGAGAACGAGATGCTGCTGCGAGCATGGATCGGCCTCCCCGACGGCTCGGCCTGGATCGCGGACGAGCTGAGCGGCGCCGCCGGCGATCCGCAAGCGCTCGCGCAAGCGCTCGCGGCGCGGCTCGAGGCGGCCGGCGCGCGCGCGCTGCTCGACGCGGCCGCGAACGCGGCGAGAACACGATGAGCGGGCGCGGATGAGCGGGCGCGTCTACCTCGTCGGCGCGGGGCCGGGCGACCCTGGCCTGCTGACGGCACGCGCGCTCGAGCTGATCGCGAGCGCCGACGTGATCGTCTATGACCGGCTGATCCCCGAGTCGGCGCTCGACGGCGCGCGCGCCGAGGCCGAGCTGCTGTTCGCCGGCAAGCAGGGCGGTGGCCCGCAGGTGCCGCAGGAGCAGACCGAGACGCTGCTGCTCGAGCGCGCGCGCGAAGGCAAGGTCGTCGTGCGCTTGAAGGGCGGCGACCCGTTCGTGTTCGGACGCGGCGGCGAGGAGGCGCTGAGGCTGCGCGAGGCCGAGATCCCGTTCGAGGTCGTCTCGGGCGTGACGGCGGGCGTTGCGGCGCTAGCATATGCGGGCATCCCGGTGACGCATCGCGGGCTCGCGACGGCTGTCGCGTTCGTCACGGGGCGCACGGGCGAGGACGGCGAGCTCGACTGGCCGGCGCTGGCGGCATTCCCGGGCACGCTCGTCTTCTACATGGGCGTGCAGCGCCTCGGGCGGATCGCCGCAGCGCTGATCGAGGCCGGGCGCGAGCCCGGCGAGCCGGCGGCCGTCGTCGAGGCGGGCACGCTGGCGCGCCAGCGCACCGTCAGTGGCACGCTCGCGACGATCGCGCAGCGCGTCGCGAGCGCCGAAGTCGGCTCGCCGGCGATCACCGTCGTCGGCGCCGTCGCTGCTCTCTCCGAGCAGCTCGAGTGGCTGCCGGCGAGGCCGCTGGCCGGGCTGACGGTCGCCGTCACGCGGGCGCGGGCGCAGGCCAGCGGGCTGGCCGCGCGGCTTCGCGAGCTCGGCGCGGACCTCGTGCAGGCGCCGGTCGTGCGGATCCAGCCGCTGCCCGGTCCGGCGCTCGATCCGAAGCCGTACGACCTCGTCTGCGTGACGAGCCCGAATGCGGCCGACGAGCTGTTCGCTCGCCTGCTCGCGGGCGGGCGCGACGCGCGAGCGCTCGCGGGCGGGCGGGTCGCCTCGATCGGCCCGGGGACGACGCGCGCGCTGCTCGCGCACGGGATCGCGCCCGAGATCGAGCCTGAGCGCTTCGTCGCGGAGGGTCTTGTCGAGGCGCTTGCCGGCGTTGAGGCAAGGCGCGCACTCGTCGCGCGCGCGCGCGGCGGGCGGGAGCTGCTCCCGGACGCGCTGCGCGCGCGCGCGATCGAGGTAGACGTGCTCGACCTGTACGAGACCGTCGTCGAGCCGCTCGATGCGGCGACGCTCGCGCGAGCGGCGGCGGCGGACTACGTCACGTTCACGTCTGGCTCGACGGTGCGCAACTTCCTCGATGCCGCAGGGACACAGGGGAACGGGACGGCCAACAGCGACGCGGCTGGCGGCAGCAGCGACGCGGCCGGCAGCGGCCGCGGTCCGGCGGTGTTCTCGCCGCAAACGAGGATCGTCTCGATCGGGCCGGTGACGAGCGAGACGCTGCGCGAGCACGGCCTGGAGGCGGACGTCGAGGCCGCGCAGCACGACATCGACGGCTTGCTGGCGGCGCTGCTCGCGGACGCGGCGGCACGGCGCGGATGACGGCGGGCGCTGCGCGGATGACGCGCCCACGATCGCAACAGCAGCAACCGGCGCTCGGGCACCCGCGCGTGCACCTGCGCCGGACGGACTCGACGAGCGACCGCGCGCGTGCGCTCGCGATCGCCGGCGCGCCGCACGGCACGCTCGTGACGGCGGCGGAGCAGACGGCCGGGCGCGGGCGCCAGGGCCGGCGCTGGTCGGCGCCGCCGGGCAGCGCGCTGTTGATCTCGCTCGTGCTGCGCTCACCGCCGCCGCTGCTGCCGCTGATCGCGGCGCTCGCGGTCTGCGACGTCGCCGGCGAGCAAGCGCAGATCAAGTGGCCGAACGACATCGTGCTCGTGCGCGGCGAGCGCCTGGCGAAGCTCGCCGGGATACTCGCGGAGGGACGCCCGCAGGAGGGTTGGGCGGTGCTGGGCATCGGCGTCAACGTCGCCGTGCGCGTCGAGGACCTGCCGCCGGAGCTGCACGAGACGGCAGCGACGCTCGAACGCCCGGCGAGCGAGCTCGAGCCGACGTTGCTCGAATTGCTCGCCGCGCTGGAGCGGAGGCTCGCGGAACCGGCCGACGCGATGCTCATAGCGTGGCGCGCACGCGATGCGCTGCGCGGGCGTGCGGTGCAGTGGAGTGGCGGGCGTGGCGTCGCAAGCGGGATCGACGGCGCCGGGCGTCTGATCGTCGCGCTCGAGCAGGGCGGCCAGGCGACGCTCGACGCCGGCGAGGTGCACCTGGACGGAGTCGCTTAGCGCAAGGTCAGTCGTCTGCGGGCGAGTCGGGCGCCGATGCCTCGACGGACGGCTTGCGCGAGCGCGATCTCGCGCGCCCGTTCCTGCTCGACGAGCTCTTCGCGGGCGAGCCGTTCGGAGACGCCGCGGCGCTCGCCTGCGCAGCCTCGCCGGCGTCGCCGTTTCCAGCGGCCGTCGCGTTGACGGCGTTTGCGTTGAGAGCGCCGTTCGAGGCGCTCGCGCCGTTGCCGTTGCCGTTTCCGCCACGGCCGCCCTTGCGCCGCCGGCGCGAGTTCCTCGCGCGGCGCTTGGGGAAGTTTCGCAACAGCTCGCGCGCGAGCGCGGGCGGCTTGCGCGCCATCCGCGTGCGCGCGCCGCGCAGCGCCTCCTCGGCCTCGGGCGTGTGCGCGAGCGCGGCCGCGAGCAACGCTGCGGCGAGACGGCGGTCCTGCTTGCGCGCGGCGTGAATCAACCGTCGCGCGTTGCGCGCGTGCGCGCCGCCGGCCGAGTTGACGAGCAGCCCTAGCAGGCGCTTGGTCTCGGGCCAGCGCTGCACGGCGTACTCCTCGTGGACGTCGCGCGTGTACTCGGCGAGGCGCCAGATCCAGGCGTTCGCCTGGTCGCGGCGGCCGATGCGCCGCTCGACGAGGGCGCGCAGCATGATCTTGCTCGCCTCCTTGCGCTCCTCGCGGGGCCAGCCGCCGATGATGTCGATCGCCTCGTCAAACGCGTCGGGGTCGCGCAGCGCCGGAATGTCGGCGAGCGCGCGCAGGCGCAGCTGCGCGTTCTTGTTGCGCTTGACGGCCTCGATCAGGAAGCGGCTCTTCAGCTCGCCGCCACGGTCGAAGTGCAGCATCGCGCGGGCGCGGCGCCAGCCGTTCGGCGCGACGCGGGCGCCCGCGAGGGCCGCCCACAGGTGCTGCTCGCCGTAGTCGAGGTGCTCGACGGCGATCCGCCACAGCTCGCGCTCGAAGACGGCGAAGCGCCGCTCCTCCTCGGCGCAGACGGGCAGCACGCGGCGCTCGACGCGCATCCGCCGGCCGCGCCCGCGGCGAACGGGGCCGACGACGATCGCGCCGCCACGATAGACGTCGCGGTCGAGCAGCGAGTGCAGCGTCACGACGGGATCGTCGTGCTTGGTCGCGGGGTGGACGAAGTCGACGACGAG
>DASZLB010000182.1:0-13300 GCA_035552575.1 Solirubrobacteraceae bacterium | reverse complement strand
GCCGCGCGCCGCTCGTGACTGTGCTCGACGGCCACCCGCACGCGCTCTCGTTCCTCGGCGCGCTCAGTGGCGGGCAGATCTCGTGTCTCGGCGTGCACGACTTCGGCCAGTCCGGCGACGTGCAGGACCTCTATCGCCATTTCGGCATCGACGCCGAGGAGATCGCCGGAGCCGCGTTCGATTTGATCGAGTGAGCTCGCGCCGCGCTAATCGCGCGCGCTCATCGCGCCGCGCGCGTCTGAGCGGGCCTACCACGTGCTGCGCTGGCAGAATCGGGCGATGACGCCGCCGCCCGCGCGCAAGGGCATCTACCTCAGCCACGCCTCCACGCTCGAGCACGACCCGCGCGAGCTGATCCCCGGCCATCCCGACGTGCCCGAGCGGCTGCTCGCGATCGAAGCGCTGCTCGGCGCCGAGGACTGGCTCGGCTGGGAGCGGCGCGCCTCGCCGGCCGCGAGCGAGCGCGAGCTCGAGCTGATCCACGACCGTGAGCTCGTCGCGCAGATCAAGCGGCTCGCGCAGAGCGGTGGCGGCGCCGTCGATCTCGACACCGCCGTCACGCCGAGTTCGTGGAATGCCGCGCTGCATGCCGCCGGCGGCGCATGCGAGCTCGTCCGCGAGCTGCTCACCGGGCAGGCCTCGTTCGGCTGCTCCGTCGCGCGCCCGCCCGGCCACCACGCCGAACCCGATCGCGCGATGGGCTTCTGCCTGTTCAACAGCGCCGCGATCGCCGCCGCCGTCGCGATCCACGACTACGACCTGCGCCGCGTGCTCGTGCTCGACTGGGACGTGCACCACGGCAACGGCACCGCCGAGGCCTTCCGCACGCGCTCGGACGTGCTCTACGCGAGCTTGCACCAGGGCAACTTCTACCCCGGCACCGGCCCGTTGCAGGACGCAGGCTCGGGCGCCGGCGAGGGCTTCACGATCAACCTACCCGTGCCGGCCGGCTCCGGCGAGGAGCTGTGGCTGTCGTTGCTCGCGCGCGTGGTCGTCCCGGCCGCGCGCGCCTTCGCGCCGCAGCTCGTGCTGATCTCGGCCGGCTACGACGCACATCGCGCCGATCCGCTCGGCGAATGCCGCCTCGAGACGCGCTCGTTCGGCGAGCTCGCACGCCATGCGCGCGACCTCGCAACCGAGTGCGGCGCGCCAGTCGGCGTCGTGCTCGAGGGCGGCTACGAACCGCACGCGCTCGCGCAGTCGCTGCGCGAGACGCTGCTCGCGCTCGCCGGCGATCGGCCGCCGCGCTCGCTCGCGGCTGAGGACGCACTGACGTCGCGCGCCGTCGCGCACGTCGCCTGCCACTGGCCGCTCTGAGGCACGCACGCACCCCGCGCTTCGCGCACGGCCATCGGCTCGGCCGGCGCGCGCAGTCGCGCAAGCGCTCCCGCGGGCGGCAAGCGCTCCGCAGGCGGGCACGTACCCCGCAGGCGAGCAGGCACCCGGGCTGCACTCCTGCGCGCGTAGGATGAGCAGATGGCCGACGACGAGACCCGAGCGCAGCCGCACGCCTCGGCGTCGCAGGGCTCGAGCCGCTCCGACGCGCACCCGCCGATGCCGCGCGACAAGCGCGGTTGGCACGTCGCGCCGGCTCCCGACGGGCGCGGGATGCCCGAGCAGACGCCGAGCGGCCCGCCGGCGCACCGCCGCCCGAGCTTTCTCTGGTTCGTCCTCTTCCTGATCGCCGTCAACTGGATCACCTTGCTGCTGTTCCAGCCGTCCAAAGGCGAACAGCGCGTCTCCGTTCAGTTCAACCCGTTCTTCCTGCGCCAGGTGCAGGAAGGCAAGGTCAAATCGATCTCGAGCAAAGGCGACACGATCGAGGGCACGCTGCGCGCGAAGGTCCGCTATCCGGCGAGCGACAAGAGCGCGACGCCGACGAAGCAGTTCGCGACGGAGGTGCCGACGTTCTGGAACGGCGCGCAGCTCTCCGCGCTGCTCAAAGAAAAGGGCGTCGCGATCGACGCGAAGTCGACAAGCGCGAGCAAATCGGTGCTCGCCGAGCTGCTGCTCGGCTTCGGCCCGACGCTGCTGATCGTCGCGCTGTTCGTGCTGCTCGCACGGCGCGCCGCGAAAGCCGGCGGCGCGATCGGCGCGCTCGGCAACTTCGGGCGCTCGCAGGCGCGCCGGATCGATCCGGAGACGATCCGTGTGACGTTCGACGACGTCGCCGGGATCGACGAAGCGAAGGCCGAGCTGTCGGAGATCGTCGACTTCCTGCGAAGTCCCGAGAAGTACGGCCGTCTCGGCGGGCGCATGCCGCACGGCGTGCTCCTCTCCGGCGCGCCCGGCACCGGCAAGACACTGCTCGCGCGCGCCGTCGCCGGCGAGGCGCACGCCGCCTTCTTCTCGATCTCGGCCTCCGAGTTCATCGAGGCGATCGTCGGCGTCGGCGCTTCGCGCGTGCGCGATCTGTTCGCGAAGGCGAAGGAGGCCGAGCCGTCGATCATCTTCATCGACGAGCTCGACGCGATCGGGCGCTCGCGCCAGGGCTCCGTCTCCGTCAGCGGCTCCAATGACGAGCGCGAGCAGACGCTCGACCAGATCCTCACCGAAATGGATGGCTTCGAGAGCTCCGAGGCGGTCGTCGTGCTTGCCGCGACGAATCGCCCCGACGTGCTCGACTCGGCGCTGCTGCGCCCAGGGCGCTTCGATCGCCGCGTCGCCGTGCAGGCGCCCGATCGCACCGGGCGCAAGGAAATCCTCGAAGTGCACACGCGCTCGATCCCGCTCGACGACGACGTCGACCTCGGCGCGATCGCCGCGAGCACGCCCGGCATGGTCGGCGCCGACCTCGCGAACCTCGCCAACGAGGCCGCGCTGCTCGCCGCGCGCCGAGGTCACGAGAAGGTGCAGACGAGCGACTTCACCGACTCGCTCGAGAAGATCATGCTCGGCTCGCCGCGCGGCATCCTGCTCTCGCCGGCAGACCGCGAGCGCACCGCCTACCACGAGTCCGGCCACGCGCTCGTCGGGATGCTCACGTCGGGCGCCGACCCCGTGCGCAAGATCTCGATCATCCCGCGCGGCATGGCGCTCGGCGTGACGCTCTCGACGCCCGACGCCGATCGCGTCTCCTACTCGCGCGAGGACCTCGAAGCGAAGATCCGCGTCGCGCTCGGCGGGCGCGTCGCCGAGGAGGTCGTCTACGGCTCGATCACGTCCGGCGCCGAGTCCGACATCCAGCAGCTCACCGCGATCGCGCGGCAGATGGTCGGGCGCTGGGGGATGAGCGACGCCGTCGGTCCGATCGCCGTCCTGCCCGCCGACGGGCAGGGCCCGTTCCTGCCCGGCGCGAGCGAGACCTCGCAGGAGACACAGCAGCTCGTCGACGAAGAGGTCCGCCGCTTGGTCGACGGCGCGCACGGCGACGTGACGCGCTTGCTCACCGATCACCGCGACCAGCTCGAGGGGCTCGCGCAGGCGCTGCTCAAAGCCGAGACGCTCGACTCGGTCGAGGCTTACGCCGCTGCCGGTGTGCCGCTGCACGCCGAAACGAGCGAAGAGCCGGCCGTCGCGCTGCACCCGCGCACGAGCCTCTAACCGGCCGTTCGGCGCAGCTCGGCCTGCGCCTGCGCGCGCTGCTCGCGGCACGCCGCGTCGACGATCGCGCAGACCTCCTCCGCGTCGTCGGTCCTGCGAAACAGCGCCATGTCCGCGGCGTCGACGCGCCCGTCCGCGAGCGCGCGCTCGTTCAGCCAGCCGAGCAGTCCGTCCCACTCCCCGCCGCCCGTCAGGATCACCGGGAAGTGGCGGATCGTGCCCGTCTGGATCAGCGTCAGCGCCTCGAAGCACTCGTCGAGCGTGCCGAAGCCGCCCGGTGCGATCACGAACGCGCACGCGTAGCGGACGAACATCACCTTGCGCGCGAAGAAGTGCTCGAACGTCAGGCCGACGTCGAGGTAGTCGTTCAGCTGCTGCTCGCGCGGCAGCACGATGTTGCAGCCGACCGACGTCGCGCCCGCATCGCGCGCGCCGCGATTTGCCGCCTCCATCAAGCCTGGGCCGCCACCCGTGATGATCGAGTAGCCGGCGCGCCCGAGGCTCGCCGCGATCTCGCGCGTGTGCGTGTAGTCGGGGTGCTCGCGCGGCGTCCGCGCCGAGCCGAAGATGCTCACGGCCGAGCCGATCTGCGAAAGCGCGTCGAAGCCGCGCGCGAACTCCGCAGCGATCTCGCGCACGCGCATCGCGTCGGCCGCGCGCACGTCCGCCGGCTCGTCGCCGAGCCACAGCAACAGCTCCTCGTCGAGCGCCGGCTCGCGCAGCGCGTCGCGTGCGTTCGTGTCGCTTCGGGCGTCTCGCGCGGTCACGAGACAAGCGTACGCGTCGCGTTGGCTTCGCCGGCGAGCAACCGCTGCACGCCGAGCCCGAGCGCTACGTCGTCGACTGAGCGCCGCTCGCGACGGACGTCGCGGGCTCGCTCGATAGGCTTGCGCCGTGCCTCCCGCCGCCGCTTTCGCCGAGAAGCTCAACGAGCAGATCGCCAACGAGTTCGCCGCGCACCAGCAGTACGTCGCGTGCACCGTCTACTACGACGCCGAGGCGCTGCCGCAGCTCGCGCGCTTCTTCTACCGCCAGGCGCTCGAGGAGCGCGGCCACGCGATGATGATGGTGCAGTTCCTGCTCGACACCGGCGCCGAGGTGACGACGCCGGGCGTCGAGGAGCCGAGCTCGCGCTTCGCGAGCGTCGCCGAGCCGATCGCGCTCGCGCTCGCGCAGGAGCAGCGCGTCTCCGCGCAGATCAACGCGCTCGCGGCGACCGCGCGCGAAGCCGGCGACTACAGCTCCGAGCAGTTCATGCAGTGGTTCATCAAGGAGCAGGTCGAGGAGGTCGCGACGATCGGCAGCCTCTTGCGCGTCGCCGAGCGCGCCGGCGAGAACGCAGCCGCGATCGAGGAGTACCTCGCGCGCGAGCATGCAGGAGACGAAGGCGGCGACCCGACCGCCCCGCAGGCCGCCGGCTCCGCCTGAGCGACGCCCTGCTCAGAGCTCGAGCACGACGCCCTCGGCCGCGACGCTGACCGCCGGCGAGCGTCCCGCAAGCCGCGCCGCGAGCGCATCGAGCTCGCCGTGGGTGCGGTCGAGGCGTTGGTGGAACAGCGTGACCGCGTGTGCGTTCGCTCGCTCCGCGAGCGCGACCGCGTAGTCGGCCGCGGCGTGTCCGTAGTGCGCCTCCGCCGCGAGCTCCTGCGGCAGCAGCTGCGCGTCGTGCACGAGCACGTCCGCGTCCGCTGTGAGCTCGAGCGCGGCCGCGTGGTACTCGCCGAGCCCGTCCGGCCCCGGCCCGAGCGCCGTCGGGTTGTGGTCGGGCATGTACGCGATCGTCGAGTGGCCGTCGCCGATCCGGTAGCCATACGTGCGCCCGCCCTTGTGCGGGATCTCGCGCGCGAGCACCGTGAAGCCCTCGACCTCGTGCTCGCCCGCGGCGAGCGTCTCGAACGTCCACTGCCCGCGCAGCTCGCTCGGGCCGACGGGGAAGTACGGCGGTGACATCAGCCCGCCGAGCGCCCGCGCCGCGCTCGCGCCGTTCTCCTGCTCCGGCAGCAGCACGTCCGCGCGCGTCGACTCGCGCTCGTGCACGGCGAAGAACGGCAGCCCGACGACGTGATCCCAGTGCAGGTGCGTGAGCAGGATCGTGCCGTCGAACGGCGCGCCGCCGAGCAATGCGATCGCCTGCAGCAGACCTGTACCCGCATCGAGCACGAGCGTCGGCGCGCTCGCCCCGTCAGGCGTCAGCGCGAGGCACGACGTGTGTCCGCCGTAGCGGACGAAGTCCCGGCCGGCGGCCGGGAGCGAGCCGCGCACGCCACAGAGCTCGACGCGCAAGTCAGTCAACCCCGGTCGCGTCGCTCGCGTGCGCGGTCGTGCGAGAGGAACGAGCTGCAGCGGCGCATCGCCGTTCATTATCTGTCACGCGCCCGGCGCTGTCCAGATGCCGAGCGCTCAGGCCGCGGCGAGCTTGTTCATGTCGTAGTCGAAGCCGGCCCGGCGCAGATGCAGCAGGAGCTTCGGCTGCCACGTGCCGGCCAGGTCCAGGCGCACGTGCGAGACGCCGTCGAGATCGCACGGCAGTTCGACGCCGTCCTCGTAGAGCACGCACACTCGCCCCGGCGAGAGCGCCGCGACGAGGAAGCCCATCTCGAAGACGACCTCCTGGTGCGCGCGCGTGGAGAAGTATGGCTCCGCGTCGGACTCCAGACGGGCGCCGCCGATGTCGTCCGCCGTCAACAGGACGACCGCGTAGTGCGACCCCGGCGCGTCCTCGCGGAGCTCCTCCGTCAGCCGCGCGCGCTCGCTCGCGCGCCGGTTGACGATCTTGATCTCGTGCTCGCCGGCCTGCTCGAGCAGGTGCTCGACTGCCTGCTTCCACTTCTCGTCGCGCCCGTGCGCGAGATACACCTCGCGCGTCCGCGCTGTCGCCGGCGCTTCGTGCAGCTCGCGCTCGGCTGGCGCCGCCGGCTGCGCTTGCTGCGCGAGCTCCGCGCCGATCTGCTGCGCCTGCGGCTGTGTGTGCGCGAGCTCCGCGCCGACCCGCGCGCGATCTCGCAGCAGCTCCGCATCGGCCCGCGACTCCTCCGGACGAAGCTCCGCATCGGCTCGCGACTCCTCAGAACGAGCTGCCGGCAGCGGCTGCGCATCCGCCCCGTCGTGCTCGGCCTCGGGCTCTTGCGCGTGCTCACGGTAGAGCTCGCCCTCACGTCGCGAGACCGGCCCTTGCTCAGAGATCGGCATCGACTCGGAGGAGCGCTCCTGGCGCGCTTCGGCATCGCGCTCGTGCAGCTCGACGACGTCGCCTGCGAGATCGCCTCGGCTCTGCGGCGCGTCCGCCTCGCCGGGATCTGGCGAGCGATCCTCTTCGCCCGTGCCGAGCGTCGCGGAGCTCGCGGCGAGCTCGCCCGAGGCCGGCGGCGAGCTCCCGTTCTCGAACGCGAGCTCGCCCTGCAGCTCGGTGAGGAAGTCGATCGCCTGCTTGACGCACTTCAGGTCGGCGCCGTACTGCTCCTGCCAGCGCTTCGATCCCTCCGGGCACGTCGCGCCGTCGGCGAACTCGCGCGCCTGCGCCGGATCGCCGTACATGTGCTCGAGCGCCTGCACCGTCGGGCCGATCCACTGGCTGCGCGCCGCCTTCCAGCTCTCGTAGTCGCTGAAGTCGCCGACGAGGCTCGCGCGCTGGACCAGCGCCTGGCCCTGTTTGACGCACTGTGCGAGCAGCTCGTAGGCGATCGGTACGGAGACTTCGAGCATCGAGCTACATCAACCCCAGGTGCGCCGCCACGCGCCTGCGGTTCAGCGAGCGCATCGTGCACGGCCTGAACGAGGGCACGTCGCTGCTCGGCCTGAACGAGCGCGCCGCACGCCAAGGCGTGCGCTCGTCGTTGCGGAAGGCGCTCGCGCCGATCAGGCTGCGCGTCGCCGCGCGCGCGAGGATCGCCGTCGCCACCAGGTGCTCGTCGATCACGTACTGCGAGTCGAGCACGAGCTGTCGGAGTAGTTGTGCTCGCTGTTGCATCGTCGTTCGCCTACCTATCGGCCGTGCGCGGCCGGGCTGTCCTCTCGACGGCTCGTTTAGACGAGGATATGAATCGCGCCCGCCTACACTCGCTGCGTGGATCGTTCGCGTTGCAGCCGCCGCGCGCCGCGCGCCGCCAAGCGAAGGCCGGCGTGAGAGCGGCCGTCCTGCGCGAGTACGGCGTCCCCGAGCCCGGCGAGTTCGACGAGCCGCACGTGCCCGACGGCGCCGGCGGCGAGCAGGCCGTAGTCGACGTGCTCGCCGCCGGGCTGAACCCCGTCGACGTCGCGATCTGCAGCGGGCGCTTCTACGCCGGGCCGCCGCCGCTGCCGTGCGTCGCCGGGCGCGAGGGCGTCGGGCTGCTCGCCGGGCGGCGCGTCTACTTCGATGCGCCCGTCCTGCCGTTCGGCTCGATGGCCGAGCGTGCGCTGATCGAGAGCGCCTCGACGTATCGCGTGCCCGACGGCGTCGAGGACGGCGTCGCCGTCGCGCTCGGCATCTCCGGGCTCGCCGCCTGGCTTGCGCTGACGTGGCGCGCTTCGCTGCAGCCCGGAGAGCACGTGCTCGTGCTCGCCGCCAGCGGCGTGCTCGGACAGATCGCCGTGCAGGCCGCCAAGCGGCTCGGCGCCGCGCGCGTCGTCGCTGCGGCGCGCTCGCCCGAGGGACTCGAACGCTGCCTCGAGCTCGGCGCCGACGCCGCCGTGCGCCTCGACGGCCGCGACGATCTCGCGCACGCTCTCGCCGACGCCGGCGAGGGGAAGCTCGACGTCGTCGTCGACCCGTTGTTCGGCGAGCCCTTCGCGGCCGCCGTGCAGGCCGCGAGCTTCGGTGCGCGGATCGTCCAGCTCGGCGCCGGCGCCGGTGCTGAGGCGACGCTCCACTCGCCGGCCGTGCGCGGGAAGATGCTCGTGATCATGGGCCACACGAACTTCGCCGCTCCGTCGGAGATCAAGCGCGAGGCCTACGAGCGCCTCGCGGAGCTCGCCGCCGCCGGCGAGCTCGAGATCGCGACAGATCCGCTCGGCCTCGAGCACGTCGCCGAGGCCTGGACGCGGCTGAACGCCGGGTCGCATCGCAAGATCGTGCTCGTCCCCTGAGCCGCGCCGGCGCCGCAGCGGCGCTACTTGCGCTTGGCTTGGTGCTCGATGACCTTGCCGAAGGCCTGCTCGAGCTGCGTCGTCATCCGCAGCTTGAACAGCGCCAACAGCGCCGCCGAGGCGAGCGGGCGCAGCGCGTCGACGCCTTCGATCAGCTCGTCCCAGCCCTCGTCCGGCTGACCGGCTTCGTCGAACGGCTTCCACAGCTCGCGCAGGAACAGCTTCGTGAAGTCGCGTGCGATCGAGTCGCAGTCGCGACTCATCCGCTCGACGAGCACGAGCGCCGAGTGCAGCGGGATGCCGAGCGCGACGACCTCTTCCGCCGCTGCGAGCAGCGCCGGGCTCGGGACTTCGAAGCGATCGTCGCCGAGCGCGACGAGCAGCTTCAGCTTGCGCACGCGCTCGGCGTCCTTCGCGTCGAGCTCGCCGAAGCGCTTGTCGAGTTCCTCGGCCGTGACGAACTCCGGCGACTCGGCCTCGAACGGCGTCGTGACGGCCCTGCGCAGGCCGAGCAGCCGCTCCGCGAGCCCGTCCGAGCCGCTCAGCAGCCGCTCGATCGCCGCGAGGTTGAAGCCGTCCGCCTGCAGGTCGAGGATCAGCCGCAGCCGCGCGACGTGCTCCGAGTTGTAATAGCCGACGCGCGCGCGCACCTCCGGCGGCGGCAACAGGCCGCGTGTGTGGTGGTTGCGGATGTTGCGCACCGACATGCCAACATCCGCCGCGAGCTGCTCGACCGTCAGGTCATAGTCCGACGGGGGCGCGACGCGTCCGTTCTCAGGCTTTTCGTTCGCGGGCTTTTTCTTCGCCGCTGTGGCGGACGCAGGCTTCGGCGTCTCTGCGCCGTTGCGCCTCGAGCCGCCCTTCTCGGTCGCCGTCTGTGCCATCCCTCACATAAGGCTACCATGTTTGATGTAACCTCGATTGAGGTAATGGTTATCTCGATGTACATGCACCGCATCTCGCCGATCGATCTCGAAGCTCCGCGGCGCGACGCCGCACGGGGGGTTGGTGCGCATGGCTGAACGCGGCGCCGTCCCGCAGGTCTCGGCCGGCCGCCGGCGCGTGCTCGGCATGATCCGCTCGTTCACCTCGCCGCTGTTGCCCGACGACTACCTCGAGCTCGTCAACCCGCTGTGGTCCACGCGCGAGCTGCGCGGTCGGATCGAGCGGATCGAGCGCGAGACGCCCGAGGCCGTCACCGTGCTGATCAAGCCCGGCTGGGAGTGGCCCGGGCACCGGCCCGGGCAGTACCTGCGCCTCGGCATCGAGGTCGACGGCATCCACCACTGGCGCGCCTACTCGCTGACCTCCGACCCGCGCCGCTCCGACGGCTGCATCTCGATCACGCCGAAGCTCGTCGAGAGCGGCAAGGTCTCGCCGTTTCTGTTCAACGGCGTGCGCCCCGGCGCGATCGTCCGCCTCGGCGGCGTCGAAGGCACATTCGTGCTGCCCGACCCGTTGCCCGAGCGGCTGCTGTTCATCAGCGCCGGCAGCGGCATCACGCCGATCATGAGCATGCTCCGCTCGCTCGCCGGCGAGGAGCGCCTGCGTGACGTCGTGCACCTGCACAGCGCGCGAAGCGCCGAGCGCGTGATCTTCGGCGAGGAGCTGCGCCGGCTCGATGCGCGACACGCCGGCTACCGGCTGCACGAGCAGCACACGGGCGAGCGCGGGCGCGTGACCGCGGCGCATCTCGACGAGCTGTGCCCCGACTGGCGCGAGCGCGAGACGTTCCTCTGCGGGCCCGCCGGGCTGCTCGAGACGATCGGCGAGCGCTTCGAGCGCGACGGCGATCGCGCGCGCCTGCACATGGAGCACTTCCAGCCCGACGCGCGCGTCGGCGAGGGCGAGCGCGGCGCCGGCGGGGCGATCACGTTCACGAAGAGCCGCATCGAGGCCCTCAGCGACGGCGAGCAGCCGATCCTGCTCGCCGGCGAGAACGCCGGCGCCGAGCTCGCGTTCGGCTGCCGCATGGGCATCTGCCACACGTGCGTCGGAAAGCTCTGCTCCGGCCAGGTGCGCGACCTGCGCACCGGGCGCGTGCACGGCCAGCCCGGCGAAATGGTCCAAACCTGCATCAACGCGCCCGAGGGGCCCGTCGAGATCGCCCTCTGAGCGGGCCACCCGCAAAAAGACAACCCTTAAAGAGAGAAGGAACGACCAATGTCAACGAGCTTCGCCGATCCTCCCGCAAGCCCCGAGTTGCCGCCCGTCGCAGGCGAGGGCGAGAACCCGCTCGCGCGTCTCTCGCCCGAGCAGCTCGACGCGCTCGGGCGCGAGTTCGACGCGATCCACGACGAGGTCTACGCCGACCTCGGCGACCGCGACGCGCGCTACATCCGCAGCACGATCAAGCTGCACCGCCAGCTCGTGCTCGCCGCGCGCGCGCTGCTGCTGCAGTCCCAGCGCAAGCCGTTCTGGCTCGCCGGGACGACCGCGCTCTCGCTCGCGAAGATCCTCGAGAACATGGAGATCGGCCACAACGTCATGCACGGGCAGTGGGACTGGATGAACGATCCCGACATCAACTCGCAGAGCTGGGACTGGGACACCGCCTCGCCCGCCGACGCCTGGCGGCACTCGCACAACTACGAGCACCACACCTACACGAACATCCGCGGCAAGGATCGCGACCTCGGCTACGAGATCATGCGGATCGACCCGCACCAGAAGTGGCACCCCGTCTACCTCGCGCAGCCGCTCTACAACCTGCTGCTGATGGGCTTCTTCGAGTGGGGCGTCGCCGTGCACGATCTCAACCGCGGCGCGATCCACTCCGGTGAGAAGTCAAAGGCGCAGGTCATCGAAGAGCTCAAGGCGATCGGCGCCAAGGCGCGCGATCAGATCGTCAAGGACTACGTCGCCTTCCCCGCGCTCAGCGCGCTCGCCGGCCTCGTCTCGAGCCGTGGATCGGCGAGCGCCGCGCGGCGCTCGTTCAAGTCCACGCTGAAGGCCAACTTCACCGCGAACATCGTGCGCAACGTCTGGTCGTACTCGATCATCTTCTGCGGGCACTTCCCCGACCAGACGTACACGTTCAGCCAGGACGAGGTCGCCGAAGAGAGCCGCGGCGGCTTCTACGTGCGCCAGCTGCTCGGCGCCGCGAACATCGACGGCGGGCCGCTGTTCCACCTGCTTGCCGGCAACCTCAGCTTCCAGGTCGAGCACCACCTGTTCCCCGACATGCCCTCCTCGCGCTACGCCGAGATCGCGCCACGCGTGCGTGACATCTGCCGTCGCTACGGGCTGCCCTACAACACCGGGTCGCTGCACAAGCAGCTCGGCGGCGTGCACCGGACGATCCTGCGGTTGGCCTTTCCCGGCGGCAAGGAGCGCCCGAAGCCCGGGCCTTACAAGCCCGCACTCTGAGCAGGGCGCCGTGCTGCGCGGCGCGGCGCGGTGCGGTGCGGTGCGGACGCGCGTCTAGTAGCGGCGCGCACCCTCGCCCGGCGGCGCCGCCTCGCCGTGGAGCGTCGCGACGAGCGATCGCGGCCCGCCGTGGTCGCGGTGCTCGCACAGGTAGATACCCTGCCACGTACCGAGCGCCAGGCGCCCGTTCGCAACCGGGATCGTCAGCGACGCGCCGAGCAGCGACGACTTGACGTGCGCCGGCATGTCGTCCGGACCCTCGAGCGTGTGCGTCCAGTAAGGCGCGTCCTCCCGAACCGACTCGTTGAAGTGCGACTCGAAGTCGCGGCGCACGTCCGCGCTCGCGTTCTCGTTCAGCGTCAGCGACGCCGACGTGTGGCGGATGAACAGATGCAGCAGGCCGACCTCGACTTCCGCGATCCGCGGCAGCGCCGCGAGCACCTCGCGCGTGATCAAGTGAAAGCCGCGCGGCATCGCCTCGAGCCGGATCTCGCCTTGCGCCCACATCTGAAGAACCGTAGCGACGCGTGCGCGCGCCGCCTCGCACTGCTCGTCACGATGCGGCGGCGCTTGCCCCCCGGCGTTGCGCGGCACGGGCGCTCGCGCTTCATCTGCGCGCGGCTCTCGCGATCAAGCGACGTCCCGTAGGATTCGCACAGTAGAGCGATCTATCTATCAAGAGCGGAGGCACGCTGTGCAGCAACTCACCTACACCGCCCCCAACGAGCTGCACTGGCTCGAGGCACCCGAGCCGCCGCTTAGCTCCGACAGCGCCGCGCTCGTGCGCCCCGTCGCCGTCGCGACGTGCGATCTCGATGCGCTGATCCTCGCCGGCGAGTCGCCGTTTCCGGCGCCGTTCCCGATCGGGCACGAGTGCGTCGCCGAAGTGATCGACGCCGGCGACGCTTGCGGCTCGTTCGAGCGCGGCCAGCTCGTCAGCGTGCCTTTCCAGATCTCCTGCGGCGAGTGCGCCGCGTGCCGGCGCGGGCGCAGCAGCAACTGCACTGCCGTCCCGTTCATGTCGACGTACGGCTTCGGCCCCGCAGTCGAGCAGTGGGGCGGCTTCCTCTCAGACCTCGTCTGCGTGCCGTATGCCGAGCACATGCTCGTGCCCGTTCCGGCCGGGCTCGAGCCCGCCGCCGTCGCGAGCGCTTCCGACAACATCTCCGATGCGTGGCGCGCCGTCGCGCCGGCGCTCGGCGAGGAGCCCGGCGTGCCGGTGCTCGTCGTCGGCGGCGCGAGCAGCGGCTCGATTGGGCTGTATGCGGTCGGCATCGCGCTTGCGCTCGGCGCCGAGTCGGTCACATACGTCGACGCCGACGGC
>DASZLB010000181.1:0-4333 GCA_035552575.1 Solirubrobacteraceae bacterium | reverse complement strand
GGGACGCCTCGGCCGTGGCACACCAGAGGAAAGGACCCTCGATGAGCAGTGACATAGAACCACACGCAGCGGTCATCTATGCCGCCAAGAGCACGAAGGACAAGCACCAGTCGATCCCGACCCAGGTCGCCGACTGCGAGGCGATGGCCGAGCGCGAGGGTTGGACGGTCGCTGGCACGTACAGCGACGAGGGTTTCAGCGCCTACAGCGGCAACCGTGGGCCGGAACTAGCCGACGCCCGCGCGCACGCTGGGCGCCTCGCCGCCGAGACGGGCCAGCCTGTGATGTTGCTCGCGCAGCACTCCGATCGATTCAGCCGCGGCGCCGGTGACAAGCCGGGCGCAGCTGAGGCGTTGATCGAGATTTGGCACCGCGAGCGCCGCCGCGACGTGCATCTGCGCACCGTTCAAGACGACTTCGACCTACGCGACAGCGCGAGCGTGGCGAACATGGGCGCGCGAAACACCGCGGACTCGGCGCGCAAGTCGGCGAGTGTCAAAGACGGGAAGCGTCGGCGCGCCGAACAGGGCAAGTGGTCGGCCACCTACACACCCGACGGCTTGATGCGAATCGGTGACGCCGAGGACGGCGCGCTCGACTACGCCCCTGAGCGTAAACCCGTGATCGAGCTGATCTGGTCGATGGCGCTCGCGGGGTCCAGCTGCGAGTCGATCCAGCTGGCACTGGCGACGCGCGGCCACCGCACGCCGCTGTTCCGTGGCAAGTCGCGTCCGTTCACCACGCAGCGCGTCTCGCAGATCCTGAACACCTACGCGTACGCGGGCATCGTGCAGCACAAGGGCGAGGTCCTGGACGTAGAGGCTCGCTGGCCGCGATACGTCGAGCCGGAGGATTTCTGGCGGATGAAAGAGGAACGCGCGCGCCGCGCGTGCACGACAAAGCGCAGCCGTGGGCGTCAAGCGACGCGGCATGTGATCCGCGGTCTGGCTGTCTGTGGCGAGTGCGGCAGGTCGATGCTGGTCCAGACCGATCGCAAGTCGCGCAAGGACGGCACGCGACGCCGGACGTACGTCTGCGCAGCTGCACACGAGCACCATCGCGAATCCGAGCAATGGTGTCCCGCGGCGCCGTTCGATGCCGAGGTCGTGGACGCCACAGTGCTCAACGGTCTCGACGGCTTGCTCGCCGACGCCGATGCGCTGCGCGAGGGTCTGGACGCGGGGCGCCAGAGCGAGCGCGAACGCCTGGAGCGCGTCGCCAGCGAAGCTCAGAGCGCCGTCGTGATGGCGGACAAGTCAGTGGCTCGCGCGGACGAGCTCGCGGCCGATGCGTTTGCTCGCGACGACGCCGCTCAGCAGGAGACGCTGGTGGCGATCGCGACCAAAAAGCGCGCCGAGGCGGAGCGCGAGCGTGGGCACCTCAACGCTGCGCTGGACGCGATCAGCGAACTGGACGATGCCGAGCCGATCGGCGACGCACAGACACGTCTGCTGGGCGCCCTGAGCGGCAGCCTGGCGGAGGCCGAGGGCGACCTGGTGAGAGTGAACGCGGCGCTCCGCGAGTGGCTGCGCCAGATCGTGCTCACCCGGGAGCCTGACAACACTGTGACCCTTCGACCATTCCTCGGAATCGACGCGGGGCTCAGCCTGGTACGCGAGAAGGGGCTGAGCTGGGGCGGGTATCGCGCCCCTGCCGTGCTCAAATCACATCAACCTGCGTTGGAGAGAGCGTGATCGTGATTGAGAGAGACTCTTTGTCTGACATACGATCATGTTCGCATATGCAGACGACAGTCTGCATGCCTGTTTTTGATGACGCCCTTGCAGCTCCCCGCAGAGCAACGAAAGAGCGTGCCCACGTCTTTGGCGGACCACAGTCCGGGTAGTCACGTTGCGTGTGCAATCATCGCTCTATGGCGGCGAAGATCTCGATCACGCACTTCAGCGACCCGGGCTGTCCGTTCGCCTACTCGGCAGCGCCGGCGCTCGCCGTGCTGCGCTGGCGCTACGGCTCGCAGCTCGATTGGCGACTCGTCACGATCGGCCTTTCCGAGGACGCGAGCCGTTACGAGGAGCTCGGCTACACGCCGACGCGGATGACGCTCGGCAACCTGAAGTTCCGCCGCCACGGGATGCCGTTCGCGCTCGAGCCGCGCTCGCGCAGCACCGCCACCTCGCGCGCCTGCCGCGCGATCGTCGCGGCGCGCCTCGCCGAGCCGGGGCGCGAGTACGACGTGCATCGCGCGCTGCAGTTCGCGTGGTTCACGAGCACGCTGCTGCTCGACGAGGACGCCGACATCGAAACGGCGCTCGCGTCCGTCGCCGGACTCGACGTGGCGAAAGTCGTCGCGTCGATCGACGACGAGGCGACGCTCGCCGGCTACGAGGCCGACAAGCAGGAGACGCGCCAGGCCGCCGGCAGCCCGACGGAGTTCCAGGGCAAGGCGCGCCAGAGCGACGGCCCTGTCCGCTACTCCGCGCCGTCGCTGATCTTCGAGCACGACGGCACGCGTCTGGAGGCAGGCGGCTTTCAGACGATCGAGGCCTACGACGTGCTAGTCGCGAACCTCGACCCGACGCTGGCGCGCGAGGCGCCGGCCGAGGACGCGCTCGAAGTGCTCGAGCGCTTTCCGGAGGGCGTCGTCAGCCAAGAGGTCGCGGCGGTCATGGCGCAGAACAATCAGGCGCCCGATCGCGCCGGCGCCGAACACGCGCTGATCGAGCTCGCCGGCGCCGGCCGGGCCCGCCGCACGCCGCTCGGCGACGACGCGCTCTGGCAGCCCGTCTGAGAGCCGCATCGCACGCGCCGGGTAGCCTCCTGCGCTGAGATGACGGTTACGGTCACACTTCCGGACGGCAACGCGTTGCAGCTCGGCGACGGCGCGACGGGCGCCGACGCTGCAGCGGCGATCGGCCCCGGCCTCGCGCGCGCGGCGCTCGCCGTCGAGGTCAGCCACCCGGAGGCGGGAGACGGCCCGCAGACGCGCGATCTATCGCGCCCGCTGCCCAACGGCGCGCACGTCTCGATCGTGACGAAGAAGAGCGGCGCGAGCGCGCTCGAGTTGATCCGCCACGACACCGCGCATGTGCTCGCCGAGGCCGTGCTCGAGCTCTACCCGGGTGTGAAGATCTCGATCGGGCCGGCGATCGAGAACGGCTTCTACTACGACTTCGAGTTTCCCGAGGGCGTGAGCGTCTCCGAGGCGGACTTCCCGAAGATCGAAGAGCGGATGCGCGCGCACGTCAAAGCGTCCGAGCCATTCGAGCGCCGCGACGTCAGCCCCGGCGAGGCGCGCGAGCGCTTTGCGGGCGAAGCGCAGGACTACAAGGTCGAGCTGATCGACGACCTCGTCGAGGCCGGCAGGTCGGCGCATCCGCCGCGGCCGCTCGAGACGGTCTCGCTGTACACGAACGGCCCGTTCACGGACCTCTGCCGCGGACCGCACGCGCCGAGCACGAAGTCCGTCGGCGCGTTCAGGCTGCAATCGGTCGCGGGCGCGTACTGGCGCGGCGACTCCGATCGGACGATGCTGACGCGGATCTACGGCACGGCGTTCTTCTCAGACGCCGAACTGCAAGAGCATCTGCAGCGGATCGAGCTCGCGAGGGAACGCGACCATCGCAAGCTCGGGCGCGAGCTCGGGCTGTTCAGCTTCTCCGACGTATCGCCGGGCGCCGCGTTCTGGCTGCCGGCCGGCACGACGGTGTTCAACACGCTCGTCGGCGTCTCGCGCGCAATGGGCAGCGAGCGCGGCTACAGCGAGGTCAAGACGCCGCAGATCTACGACGCGGAGCTGTGGAAGACCTCGGGACACTGGGGCAAGTACCGCAAGAACATGTTCACGCTCGAGGTCGAGGACCGCGAGATGGGCGTCAAGCCGATGAACTGCCCGGGCCACGCGCACCTGTTCGGCAGCCGGCGCCACTCCTACCGCGACTTGCCGGTGCGCTACTCAGAGCCGGGCCTGCTCCATCGCAACGAGGCCTCGGGCGTCCTGCACGGCCTCCTGCGCGTGCGCCACTTCGCGCAGGACGACGCGCACATCTTCTGCACCGAGGAGCAGGTGCAGCAGGAGGTGCGCGGTTGCCTCGAGATGGCGTTCGCGACTTACGCGCTGTTCGAGCTCGAGGTGAAGCTCGAGCTCTCGACGCGCCCGGACGAGCGGATCGGCGACGACGAGATGTGGGATCGCGCCGAGGCGAAGCTCGCGAGCGCGCTTGACGAACTCGGGCTCGAGTACGAGCTGAACGCCGGCGACGGCGCGTTCTACGGACCGAAGATCGACATGCACATGACCGACTCGCTCGGGCGCTCGTGGCAGTTGGGAACAGTTCAGCTCGACTACTCGATGCCGGAGCGCTTCGAGCTGAGC
>DASZLB010000180.1:0-2524 GCA_035552575.1 Solirubrobacteraceae bacterium | reverse complement strand
GCGTGCTCCTCGCGATAGCTCTCGTCGCGTAAGAGCTGCTCGCCGAGGTGCGCGTCGACGGCCGGGTCGGCGCTGCGGCGCGTCGAGCCGGCGAGCGCGAGCGTGCTGACGCGATGGCCCTCGCGCCTGATCAAGAGCTCGGGGCTCGCGGCGAGGAACGCCGCGTCGGCGCGGCCGACGCAGAAGGTGAAGCACGACGGGAACTCCTCGCGCAGCACACCGAGCACGGCGGCAGGGTCATACGGCGCCGGCGCGTGCACCTGCACTTCGCGCGCGAGCACGATCTTCTCGATCTGCCCAGCCGCGATCAGCTCGCCGGCGCGCGCGACGGCGGACTCGAAGTGCTCGGGCGGCATCGCGCCGGCGAGGAGGAACCGCCCGGCCGGTGCGGGGTCGAGCAGCGGCAGCGAGCGTTCGCGCAGCTCGGCGGCGCGAGCGAGCAGCCGCGCGTGGAGCTCCTCGGCGAGATCGTCGGGCGAGACGAGCGTCGCAAGCGTCATCCGCACGAGCGTGCGCCTGTCGCGCTCGCGGCGGCTCAGCGCGACCTCGGGCACGACGAGCGACGCCGGCTCGAAGCCGGCCCAGTGCGGCGATCGGCCGCCGTCGGGCGCGAAGGAGAAGCCGCCGACGGCGACGGGACCGCCGCTGTCGGCGCCCTCGGCGGGGTCGCCGATCGCGCTTGCGGACAGCTTGCGCCAGCGCTCGGCGACGCGCTCGAAGCGCTCCGCTCCGGCGGCCTGCAGCTCGACGGCCGCTCCGATCCCGGCGAGCGCGGCGCGCCCGCGGTCGGGCTGCTCGAAGGCGAACCAGTGCTCGCCGCGGCGACGCGAGGCGCAGATGACCTGCGTCGGATCGACGTCGGGCTCAAGCGCCAGCGAGATCGTCGCGAGCGTCTGCTCGCCGCTGCGCCGCGCGCGCTTGACGGCGGCGCGCAGGCGCTCGCGCAGGCGCTCCTGCTCGGCTTGGTTCAGCGCAAACGGGCCATCCTGGCCCGTTTGCGTGCCAAAGCCGGCTTCGAGCACCGGCTAGGTCTCGGTGCGCCCTCGCGAGATCGCGATCTCGCCGGTGCGCATCATCTCGATCAGCCCGAACGGCCGGACCATGTCCTCGAACGCCTCGATCTTGTCGGTCGTGCCGGTGATCTCGACGATCACGGCACGCTTCGTCACGTCGACGACCTTGCCGCGGAAGATCTCGGCAATCTGCATCAGCTCGCCGCGCTGCGTGCCGTCGGCGGAGACCTTGAACAGGGCGAGCTCGCGCGCGACGGTGTCCTTCGGCTCGAGGTCGCGGATCTTCAGGACGTTGATCAGCTTGTGCAACTGCTTCGTGACCTGATCGATCGGGTGCAGCGCGCCGTCGACGGTCAGCGTGACGCGCGAGATGTGCTCGTCGTCGGTCGGCCCGACGGTCAGCGTGTCGATGTTGAAGCCGCGCCGCGCGAACAGCCCGGCGATCCGCGTCAAGACGCCGGACTTGTTTTCGACGAGGATCGAGAGCACGTGCTTGCGCCCCGTGCGCATGTTCGTCGAGGCTTCGAGCTCCTCGAGGCTGAGCGGCTCCTTTGTCCCGGGCTCTCCCACGGCGCTCATCCCACCATCTCCCGGGCGGCTTGCCCGGCCGGGATCATCGGATAGGTGTTCTCCTCGCGCGTGACGCGCACGTCGACGAACACCGGACCGGGCGTCGCGATCGCTCGCTTCATGTCCTCGACGAGCGTCGTCTTGTCCTCGAAGCGCATGCCCGTCGCCCCGTAGGCCTCGGCGAGCTTGACGAAGTCGGGGAACTCGCCGGTCTCGACGTGGCTGTATTTGCCGTCCCAGAAGAGCTCCTGCCACTGGCGAACCATGCCGAGGTAGCCGTTGTTCATGATGAAGACCTTGATCGGGATCTTCTCCTGAGCGCACGTCGCGAGCTCCTGCGCGTTCATCTGCACGGAGCCGTCGCCGGCGATACAGCAGACGACCTGATCGGGACAGCCGACGGCGGCACCCATCGCGGCGGGCAGACCAAAGCCCATCGTGCCGAGCCCGCCGGAGTTGATCCAGCGACGGGGCTTTGGGAAGTCGTAGTACTGCGCCGTCCACATCTGGTGCTGGCCGACGTCGCTCGTGACGATCGCCTCGCCGCCGGTCGCCTCGTACAGCGCCTGGACCATGTACTGCGGCTTGATCTCGCTGTCGGAGCTGTCCTCGTAGGCCAGCGGGTACTTCGCTTTCCAGCCATCGATCCGGCTCCACCAGGACTCGAGGCGCGCCGGGTCGGGCCCGATCGCGCGGTACTCGATCAACAGCTTCGCGAGCACGTGCTTGGCGTCGCCGACGATCGGGATGTGCGCGGGAACGTTCTTCGAGATCTCGGCCGGATCGACATCGATGTGGATGAACTTCGCGCGCGGCGCGAACTCGGAGAGCTTGCCCGTGATGCGGTCGTCGAACCGCGCGCCGACGGCGCAGATCAGGTCGGCCTCGTCCATCGCGTAGTTGGCCGCGCGCGTGCCGTGCATGCCGAGCATCCCGAGCCA
>DASZLB010000179.1:0-6822 GCA_035552575.1 Solirubrobacteraceae bacterium | reverse complement strand
GGCGTCGCCGACGTGAACGTCTACACCCCTGAGCGCGTCGAGGCGCGTTACGGCGTCACGCCGGAGCAGGTGCCCGACTTCATCGGGCTGAAGGGCGACACCTCCGACAACATCCCCGGCGTCCCCGGGATCGGCGACAAGACCGCGAGCGAGCTGATCCAGAGCTACGGCACGCTCGAGGACGTGCTCGCGAACATCGAGCAGATCAAAGGCGCCAAGCGCAAAGAGAACCTGCTGGCACACGCCGAGGACGCGCGCGTCTCGAAGCAGCTCGCGACCGTCCAGCGCGACGTCGCAGTCGACTTCGACGTCGCCGCCGAGCACGTGCGCGAGCCCGACCGCTCGCGCGTGCGCGAGGTGTTCCGCGAGTACGAGCTGCGCGATCCGCTGCGGCGCCTGGAGGAAGCGCTCGGCGACCCCGGCGTCGCCGCGCCGGCGCTGCCGGCCGAGGTCAAGCTGAGCGCGCGCGTGCGCGCGGGCGGCCCCGCCGATCTGGCTCGCTTCGCCGCCGGCGGCGGGGGAGCGGAAGAGCTCGCGCTCGTCGTCCGCGAAACCGAGACGCCCGAGGGCGAGCTGTTCGCCGAAGGGCCACCGTGGCGCTTCGCCGCCGTCGCGACGACCGGCAACGGCGCCGAGGTGCTCGCCGGCGATTGCGACGGGCCCGAGCAGGTGGTCGCCGCGCTCGGCGAGCGCGCCGTCGTCGCGCACGAGGCGAAGGCGCTGCGGCTCGTGCCGCCCGGCCTTGCGCACGACACGCTGCTCGGCGCCTTCCTGCTCGAGCCCGCGCGCCGGCGCTTCCCGTTCGACGAGCTCTGCGAAGAGCGCGGCCTCGCGAGCGACCTCGAGGACCCGCTCGCCTCCGACGCCGTGCTGCTGCGCGCGCTCGCTATCTGGCAGCGCGAGCAGATCGCCGAGCGCGGCCTCGACCGCGTGATGAGCGAGATCGAGCTGCCGCTCGTCGCTGTCCTGCGCGACATGGAGCTGCTCGGCGTGCGCCTGAACCTCGAGCGCCTCGCCGAGATCAGCGGTCGCGTGCGCGAGGAGCTGCTGTCACTCGAAGAGGACATCTTCCTGCTCGCCGAAGACGAGTTCCTGATCTCCTCGCCGCAGCAGCTCGGCGAGATCCTCTTCGAGAAGCTCGGGCTCTCGCGCAAGCGCCGTGGCAAGACCGGCTTCTCGACCGACGCGCGCGTGCTGCAGGCGATCCGCGACGAGCACGAGATCATCCCGAAGATCGAGCGCTGGCGCGAGCTCTCGACGCTCGCGAAGACCTACCTCGACGTGCTGCCGCAAGTCGTCGACGAGCGCTCGCGGATCCACACGACGTTCCTGCAGGCCGGCGCGCAGACTGGGCGCCTCGCGAGCACGAACCCGAACATGCAGAACGTCCCGATCCGCACGCCGCTCGGCCGCGAGATCCGCGGCTGCTTCGAGGCCGAGGACGGCAACGTGCTGATCTCCGCCGACTACTCGCAGATCGAGCTGCGCGTGCTCGCGCACGCCGCCGACGAGCCCGTGCTCAAGCAGATCTTCCGCAACGGCGAAGACGTGCACACTGCGACCGCCTCGCAGGTCTTCGAAGTTGCGCCCGAGGAGATCGATCCCGGCATGCGCTCGAAGGCGAAGATGATCAACTACGGGATCGTCTACGGGCTCTCCGACTTCGGCCTCGCCGACCGGCTGAACATCCCGCGCGAGGAGGCGAAGGAGTTCATCGACGCCTACCTCGGGCGCTTCACGCGCGTCGCCGCATTCATGGCCGAGACGATCGAGCGCGCCAAGGAGCAGAGCTACGTGACGACGCTGTGGGGCCGGCGACGACAGATCCCCGAGCTTCAGGCGCGCAACTACCAGGTGCGGATGCTCGGCGAGCGGCTCGCCGTCAACACCGTCATCCAGGGCACGGCCGCCGACATCATCAAGCTCGCGATGGTCCGTACGCACGCGGCGCTCGCCGAGTCCGGGTTGCAGACGCGCCTGCTCCTGACGATCCACGACGAGCTGCTGTTCGAGGGCCCGCCCGCCGAGTCCGATGCCGCGACGGCGCTCGTCGAGCGCGAGATGTGCGGCGTCTGGGAGCACGACCCGCCGCTCGGCGTCGACGTCGGCGTCGGGCGGAACTGGCTCGAAGCGAAGTAGCTCTACGCCGTCTCCGCGAACGCCTCCCCGAGCAGGCGCACGCCGTGCTCGATCGCCGGCTCGGCAAGGCTGCCGTGGCCAAGCAGCAGCGCCGGCTCGCCGCCCGAGGCGTAGCGGTGCAGCGAGAGTCCCTCTGCGCCGACGCCGCGCGTAGCGGCCGCGCGCAGCAGTGCTCCCTCGTCCACGCCCGGCGGAAGACCCACGAGCAAGAAGAGCCCGGCCGCGCCATGGCTCTGCACGACGCCCTGTGGCAGCCATCGATCGAGCGCCGCTAGCAATGCTTGACGCCTTGCGCGGTAGCTCAGCCGCATCCGCCGGATGTGCCGGTCCAGTTCGCCGTCCGCGATGAACTGCCCCAACGTGAGCTGTCCGACGATCTCCGAGCCGCCGTCCTCGACCGTCTTGCTCGCCGTCAGCTCCCACGTCAGCCACGACGGCAGCAGCATCCAGCCGATCCTCATGCCCGGCGCCAGCCGCTTGCTCGCCGAGCCGATGTGGACGATGCGTTCGGGTGCGAGTCCCTGGAGCGCTCCGACGGCGACGCGGTCGTAGCGGTACTCCGAGTCGTAGTCGTCTTCGACGATCAGGTTTTCGTCGCCGGCCCAATCGATCAGCGCCGCGCGGCGCTCAGGCGTCATCACTGCGCCCGTAGGGAATTGGTTTGCCGGCGACACGAGCACCGCCGCCACGCCGGCAGCGACGAGTGCGTCGATCGCGATGCCTTGCTCGTCGACAGGTATCGGCACGACCTCGAGGCCCGCCTGCTCGACGATCAGGCGGTGGACGTGCCAGCCTGGGTCCTCCACCGCGATCCGCTCGACGCCGCGGCTGCGCAGCGTGCGGCACAGCAACGAGAAGCCCTGCATGAAGCCCGTGCTGAGCACCATGTGGTCTGGGTCTGCATCGCAGCCGCGTGCCCTGCCGAGATAACCGGCGAGCGTTTCGCGCAGCGACGGCGCACCACGCGGGTCTCCATACCCGAGAGCGTCCAGTGGCGCGTCGCGCAGCGCTGCGCGCGTTGCTCGCATCCACGCCTCGCGCGGGAAGCCGGCGAGATCCGGCAAGCCGGGGTGGAAGTCGTAGGAGAACTGCCGCAACAGCGAGGCCGCCGGCGGGCGCTCGACTCCGTGCACGACGCGGGCCACGCGAACGGCAGCGCCCTGGCGCGTTGCCAGATAGCCCTCCGCCGCGAGTTGTCCGTAGGCCTCGGTGACGACGCCGCGCGAGACTCCGAGCGTGCTCGCCAGCGCGCGCGTCGAGGGGATCCGACTCCCTGGCGGGAGTCGTCCAGCGCGGATCTGCGCGCGCAGCGAGCGCTCGATCTGCTCGTGCAGCGGCAGCTCGCCGTCGCGGTCGAGCTCGACGAGGACTTCCGGTCCCGAAACTGGTCCTCTGTCTGACTGCACTACTGGAACTGTAATCAAGACCAGTAAGCGCGTAGCTTGCATCGTGCGAACCGACATCTGCGCCATCTGTGGCCCGGGTGTCGCCCAACTCCTCGAGACCGGAGGCACCGAGATGAGCTCCACGGCACGCAACGGCAGGGCAAAGCGCGAGATCACGGTGATCGGCGGTGGCTTGGCAGGGCTGGTATCCGCGATCGCCTGCGCCGAGGATGGAGCGCACGTCCGGCTGCTCGAGGCGCACGATCGCCTCGGTGGCCGCGCGCGCAGCAGCGACGGACCGTATAAAGCGAACCTCGGCCCGCACGCGCTCTACACTGGCCCGTTCTGGGGCTGGATGCAGGATCGCAGCCTGCTGCCCGCGCATGTGCGCCCCCGGCTGACCGGCGCTCGCGTGCGTCTGTCCGGAGCCGTCAAGCTGACGCCGCCGCTCGCCGCGATCCCTTCCGTGCTCCGCTTGCGCGGGCGTGAAGCGCCGGTCGACGTCGACTTTCGCACCTGGGCGAGCGAGCACACCGACCCGACTACGGCCCAGATGCTCTCCTCCGGCGCTGGCGTCTATACGTTCCACCACGACCCCGGTGGGCTGTCGGCCGCCTTCGTCTGGCCGCGCACCGTGCGGCTGCTGCTGTCGGTGCCGATCGGCGTGCGCTATCCCGTCGGTGGCTGGAGCGCGCTGATCGCCACGCTCGAGCGGCGCGTGCGCGAGCTCGGCGTCGACGTGCAGACGGGCGTGCGCGTCGAGCAGCTTCCGTCGGACACTCCCGTGATCCTCGCGACCGAGCTGCAGCACGCGCGCGAGCTGCTCGGCGATGACAGCCTGCGCTGGCAGAGCGGCAACACGGTGTGCCTCGACCTCGCGCTGAAGCACCGGCGCGGGGACCCGGCGATCGTCTCCGATCTCGACGAGTCCGGCTGGATCGGTCGCTACTCGACGACGAACCCGACAATCGCTCCCGACGGCGAGGAGCTGATCCAGGCGCAGATGCCGATCCGCCCACAGGAGAGCGCCGACCAGGCGACGCTGCGGCTCGAGCGACTGCTCGACGCTTCGCTCGAGGACTGGCGCGCGCGCGAGACGTGGCGTCGCCGGCAGGTGATGGACGGCCGCTCCGGCGCGCTCGACGACCCCGGCGCCACCTGGCGCGACCGTCCGGCTGTCGACCGTGGCGACGGCGTGTTCCTCGCCGGCGACATGGTCGCCGCACCCGGATTGCTGTGCGAGGTCTCTTGGGCGAGCGCCGTCGAAGCCGGCCGCCTTGCGCTGGCCGCGACCGGCGCCGGCGCGTCGGGTGGAGCGGCGCTGCGCCAGGTCGCCTGAGCTGGTACGGGCGGCAGGGCGGCAGGGCCGCAGGGCGGCAGGGCCGAGCGCTCGGCTCGAGCTCGCCGCGCGGCGGTGAACCGCGGCCTCGCCGAGCGGTGCTCAGGCCGGCATGGCGGCCAGCCGCGAGCGGCTCAGGCCGAAACGGCGGCGAGCCGCGAGCGGCTCAGCGCGCGAGCGCCGTCGGCGACGAACGCCGGCGGCGCGATGTCGAGGTAGCGGTCGAACACCCAGCCGCACAGGCGGCGGTTCTCGAAGCAGCGGATCACGGTCGCGAGCGATCGGCTCGGCGTCGTCAAGCCGGCCGCCTGCTGCGCGCGCAGCATCCAGGCGAACTTCTTCGCGTGCGCGGCCGAGAAGTCGCCGTAGCGCTTCAGCGCGCGCTCGCGCGTGATTCGCCCCTCGACGACCGCGCGCAGCTCGCGCCCGCAGGCGAGCCCGAAGTAGAGCGCCGTGCGAATTCCCTCGGCCGTCAGTGGGAGACAGTGCCCGGCGGAGTCGCCGACGAAGAACACGCCGTCCTCGACGGCGGCGCGCAGCTTGTGCGGGATCCAGTTGCCCTGGTAGCCCTCGGCCGGCAGCCCGAGGTCGCCGGCGAGCCTGACGGTCGGCTGCTTCACGTGGTCGGCCGGGCGGAACGAGCCGACGCCGACGCGCAGCTCGTCCTCGGCCGGGAAGCTCCACGAGTAGCCCGAGCGGATGTAGCGCGGGTTGATCCACAGCTCCATCTCCTCGCCGCTGCCGTGCGGGTGGACCTCCAGGCCGCGCGACATCGGCGCGTTCGGCGGCTGAATCTTCGCGCCGTTGGAAAGCACGCGCCGCCAGCCGAGGCCGTCGACGATCAGCGGTGCCGTCAGCGGCCCGCGGTCGGTCTGCACCGTGTCGCCGGCGCGGCCGGTGATCGTCGCCGTCTGGAACTCGAGCTCGCCGTCGTCGGCCTGCTCCCACAAGAGCGCGCACAGCTCGCGGTAGTCGAACGTCGAGAACGACCACGGCAGCGACCAGCGCGAGGTGTGAAACGGCGAGTGCACGACGATCTCGTCGAACGTCTGGCGGTGCGAGGCCTGAAGCTCCATCGCGTTCAGCCAGCGCGTCGGCATCGCGCAGGCCGAGGTCTGGCGCTCGCCGATCTCGTAGCGATCGATCATCAGCACGCGCGCTCCGCTGCCTGCGAGCTCGCGGGCGATCGCCAGCCCGGCGAAGCTCGCGCCGCAGACGAGAACGTCGCAGTCACGCTCCAGGCGCGTGCGCGCCTCACCCCGCGTCGTCGCTCGTACAGGCATCTGCCGAGCAATCATAGGGACGCTCGCACGAGCGATCCGGACGGCTGCGCTACGGCTGCGCTAGGCTTCGCCGGTGCAAACGGTGATGGAGAACCCGCAGGCCCGCGTGGTCGAGGGATCGAACGGCCTGCTTCTGGAGATCGACGGCGCGATCGTCCCGAACTACGAGGCGACGTTCCGGACGATCGAGGAGGGCGAGGTCGTCACGGGCAACGTCGTGCGGATCGACAAGGACGAGGTCCTCGTCGACATCGGCTACAAGTCCGAGGGCGTCATCCCGGCGAACGAGCTCTCGATTCGCAAGTCGGTCGACCCGAAAGACGAGGTGCACCTCGGCGAGGAGGTCGACGCGATCGTCATGACCAAGGAGGACCAGGACGGTCGCCTGATCATGTCGAAGAAGCGCGCGCGCTTCGAGAAGGCATGGCGTCGGATCGAAACGGCCGCCGAGTCGGGCGAGCCCGTCGAGGGCACCGTCATCGAGGTCGTCAAGGGCGGCCTGATCATCGACCTCGGCGTGCGTGGCTTCCTGCCCGCGTCGCTCGTCGACATCCGCCGCGTGCCGAACCTCGACGAGTACATGGGCACGAAGATCGAGACGAAGGTGATCGAGCTCAACCGCTCGCGCAACAACGTCGTGCTCTCGCGCCGCGCGGTGCTCGAGGAGGAGCGCAAG
>DASZLB010000178.1:0-25590 GCA_035552575.1 Solirubrobacteraceae bacterium | reverse complement strand
ATCCGCGATATGTCGGACCCGGATATTGGGACGCTCAGCGTCCGCTTCTCAATACAAGAGCGCCGGCTGCTCGAGGACTTCGCGCGCATCTCCGGGACGACCCTCGAGGCGCTCATTCGCGAAGCCCTCTTCCTCGCGCCGCTCGGACCGCGCGGACGCGAGCATCTGAGAGTCGTTCACAGCGGCGCCCCGGACCAGGCGCAACCGGAGTCAGAGCTCCAAGCCCGCCCCGGGTGGCCTGCATCGATCCTCGGCGAAGCTCCGAGCTCCTTCGCGGGCTCGCCGGCGAGCACCCGCCGGCGCCCCGCGAGCCCTGCTGCGGCACGCCGCGACTGACCGCCGCGCAACTCCGCCGCCCCGCGCCACCCGCCGCTGGGTCCACCCGAAGCGCAACACGGGATCGCCTGCGCGTGCTCGCCGTCAACTGCCGTCGCGATCTCGTTTCCATACGAACATATGTTCGCATAAGCGTCAAGCCCGACCCGACGGCGACCGTCACGCTTGAGCCTATACTCGCCGCGATGCCATCCCCGGACGCGGACCCTGTCGCGATAATCGGAGCATCCGGGGCGCTCGGCTTCGGGCTCGCTGTCCGGCTTGCTCGCAGCGGCGTGCCGATCGCGGTCGGCTCGCGCGAGGTCACTCGCGCCAAGCAAGCCGCCGAGCGCCTTCGCGAGACGGTGCCGGGCGGCGAGTGCACGGCTCACGAGAACGCCGGCGCCGCGCGTGCCGCGTCGGTCGTGATCCTCAGCGTGCCGTTTCGCAACCACTCCGAGACGCTGACGAACCTCAAAGACGTGCTCGCGCCCGGGCAGCTACTGATCGACGCGACCGTGCCGCTCGCGGCTGCCGTGAGCGGCAAGGCCACGCGAATGCTCGGCGTGTGGCAGGGATCGGCCGCTCAGCAGGCCGCCGAGATGGTGCCCGACGGCGTGCGCGTCGTCTCGGCGCTGCACACGATCAGCGCCGCGTCGCTCAGCGACCTCGAGCATCCGCTCGACCAGGACGTCTTGGTCTGCGGCGACAAGCGTGCCGACAAGCTCCAGGCCGCGAGGCTGATCGAGCGGATCGACGGGCTGCGCTGTGTCGACACGGGACGGCTCGAGATGGCGCGCATCACCGAGTCGCTCACGGCGCTGCTGATCGGCGTGAACTCGCGCTACAAGGTGCATGCCGGGATCCGTCTGACCGGTCTGCCCGACCCCGACTGGGAGTGAGCGCTCTGGGCGCGTCCGGCGGCGAGGTCGTCGTCCTCGCGGGCGGCACCGGCGGCGCCAAGCTCGCGCGCGGGATGCTCGACGTCGTCGGGCCGCAGCGGCTGAGCGTGCTCGTCAACACCGGCGACGACATCGAGATCTACGGCGCGCTCGTCTCGCCCGATCCGGACCTCGTCTCCTTCTGGCTCGCCGACCTGATCGACGAGCGCGGCTGGGGCCTGCGCGACGACAGCTTCCTCGTGATGGACGCGCTGCGGGCGCTCGGCGCCGAGGTCTGGTTCAACCTCGGCGACCGCGACCTCGCGTGGTGCATCGAGCGCTCGCGGATGCTCGCCGAAGGGCTGTCGCCGACGGTCGCGCTCGCGCGGCTGACCGCGCGCATCGGCCTCGCTGCGAGCGTGCTGCCGATGAGCGACGACCCAGTGCGCACCTGGGTGTGCACCAGCGAGGGGTGGCGCTCCTTTCAGGAGTTCATGATCCGCGACCGCGCCGCGGGGCCCGTCGAGGGCCTCGAGTTTCGCGGCGCCGAGCAGGCGCGGCCGAGCGAGCAGGCGCTCGCCGCGATCGCCCGCGCCGACGCGATCGTGATCGGGCCGTCGAACCCGCTCGCCTCGATCGCTCCGATCCTCGCCGTGCCCGGCATCCGCGAGGCGCTCGCCGAAGCGCGTGCGCCCGTCGTCGCCGTCAGCCCGATCGTCGGCGGCAAGGTGCTGAAGGGACCGACCGCCGCGTTCATGGCCTTCGCCGCGCTCGATTGCAGCGCGCGCGGCGTAGCCGACTTCTACGGCGAGCTGCTCGACGGGATCGTCGCCGACGAGAGCGACGGCCTGCGCATCCCGGCGCTGCAGGCCGACACGCGGATGAGCGACGCGCCCTCCCGCGCGGGCGTGGCCGAGCACACGCTCGACTTCGCGCTCGGCTTGGCTTAGTCGGCACTATCGTGGGCGCGATGCGCACCGCAGCGATTCTCCCCGTGAAGCGCTTCGCCTCGGCCAAGTCGAGGCTCGGCGCGAGCGTCGAAGACAGGCTGCGCGAACGCCTCGCGCGCGCGATGGTCTCCGACGTGCTGCGCGCGCTTGCCGAAAGCACCACGATCGAGCGCACGATCGTCGTCACG
This sequence comes from Solirubrobacteraceae bacterium, assembly GCA_035552575.1. Taxonomy (GTDB): domain Bacteria; phylum Actinomycetota; class Thermoleophilia; order Solirubrobacterales; family Solirubrobacteraceae; genus Palsa-744. Next base: position 23,256 of record DASZLB010000178.1, on the reverse strand, counting down.
TGCGAGCAGAGCCTCGGCGATACCGCCGAGCAGCACGGAGCGCTGATGATCGAGGACACCGCCGAGCTCGGCCAGTCGGCAGCCGTCGCGCTCGGAATCGCCCGGGCGCTCGCCGACGGCGCCCAGCGAGTGCTCTGCGTGCCCGGCGACTGCCCCGCGCTCGACCCGGCCGAGCTCGACGCGCTGATCGCCGTGAGCGACCGGCGAGCGAGCAGTGCGCACGTCGTGATCGTGCCCGACCGTCATGGTTCGGGCACGAACGGGCTGCTGCTCGCGCCGCCCGAAGCGATCGCGCCGAGCTTCGGCGCCGACAGCCGCGCGCGCCACGAAGCACTCGCGAGCGATGCCGGCGTGTCATGCGCGCTCGAGCGCCCTTCCTCGCTGCTGCTCGACATCGACACGGGCGCGGACCTCGCCGCACTGCGCGAGCGCCTCGGCGACGCAGCCGGCGGCGCGCCGCTGACGCGCGCCGTGCTCGCACATACCGAACCGCAACAAATAAACACGATCGTCGCCGCCGGTTGAGCGGTCCGTCGCCGTGGCAAGCCTGAGCGCCCGCGCCGTCGCCGGCCTTCCCGAGCTGCGCGCCGGTGACGACCTCGCGGAGCTGATCGCCGCCGCGACCGAAGATGAAGGCGAGCGGCTGCGCGATGGGCAACTGCTCGTCATCGCGCACAAGGCCGTCTCGAAGTCCGAGGGCGCCGTCGTCTCGCTGCGCGACGTCGCGCCGAGCGACCGCGCGCGTGAGCTCGCCGACGGCCCGCTCGCGCCGCCCGACGGGAGCGTCCGTGACGCGCGCGTCGTTCAGGTCGTGCTCGACCAGTCGAGCGAGATCGTGCGTGCCGAGCGCGGCGTGCTGATCGCCCGCACGCGACACGGCTTCGTCTGCGCGAACGCGGGCGTCGACGCGTCGAACTCGGCCGATCCCGACACGCTGATCGTGCTGCCTCGCGACCCCGACGGCTCCGCGCGGCGCATCCGCGCGCGGCTTCGCGAGCTGTGCGGCGCGCGCGTCGGCGTGCTGATCACCGACAGCTTCGGCCGCGCCTGGCGCCACGGTCAGCTCGACGTCGCGATCGGCCTTGCCGGAATGCAGCCGCTCGACGACTGGCGCGGACTGACCGACTCGAGCGGCCTGCAGCTGCGTGCGACTTGGCTCGCCGTCGCCGACGCCGCCGCCGCGCTCGGCGAGCTCGCGCGCGCGAAGGACTCGCGCGAGCCCGTCGTCGTCCTCGACGGCCTCGAGCGCTATCTCAGCGACGACGACGGGCCCGGCGCCGCAGCTCTGCTGCGCCCGCTCGAGGAGGACATGTTCCGCTGATGTACGCACCACGCAACGGGCGGCGGCGCACTCCGGCCTCTCGCCGGCCCGACGCCGTACGACCGAGCTAGCGCTCGCCCTTGGCGATCCGCGACCAGAAGCGGACGAACTCGCGCTCGTGGCCGAGCCCGCACTCGAGCGCCAGGCGCTGACCCTCCGGGAGCACGTCGACGGCCCTGTGCAGCTCTTCGTATTCGGCCAGACGGCGCTTGTGCGCGTCCAGCTGCTTGACCGCGAGCTTCGCCGGGTCGCCGCCGAAGAACAGCTTCAGCGTCGCCGCGTCGCGCATTTCGTAGTGCTCGCTCGCCGGCTCGTCGCGCCACTGCTCCAGCAACTCGCGTCCGCGCTTGGTCAGCCGGTAAATCCGCCTGCGCCTGCCCGTCTCCTCCTGGCGCTCGTCCAGCAGGCCCTCCGCCGCTAGTCGCGCGCACTCGGTGTAGAGCTGCGTGTGCGGCACCGTCCAGAAGTTGTTCGTGCTCACCTGCGCGATCCGCTTGAGGTCGTATGGGGTCGCCGGTTCGCCCTGCTCCAGCAGCCCGAGCACGATGTAGGACGTCTCCGTCAGACGCGGCGCCACCGCGGTGCTTGACACGTCCGGCAGCGTAGCGTACGGTATGTATGGTCCGATCCGAACCATTCAGGAGGAATTGTTATGGCCGCCCCCGCGAAGCCCGCCACTCCCGCCCGAGCCGCCTCGGCGACGAACCCGCCGCTCGCGCCTGTCGCGGCCGACGCCGGGCCGCCGACGCTCGGCTTCTCCACGCTCGAGCGCGAGAGCGTGATCGATGAGCTCCCGCTCAGCGGCGAGCTGCCCGTCTGGCTGAGCGGCTCGCTGCTGCGCACCGGCCCGGCGAAGTTCGAGATCGGCGAGCAGCGCCTGCGCCATTGGTTCGACGGGCTCGCGATGCTGCACCGCTTCACGGTCGCCGATGGCAAGGTCTCCTACGGAAACCGCTACCTGCAGAGCCGCTCCTACCGCGCCGCGAAGGAGCACGGCAAGCTCGTCTACGGCGAGTTCGCAACCGATCCGTGCCGCTCGCTGTTCAAGCGCGTGCAGAGCATGTTCCAGCCCGGCAAGACGCTGCCCGACAACGCCAACATCAACGTCACGCGGCTAGGCGAGCGCTTCATCGCGATGACCGAGACGCCGATGCCCGTGCAGTTCGACCCGCACACGCTCGAGACGGCCGGCGTGCAGCCATATGAGGTTCCCGGCGAGCTGACGACCGCGCACCCGCACCTCGAGCGCGCCGACGGCGGCATGCTCAACTACGCCGCCAAGCTCGGGCGCGCCAGCAGCTACCGCTTCTTCCACGTCGCCCCGGAGGAGAGCAAGCCGCGCGCGATCTGCTCGCTGCCCGTCAAGCAGCCCTCCTACATGCACTCCTTCGGCCTCAGCGAGCGCTGGCTCGTGCTCGCCGAGTTCCCGCTCGTCGTCAACCCGCTCGCACTCGCGCTGTCGGGACGGCCGTATATCGAGAACTACCGCTGGAAGCCCGAGCTCGGCACGCGCTTCACGCTCGTCGAGCGCTCGACCGGCGAGGCGATCGGCGGCTTTCAGAGCGACGCTTGCTTTGCCTTCCACCACGTCAATGCCTACGACGACGGCGACGAGGTCGTCGTCGATCTCTGCGCCTACGACGACGCCGGCGTGATCGAGGATCTCTACCTCGACCGACTGCGCTCCGGCGTGAAGCCGCTCGCGAGCGCCGAGCTGACGCGCTTCAGCCTGCGGCCGCTCGATCGGTCGGTAAGGCGCGAACGGCTGTCCGATGCCGATCTCGAGCTGCCGCGGATCAACTACGGACGCTGCAACGAGCGCCCCTACCGCTACGTCTGGGGAAACAGCAACGGCCCCACCGGCTGGATCGAGCGGATCGTCAAGATCGACACGCACGACGGCTCCGCACAGTCGTGGTCGCAGCCGGGCTGCTTCCCCGGCGAGCCGGTCTTCGTCGCGCGACCGGGCGCCGAGGACGAGGACGCCGGCGTGCTGCTGTCCGTCGTGCTCGACGCCGTCGCCGAGACGTCGTTCCTGCTCGTGCTCGACGCCGCCGACCTGCGCCAGCTCGCGCGAGCGCGCGTTCCGCACCACATCCCGTTCAGCTTCCACGGTCAGTTCGCCAAAGCCTGAGCGGCGTGTGCCCCGTCCGCGCACACGCGCCGAGCCGTCCTTTTCGCCGTTCCGCTCGCCGGGACTTGACGGCCCCTTCATTTCACGTTACCGTCGGTAAGATGAAAACTACAGGAGCTTCGGTCTTGGCTGCAGTGCTCGTCGCGAGTGTCGTGCTGCTGTCTCTGAGCGCCCCCGCACTGGCGACGAACGTGGCCACGCTCTCCGCCGCGATCTCACCCGACCGGCTCGGCACGAGCGGATCGCTCACCGTGGCGCTCCACTTCGCGAGCGACGAACTCGGCCTGCCCGCGCCGCTCCAGCGAGCGATCGTGCGCTTCCCCGCCCGGATGAGGCTCGAAATCCCGCACCTGCGCAGCTGCAGCATCGAACAGCTGCAGAACGTCGGCGCTCGCGCATGCCCGCCGCAGTCGAAGCTCGGCGCAGGACACGCGCTCATCGAGAGCCGCTCCGCATCCGAAACGATCGTCGAGGGCGTCGAGCTGTCGGCGTTCCTCGGCCCGCCAAACCATCTACAACCAACGCTCGCGTTGCTCGGCCAGGGGACGACGCCGCTCGCCGTGCGCATGGTCGTCAGTGGCGCCGTGCTCGCCGATCGTGCGCCGTATGGCGAAAAGCTCGTGATGAGCATCCCGCCGATTGCGACGGTGCCGCTGGAGCCCGACGCGTCAATCGTCGATCTGTCGCTGACGGTCGGCACGGAGCGACCTACGCGCACGGCCAATGCGATCCGCGTGCCGCGCAAGTGCCCCGCCGGTGGCTTTCCGTTCGCTGGCGAATTCACTTATGCCGACGGCTCGAGCGGCAGCGTGACCAGCACGATCCGGTGCCCGCGGTGACGCGCTCGGCGACCCGCAGGCGCGCCGCCGCCGGCCTCGCCGTCCTGATCGGCGCCCTCTGCGCGATCGCGGCCCCGAGCGGTGGCCCACCGGCCCGCGCAGCAGGCTCGCCCGTGGCGGCGCTCGCCGCCAGGACGATCGCGCTGAACGAGAGCGCGCGACTGCGCCTCACGAGCCGCCATGGCTTCACGCTCGACGAGCAGGGTTCGGCGTCCGGCTCGGTCTCCGGCCCGATGTACGTCCACCTGACGATCGTCTCGACCACGCGTGTCGTAGCCGAAGTCAACTTCTATCCGCGTGGCGGCTCGATCTCCGGCAAGGCCACCGCGAGCTACAAGCGCGGCAGCTCGACGGCGAGCTTCAGCGGCACGCTGTCGATCGCTCGCGGGAGCGGCAGCTACGCACACGTACACGGATCCGGTTTGAGCTTCAGCGGCACGATCCGCCGCAGCGACGAAGCGATCGCCGTCCAGGTTCACGGTGAAGCGAGCGAGTGACGGACATGCTCGCGCTGCATGACGTCGTCAAGCACTACGCCGCGGGCGGCGAGACGGTGCGCGCCGTCGACGGCGTTTCGCTCGATGTCTCCGCGGGCGAAACGGTTCTCTTGTACGGGCCGAGCGGGTCCGGCAAGACGACGTTGCTGATGATGATCGCGATGCTGCTCGCGCCGAGCGGCGGGCGCATCTCGATCGGCGAGCGCGACGTCTCCTCGCTGTCCGAGCGTGAGGCCGCGCGCTTCCGCCTCGCCGAGCTCGGCTTCATCCATCAGGGCTCCGAGCTGCTGCCCGGCGTCAGCACGATCGACAACACCGTGCTGAAGCTGATCGCGACGATGCGCTGGCGCGAGGCCCGGCGCGAGGTCACGCCGCTGCTCGAAAGCCTCGGCCTCGGCGCACGGCTGGATCACCGCGCGGAGACGCTCTCGACCGGCGAGCGCCAGCGCGTGATGATCGCCAGAGCGCTCTCGACGAAGCCTCGCCTGCTGCTCGCCGACGAGCCGACCGGCAGCCTCGACAGCCGCCGCGGCGGCGAAGTGCTCGCGTTGCTGCATGAGCTGAGCCAAGAGCGCGGGGTTGCGGTCGTGCTCGTCAGCCACGACCCCGTCGCCGCGCGCTACGCCGACCGCGTGTTCGCCTTGCACGACGGCAAGCTGACCGACTGGAAGCGCGAGCGCGCCGCCGCACAGCTCGGTCGGGAGGTGAGCGGGAGCAGCTCGGCGCCGGCGGCAGTCGGCGGGCCGGCGTGAGGCCGTCGAACGTCATCCGGCTCTACCGCGTGCGCCTGCGCGCGCGGCTCTGGCAGGAGTGCTTTGCGATCGTCGGGATCGCCGCGGGCGTCGCGCTGCTGTTCGCCTCGCAGGTGTCGAACGCGAGCCTGCAGAGCGCCGTCGCGGCGCTCTCGCGCGGGATCGCCGGGGACGCGAAGCTGCAGGTGCTCGCGCGAGACCCGCACGGCTTCCCGCAGAGCACGCTGGCGCGCGTGCGGCGCGTGCCCGGAGTGCGGAGCGCCGCGCCGCTGCTCGAAGCGCAGGCCGACGCGAGCGGTCCGCGGGGCAGCCGCTCTGTGCTGCTCGTCGGCGCCGACGCGAGCCTCTCGCAGCTCGGTGGCACGCTCGTGCGCCGCAACTCGACGCTCTCGCCGTTCGGCCGGATCGGCGCCGTCGTGTTGCCGGCCCCGCTCGCGCGAGCGATCGGCGTGACGTCGTTCGGCAAGGAAGTCACGTTCCGTGTCGCCGGGCGCACGACGCAGGCGCCGCTCTACGCGCAGCTCGGGCGCCGCGAGATCGGCGTGCTGGCGGCGACGCCGGTCGCCGTCGTGCCGCTCGCCTTCGCGCAGGAAATGACCGGCCTGCCGGCGCGCGTCAGCCGGATCCTCGTCCGGCCGGCGCCCGGCGCGGAACGCCGCGTGCGGGCAGCGCTGCTGGCGATTGCCGGCGGGCGGCTGAACGTCGAGCCGATCGGCCACGACGAGGCGCAGTTCGCGAAGGCCGCCGCCGCGAGCAACCAATCGACGCAGCTGTTCGCCGTGATCAGTGCGCTCGTCGGCTTCCTCTTCGCGTTCAACGCGATGCTGTTCACCGTGCCGCAACGACGGCGGCTCGTCGCCGAGCTGCGGCGCGAGGGCTACTCGCCTCGGACGGTGCTCGCCGTGCTCTCGCTCGACGCGCTCGTGCTCGGCGCGATCGCCGGCGCGCTCGGCCTCGTGCTCGGCGACGAGCTGTCGATCCACGTCCTGCACTCGAACCCCGCATTCCTCTCGCTCGCGTTCGCGTTTGGCTCGCAACGCACCGTGACCTGGCAGAGCATCGCGCTCGCGGGCAGCGGCGGGATGCTCGCGGCGCTCGCGGCCGTGCTCGTCCCGCTGCGCGACGTGCTTGCGCCCTCCCGCCACGCGGCGGCGCACGCGCACTCGAGCGCCCGCGCGGCGCGGTTTGCGCTGAGGCTGTCGCTCGCCGGCCTTGCCTGTCTCGCCGGCGCCAGCGCGATCCTGCTCGTCGCGCCGCGCTTGGCCGTCGCCGGAATGGTCCTGCTCCTCGCCGCGCTGCTGTTCGAGCTCCCACTCGCGCTCGTCGTCACGCTGGCAGCTGTCAAGCGTGTCGCCGGTACCGTCCCCGGCGCCGCCGCCCATATCGCCGCGATCGAACTCGCAGGCACGCGAGGCCGGACGCTCGCGATCGCGACGACCGGCGCAATCGCCGTGTTCGGAAGCGTCGCCGTTCGCGGCGCCCACGACGACCTGCTCGCGGGGCTCGAACGAGCCGCGCACGAAGCGAACGCCGCAACCGACGTGTGGGTCGCGCCGAAGGGTGGCTACGACCTGTTCGACACCGCCCCGTTCGTGCCAAGCGATCGGGCAAAGCTTGCCCGCCTGCCGGGCATTCGCGCGGTGCGCATATTTCGCGGCGGCCTGCTCGACTACGGCGAGCGGCGCGTGCTCGTGGTCGCGCCACCGCCTGAGGCGAGCCCGCTGCTCCCCGCCGGCCAGCTGCTCACGGGCAACCTGCGCCAGACGACCGCGCGCGTGCGCTCCGGCGGCTGGCTCGTGCTCTCGCGCGCGCTCGCCGAAGAACACGGCCTTCGCGTCGGGCAGCGGTTCACCCTGCCGACGCCGAACCCGCAGACGTTCCGCCTCGCCGCGCTCTCGACGAACGCCGGCTGGGCGCCGGGCGCAGTCACGATGAACGCCGCCGACTACGCGCGCGCGTGGGGCAGCGCCGACGCGAGCGCCTACGAGGTCGAGCTCGCGCCCGGCGTGCATCCCGCCACAGGCGTACGCATCCTCGAGCGCGCGCTGGGGCCTGGCTCGGCTCTCACCGCGCAGACCGCACCGCAGCACGCCGCACAGCAGATCGCGCTGAGCCGGCAAGCGCTCGCGCGGCTGACGCAGATTGCGACGCTGATCCTGCTCGCGGCCGTGCTTGCGATGAGCGCAGCCATGGGCGCAATGGTCTGGCAGCGCCGACCGCGACTGGCCAAGCTGAAGCTCGACGGGCTCAGCCGCGGGATGCTCTGGCGCACGATCCTGCTGGAGAGCTCGTTGCTGCTCGGCGTCGGCTGCTCGGCCGGCGCCGTGTTCGGTCTCTACGGCCAGCAACTCGCCGACCGTGCGCTCACGGAGGCAGTCAACTTCCCGATCGTTTACTCGGCTTCCGCCCCGGCCGTCGTGGCCACGCTCGGGCTGATGATCCTCGCGGCGCTCGCGATCCTCGCGATCCCGAGCTACATCGCCGCCCGCGCGCCCGCGACGCTCGCGCTGCAGGACTGAGCGAAGGGACGTGCGTTAGCTTGCTCGGCACCATCGACCGTCGCCAGTACAAGCAGGTCGCACGCGAGGAAGCGCAGCAGCGCACGCGCGAGGCGCTGCTCGAGGCGGCGATCGACGAGTTCTACGGCGACCGCTGGAGCAAGGTCTCGCTCGCCGGGCTCGCCACGCGCGCGGGAGTCACCAAGCAGACGCTGCTGCGCCACTTCGGCTCGAAGGAAGGCCTGCTGATCCAAGCGCTCGTGCGCAGCGCCGCGCAGGTGCTCGACGAACGCTGGAACGCGCCCGTCGGCGACGTCGACGGCGCGATCGAGAACCTGCTCGAGCACTACGAGGCCTGGGGCGGGCGCGCGCGCCGGCTCGGTGCTTGGCAGGACGCACCGTCGGTGCTTGCGAAGCTCTCGCGCGCCGGACGGCAGGTGCACTACCAGTGGATCGATTTCGTCTTCGCGCCGCAGCTCGAGGGCTTGGAGGAAGCCGGCTCCTCCCGGCTTCGCGCCGAGCTGATCGTCGTCTGCGACGTGCAGACGTGGTGGATCCTCACGCATGACCTCGAGCTGGGAAGAGCCGAGGTCAAGTCGATCCTCATCGGCATGGCAGAGCGCGCGATCGCGGCGAGCGGTGAGATGAGATGAGGCTGCTCGCGTACACCTCGCCGGCGCGCGGCCATCTCTATCCGCTCGTGCCGATCCTGACGGAGTTGATCTCACGCGGACATCGGGCGGATCTCTGCACGCTGTCGTCCGGGCTCGACCAGCTGACGACCCTCGGGATCGGCGTCCAGCCGATCGACCCGGCGATCGAGGCGATCGAGATCGAAGACTGGCGCAAGCGCTCGCTGCTCGGCGCGACCAAGTCGGTGATGCGCACGTTCGGCGCGAGAGCCCGCCTCGAGGGGCCCGACCTCGCGCGCGCGATCGAGCGCGATGACCCCGACGGGCTGCTGATCGACGTCAACTGCTGGGGAGCCGCGGCCATCGCAGAGGCCTCGGGAAAGCCGTGGGCGATCTACTCGCCCTACCTGCTGCCGCTCGCCTCGCGCGACGCGCCGCCGTTCGGGCTCGGCCTGCGCCCGCGCAAGGACAGGCTCGGCGCGATCCGCGACTCGCTCGTGCGACCGTTCGCAAGCGCCACATTCGACCGGATGGCGATGCCCTCGATCAACCGCCTGCGCGCGAGGCAGGGGCTAGCGCGGCTCGCGAGCTACGACGAGCTGCTTGCGCGCGTGCCGCTGCTGCTCGCGCTTACCGCCGAGGGCTTCGAGTATCCGCGCAGCGACTGGCCCGCGAACGTACGGCTCGTCGGCGCGATCAACTGGGCGCCGGCGCAAGTCGCGCCGTCGTGGCTCGACGAGCTCGGCGACCCGCTCGTGCTCGTCACGTGCTCGACCGAGCGCCAACGCGACGAGCGATTGATCCCGGCCGCGCTCGAGGGTCTGCCGGCCGAGGGCATCGCGGTGATCGCGACGAGCGCCGCGCACGATCCAAGCGCGTTTCGCGCGCCACCGGGCAGCCGCGTGGTGCGCTTTCTCGCCCACGACCCAGTGCTGCAACGTGCCGCCTGCGTCGTCTGTCACGGCGGTATGGGCATCGTGCAGAAGGCGCTCGCCGCCGGAGTGCCGCTCGTCGTCGTGCCGGCCGGCCGCGATCAGCTCGAGACGGCGCGCCGCGTCGAAGTCGCCGGCGCCGGCGTGCGGCTCTCGCCACGGCGCCTCACGCCGCAGGGCCTCGCGAGCGCCGTGCGGACCGCGATCGAGTTGCGTGCGGGCGCCGAGCGCGTGAGCCGTGCTTTCGCGAGCGCCGGCGGCGCCCGCGCGGCGGCCGACGCGATCGAATCGATCGCTTCGGGTGGCTGACCGGGCATCCGAGACCGGCCGGGCGCCTGAGAGTTAGACAGGGACGCCCGTTCGCGCGCCGCGCGCGTATGGGTAGGCTGGCGCGCGATGCGGGGGGCAGACCAGGCACCGGGACGCGTAGATGCGTAAGGCCCTGCGCCTCATTTTCTACGCGCTCGCCGCGCTGGCGCTCGTCGTCGTCGTGCTCAACTGGACCTATGGTCGCCTGCCCGGGGAGCCGAAGCCCCAAGGCTCGTTCGTCACGGTCGACGGGCTGCGGATCCACTACTTCGAACGCGCCGGCGCGGGCACGCCGGTCGTCCTCTTGCATGGCCTGCCCGGCACCGCCGAAGACTGGAACGAGGTCACGCCGCTGCTCAGCGGACACCGCACGATCGCGATCGACCGCCCGGGGTTCGGCTACTCGAGCGGCGGCTACGTCAAGTTCGGCCGCCAGGTCGAAATCGTCGACGACGTGTTGCGTCGTCTGCACGTCGCGAGGCCAATCCTCGTCGGACACTCCTACGGCGGCACGATCGCGCTCGCCTTCGCCGAGCGATACCCCTCCGAGCCGCGCGCGCTCGTGCTCGTCGACGCGGCCGCCGGAGGCACTCGTGTCGGCAGCTTCGAACAGGCCCAAGCGCACGCGGTGAAGTTCTTGCAACTCCCGGTGATCCATCAGATCAGCAACGTCACATTCGGGCAGCTGCTCGACACGGTCTCGGTCGACATGACCGACGGCAAGGCGTTTCACCCGCAGCCGGTCGCGACCGCGCACCGTCATCGAGTGCTCGCGATCAACGTGCAGAGCGGCAACCTCGAGGCCTACTCCGGCGAGGAGCTCGAGGCGAACGGAGTCTTCGACCGGATCGACCCACGGCTCGGCTCGATCCGCGTCCCGGCCGTCGTGATTCAGGGCGAAGAGGACAAGCTCGTCAAGCCGAAGTACGGGCGCAAGATCGCGGCGACGCTGCCCGACGCGCGGCTGGAGATGGTGCACGGCGGGCACATGGCGCCGTACACGCACCCGTACGCCATCGCTGCGGTGGTGAACGCTGTTGAAGCGAACCTCAGGCGCGCTCAGGCGGCGACGGCGAGTCCGTAGCGCCGGCGGATCTCGTACAGCGTCGAGCGCTCGGCGGCGGGGCGCCCGGCGCGGTGCGCCGCCGCGACGAGCTCGTCGGGGTCGAGCTTCGTACCGTGATAGCTGCCGGCGAGGCGGCTGATCGACTCCTCCATCAGCGTGCCGCCGAGGTCGTTGACGCCCCAGCGCAGCGACTCGGTCGCGGCATCGAGGCCCATCTTCACCCACGAGGCCTGCAGGCTCGGAATCGTTCGCCCGAGCGCGAGGCGGAAGACGGCCGTGTGCTTGAGGTTCTCCTCGCGCGAGATCTCCTCCACGCCGTGCGTGCGCCCGAGCAACGTCTGGAACGGGATGAATGAGAGCGGCACGAACTCGGTGATCCCGCCCGTGCGTTCCTGCAGCTCGCGCACGACACGCATGTGCTCGGCGAGCTCCCACGGCTCCTCGATGTGGCCGAACATGACCGTCGAGGTCGAGCGCAGCCCGGCGCGGTGCGACGCTTCGATGATCTGCACCCAGCGCGCGACCGGCAGCTTGTTCGGCGAGATCCGCTCGCGCACGCCGTCGTGCAGCACCTCCGCCGCCGTGCCCGGCGTCGAGCCGAGGCCGGCGTCGCGCAGCTGTGCGAAGACCTCGCTCGGCGGCAGCTGAGAGATGTCGCACATGTGCGCGATCTCCATCGGGCTGTACGCGTGCAGGTGCAGCTGCGGCGCGAGCTCCTTCGCGAAGCGCAGCCAGCCGAGGTAGTCCTCGAGCGACCAATCGGGGTGGATTCCCGACTGGATGCACAGCTCGCTCGCGCCGTAGTCGACGGCTTCTTGCACGCGCCTGGCGAACTCGTCGCGGTCGTGCTCGTAGGCGTCCGGCGAGCGCTTGCCCTGGCCAAAGCCGCAGAACGCGCAGCCGACGGTGCAGACGTTCGAGACGTTGATGTTGCGATTGACGACGAACGTGACCGTCTCCCCCGCGAGCTCCGCGCGCAGCTCGTCGGCGGCCTCGCGCATCTCCTCGATGACCTCCGGGCGCGTCTCGGCGAACATCGCCGTCAGCTCCTCGACGCTCAACGCGAGCCCTTCGCGGCCGCGCTCAATCGCGGCAGGCACGAGGTCGCGGCGGATCGGCGCCGGCGGCTCGGTGCGCCCGGAGCCACGTCGCGGGATGAAGCTCCAGTACTTCGCCTTGATCGTGTCGAGCACACCAGGAGCAACCCACTCGGGGTCGATGTACTCCGGATAGACGCATAGGCGCTCCGTCAGCGCGATGCCGTCCTGCTGGAGCTCCTTGCGCACTTGATGCGGCGACGGGAATGGGTGCTCCGGGGAGATGTGATCGCCGTTCGCGCTCAAGCCGCCGAGGTCCGTCGCGCCGGCGGCGACGAGCTCGCCCCACCAGTCGGCGAGATTCGGCGGGATCTGGATGCCAACATCCGGCATCAGCCGTTTCGTCTCGGCGATCAAGCGCTTCATGTCCTCGATGCTGACCGGGCACGCCCAGTCGGGCAGCGGCAGGCTCGGGCGCTCGAACGCGGCATCGCCGCTCTCGCGATCGTTCGCGACCCCCGTCTGCCAGTAGGCGCGGGCCGCAGCGTCGGCGATCTCGGCCGGCTCTTCGCCGTAGTAGCGCTGGTGCGGGACGAAGTTCTGCAGGATCACCTCCTGGATGTGGCCGTGCTCGGCGTGCACGGCCGCGATCGCTTCGAGCGAGGCCACGCGCTCGTCCCCGGACTCGCCGATCCCGACGAGGATCCCGCTCGTGAACGGGATCTTCAGCTCGCCTGCCGCGCGGATCGTCTCCAGGCGCTGCGTCGGATGCTTCGTCGGCGAGCCCGCGTGCACCGTCTCCATCAGCCGCTCGGAGACCGACTCGAGCATCAGGCCCTGCGAGGCCGTCACCTCGCGCAGCCGCGCCAAGTCCTCGCGCGAGAGCACGCCGAGGTTCGTGTGCGGCAACAGGCCCCGCTCGAGGGCGCGTTCGCACGTCCAGACGACGTACGCCGTGAAGTCCTCGTGCCCGTGCTCGGCCAGCCGCGCGGCGACGCCCGCGTTGACCTCCGGCTTCTCGCCTGTCAGCACGAGCAGCTCCTTGACGTTGCGCTTCGCCGCGCCGTCGAGGATCTCGATCACTTCCTCCGGCGTGTACAGGTGCGCCTGGTGCGTCGCGAACGAGCAGTACTTGCAGAAGCAGCGGCAGGTGCGCGACAGCGAGAGCGTCAGATTGCGCGAGAAGGTGACCCTGCGACGCATGGCTGGAGTCTATGACGGGCCGGCTCGCTCGCCGGGGCGCTCGGTGTGCAAGCCCTGGCGCGATCGGGTATGACCACTGCGTGCCGACACGCCGCGTCATGCTCGACCACGTCACGATCGGCGTCAGCGACCTGCAACGGAGTCGCGACTTCTACCTGAAGGCGCTCGCGCCGCTCGGCTTCGACGAAACGAACACGAGCGACGCGCTGCCGAGCGAGATCGAGTTCGGCAGCGCCGAGAAGATGGACTTCGCGATCTCGACCGACTACGGCGTCGGCGCTCCGATCCACGTCGCGTTCGCGGCCGACTCGATCGAGCAGGTGCACGCCTTCCACGCCGCCGCGCTCGCTGCCGGGGGACAAGAACACGGCCCGCCCGGCCCGCGCCCGCACTACGGCGAGGGCTACTACGGCGCCTTCGTGCTCGATCCCGACGGGCACAACATCGAGGCCGTGTTCCACGGCTGAGCCCCGGCCGGGCGTCGCTGCAGTGGCCGACTGCGCCCCGCCTTACGAGCCGGTCGTATGTCGGCGGTCCTATTTCCCAGGCCTTACCGGCCGTCGTAATAGAGATACCAGCCCCCACGCTTTCCGACTATCTGCTCGGCGAGTTGCGCTCGCTTGCCGCGCGTCCGACGATGCGCGAGTGGCTCCCGACGCCGCATCGCTCGAGCCGGTCGAGAGCGACGAGACTCCGGCGGAGGCGATCCGCGCCGAACGAGAGCGCAGACCGATTTGATCGTCGCCGACGCGAGCGCAGTTGCAGAGGTGCTGCTGAAACGGCCCCTGGCGGCCTCAGTCGCCGCAACGCCCGCCGCGCACACGGAGATACACGTGCCCGAGCACTTCCACGTAGAGGTGATGTCGGCGCTGCGTCCTCGCCTGCTCCACGGCGACGTGAGCGAGGTCGGCGCCGCTCGCGCGCTCGCCTCGCTCGCTGCGCTTCGGGCGCTTTCCTATCCGGTACGCGAGTTGATCGCCCCGATCTGGAATCTTCGCGCGAACCTGTCGGTCTACGACGCGGCCTATCTCGCGCTGGCGCAGAAGCTCGACACCGGCCCGATCACGCTCGACGGCTCGCTCGGCGAGGCGGCTGCGCGCGGCGACGGACGCCTCGTTGGCGTATGAGCCTCGATACCCTCGTGCTCGGCCACCGTTGAGAGCACGAAAGGGACACGAAAGACATGACTGAGAGCATCAGCGAGAGCGAGAACCCGGCAATCCCGAGCCCGACATCGGAGGTGCCCCACCCGAGGACGAACCACGACTGGTGGCCGAACCAGCTCGACCTCACGGTGCTGCACCGGCACTCGCCGCTGTCGGACCCGATGGGCGACGGCTTCGACTACGCGAAGGAGTTCGCAACGCTCGACGTCGAGGCGCTGAAGCGCGACCTGATCGAGCTGATGAGCACCTCGCAGGACTGGTGGCCCTCCGACTACGGTCACTACGGCCCGCTGTTCATCCGGATGAGCTGGCACGCGGCCGGCACCTATCGGATTGCCGACGGGCGCGGCGGCGGCGGTCAGGGCGCACAGCGCTTCGCGCCGCTGAACAGCTGGCCCGACAACGCGAGCCTCGACAAGGCGCGCCGCCTGCTGTGGCCGATCAAGCAGAAGTACGGTCGCAAGATCTCCTGGGCCGACCTGCTCGTCTACACGGGCAACGTCGCGATGGAGTCGATGGGCTTTCGGACGTTCGGCTTCGGCTTCGGGCGCGAGGACATCTGGGAGGCCGAGGAGATCTTCTGGGGTCCCGAGGACACGTGGCTCGGAGACGAGCGCTACGGCGACGGGCGCAAGCTGAAGGGCCCCCTGGGCGCCGTTCAGATGGGGCTGATCTACGTCAACCCGGAGGGCCCGAACGGCGACCCCGACCCGCTCGCGGCCGCCCACGACATCCGCGAGACGTTCGCGCGCATGGCGATGAACGACGAGGAGACGGTCGCGCTGATCGTCGGCGGGCACACGTTCGGCAAGACGCACGGCGCCGTCGACCCGAGCAACCTCGGCCCCGAGCCCGAGGCCGCGCCGCTTGAGCAGCAGGGTCTCGGATGGAAGAACAGCGCCGGCAACGGCAATGGTGCACAGACGCTGACGAGCGGCCTCGAGGGCGCCTGGACGAAGCAGCCGGCCAAGTGGGACAACGGCTTCCTCGAGAACCTCTTCGAGTACGACTGGGAGCTGACCGAGAGCCCGGCCGGAGCGAAGCAGTGGACGCCGAAGAACGCGGAGGCGCAGGACACCGTGCCGGATGCGCACGACGCGTCCAAGCGCCACGCGCCGATGATGCTCACGACCGACCTCGCGCTGCGGCTCGACCCCGTCTACGAGCCGATCTCGAGGCGCTTCTACGAGAACCCCGACCAGCTCGCGGACGCGTTCGCGAAGGCCTGGTACAAGCTGCTTCACCGCGACATGGGTCCGATCTCGCGCTACCTCGGGCCGTGGATCGCCGAGCCGCAGCTCTGGCAGGACCCTGTCCCGGCGCTCGATCACGAGCCGATCGACGCGGGCGACATCGCTTCGCTGAAGCAGAAGGTCCTCGCGTCGGGACTGTCGATCTCGCGACTCGTCACGACCGCGTGGGCGGCGGCGTCGTCGTTCCGCGGCACCGACAAGCGCGGCGGCGCCAACGGGGCGCGGATTCGCCTCGCGCCGCAGAAGGACTGGGAGGCCAACGAACCGGCCGAGCTTGCGAGTGCGCTGCAGACGCTCGAGCAGATCCAGCAGGACTTCAACGGTTCGCAGTCCACCGGCAAGCGCGTCTCGCTCGCCGACCTGATCGTCCTCGGCGGCTGCGCGGCCGTCGAGCAGGCCGCGAAGGACGCCGGCCACGACGTCTCGGTTCCGTTCACGCCGGGGCGCACCGATGCGTCTCAGGAGCAGACGGACACCGAGTCGTTTGCCCTGCTCGAGCCGAGCGTCGACGGCTTTCGCAACTACTTCCGTGCGGGCGAGCCGCTGCCGCTCGAGCACGGACTGCTCGAGCGCGCCTACATGCTGCGGCTGACCGCCCCCGAGATGACCGTCCTGATCGGCGGCCTGCGCGTGCTCGGCGCGAACTTCGGCCAGTCGCCGCACGGCGTCTTCACCGAGCGCCCGCAGACGTTGAGCAACGACTTCTTCGTCAACCTGCTCGACATGGGCACCGAGTGGAAGCCGTCGGGCTCGGCCGAGAACGTCTACGAAGGCCACAACCGCAGCAGCGGCGAGCTCAAGTGGAAGGCGACGTCGGCCGACCTCGTGTTCGGCTCGAACTCGGAGCTCCGCGCGCTCGCGGAGGTGTTCGCCGCCGACGACGCCGGCGAGAAGTTCGCGCGCGATTTCGCCGCCGCCTGGGACAAGGTCATGAACCTCGACCGCTTCGACCGGTCCTGACGGGCCCGGCGGACACGGGCGGCCTCGACCCCACCGGCGGCGCCGCCCGCAACGGCATCTACCTCGCGCGTCACGGCCAGACGGCGTACAACCGCGAGGGCCGCTTCCAGGGCCAGCAGGAAGTCCCGCTCGACGAGACCGGCCGCGCGCAGGCGCTCGAGCTCGCCGAGCGCGCGGCTTCCTACGGCTTCGCCGCGCTGTGGTGCAGCCCGTTGCTGCGCGCACGCGAAACGGCCGACGCCGTCGCCAAGCGAATCGGCCTGCGCCCGCGCGAGGACGCGCGCTTGATGGAGACCGACGCCGGCGACTGGACGAACCGCTCGTTCGCCGACGTGATCGCCGAAGCGCCCGAGCTGTTCGCGTCCTTCGCCAACGCCGAGCCCGACTTCGCCTTCCCCGGCGGCGAGTCGTTCGTCGCACAGGAGGAGCGCGTCAAAGCGGCGCTCGAGGAGATCGAGCAGGGGGCGCTGCCGGCGCTCGTCGTCTGCCACGGGATGGTGATCCGCGCCGCGCTCTCCGTGCGGATCGGACGTTGGCTGCCAAACGGCCAGCGCGTGCCGAACGGCGCGATCGTGCCGCTCGAACCGAGCGAGGCCGAACTGGCCGAGATCGGGCGCTCGCAGGCGACGCAGGCAAGCTAGGCCGGTGTCCCCGAGGGCACGGCCCAAGCTCAGAAACGAATTCCGAGAAAGCGCTTGAGCGCGCGTCGGGACGCGGGCAGTCGGCGGCCGGCCTCCAACTCGCGGATTGCGACCTCGGCGGTCATCGCAGCGAGCAGTTGCGCCGCCGCCCGCGCATCGCGCCAGCCCATCGCACGGAAGCTCGGTATGGCGCTCGCAGCGAAGCGGTCGTGGCGAGCGGCCATCGACTTCGTCAGCGCCGCATCGGCGCGCGCCTCCAGCGAAAGCGCCTTCAGCGCGCGCTCATCGAGGCACACATCGAGGTACGTCTCGACGCCCAGCCAGAGCTGGGTCTCCCCTGGTGTCCCCCCGCGCGTCGCGTAATCCACGGCCTCCTGCACGCGCGCGTGAAACGCCTCGTGCAGTGCATCGACGAATGCCTCCCGGTCAGCGAAGTGAATGTAGAACGTGCCCTTCGCGACGCCCGCCTCAGCCACCACGTGGTTGACGCTGAGGCCGGCGAGGCCCTCGCGCTCGGCAACTGCCACGCCGGCATCGAGGAGCAACTCGCGCGTGTGTCGCGCGATGCCGGTCGCGCCTTCGAGGAGCGAGGAGCTGTCGGATGCGTCCGTCGGCATTGTCCGGAGAGCGTAGATGACCGATCGGTCAGTTCAGGTGACCGATCGGTCACCGATGTGCTACGTTCCGCGGGATGCCACACCCTCCCCGCCCGTTCTCCAGCGACTCGTCGAGCCCGGTCGATGTGCCCTCTCGCGATCGATCGGCTCGCGGCACGGACCTACTCGACACCACTTACGGGCCGATCGCGTTCGACGTTCGAGGAGCCGGCGAGAAGACGATCGTGCTGCTGCCGAGCGGTGCGCACGACCGCCACGACTTCGGCGAGCTGCGCGCGATTCTGACGCCGAACTTTCGCACGATCTCACTCGACTGGCCTGCGCACGGCGAGTCGCCGCGAGGCGACACGCCGGCAAGCGCGATGCGCTTCGCCGATATCGCTGAGGAACTCATCGAGCAGCTCGCACCGGATGGAGCGATCGTGCTCGGGAACTCGGTCGGCGGCTTCGCGGCGGCGCGCCTCGCGATCCGCCGTCCGGAGCTCGTCAAGGGACTCGTCGTGGTCGACGGCGGTGGCTTCGCGGGGCGTCCGCCACACGTCCACGCGTTCTGCGCGCTGATGGCGCGCCCGCGCTTCTTGCGCGCGATCTACCCTCTGTTCAGCGCTCTCTACATGCGCGCCCGAACACCCGCCGACGTACGGGCGCGCGCGACTGCGATCGCGACGACGAGGAGCGACCCGGGTCGGCGCGCAGTCAGCGAGCTGTGGCGCAGCTTTGCCTCGCCGGAGCACGACCTGCGCAGCGAAGCGGATCAGATCGACGCCCCGACGTTGCTGATCTGGGGCCGGCGCGACCCGGTCATACCGGTGCGCTTCGGCAAGCGCGCGGAGCGGCTGATTACAGATGCGAGGCTGGTCGTGCTCGACACCGGCCACGTCCCACACACAAGCGAGCCCGAGCGCGTCGCGGCTGAGCTGACGTCGTTTGCCGAGGCTCTATTCGCCGAGCTCGACAGCGCGCACGCAGCCGCATGAGCGAACACGAAACCGAACACGAAGCGCACCGCTGGCGCTCGCCGTCGCTCGGCGAGCCGTTTCAGCTCGAGCTTGCGCAGGGGCGCCTCGAGGGTTTCCAACGCGGCGAAGGGCCGACGATCGTGTTCTGTCACGGCTGGCTTGCCAACGCGAACCTGTGGCGCAAGGTCGTCGAGCGGCTCGCCGGCGAGCACACGTGCGTCTCGCTCGATCTGCCGCTCGGCGCGCACCGCCTAGCGATGGACGAGCACGCTGACCTGACTCCGGACGGATGCGGCGCTTTGATCGCGGCGGCGCTCGAGCAACTCGACGTGCACGAGGTCACGCTAGTCGGCAACGACTCGGGCGGCGCCTACTCGCAGATCGCCGCGTCGCTCACGCGCGAGCGGATCGCGCGACTCGCGCTGAACTCGTGCGAGACGCCGTACGACGAGTTTCCGCCGCCGCCGTTCGACGGGCTGCCGGCCGCGGCAGGCGACCCGGAGACGCTCAAGACGCTGTTCGGCGCGTTGCGCGACCGTGCTGTGCGCGCGAGCCCAGCGGCGTTCGGCCTGCTGATCAAGCACCCGATCGACGATCTCGTGTCTGACTCATACGCGCTGCCATGCCTTTACGACGACGCGATCCTGCGCGACACGGCAAAGGTGATGGCCTCGGCGACTTCCGCTCCCATACATGCGGCCGGGCAGCGTCTGATCGCCGAGTTCACACGCCCGGTACTACTCGCGTGGAGCCCCGAGGACAAGGTCTTCGCACAGGCCAACGCGAGACGCTACGCAGAAGCGCTGCGCGACGGGCGCCTGGAGCTGATCGGCGACGCGTACAGCTTCACGCCCGAGGATCAGCCGCAGGCCCTGGCGTTGGCGCTCACGCGGTTCGTCGCCGGCTGAGCGACCGCGCTTCAGCCGAAGATCACGCAGCCGGTCGAGCCGTGCGCGATCAGCTTCTCGCCGTCCTCGGCGAACACGCGTCCCTCGGCCGTAGCGGTGCGCTTGCCGCGATGCACGACGCGCCCCTCGGCGAGCACGCGCCCGGTCGCTGCGCCCATCGCGCGGATGTAGCGGACCTGCAGGTCGGTCGTCGTGTAGCCGATGCCCGCGGGCAGCGTCGTGTGCACGGCGCAGCCCATGCACGAGTCGAGGATCGTCGCGGCGATGCCGCCGTGGACCATCCCGATCGGGTTGTACATCCACTCGGCGGGCGTCAGCGCGAACACTGCCCTCCCCTCCTCGGCTTCGACGATCTCGAAGCCGTGCAGCTCGGCGATCGGCGGCGGCGGGAGCTCGCCGGACGCGATCGCGCGGATGTAGTCGAGCCCGGCGAGCTTCAGTCCCTCGGCGGCCGTCGCGGCCGGGTCTTGCCAGCTGAACGTGCGAGTGCGGGTGCTCGCAGGCACCTGCTCGGCGCTCGCGGACTGGCGCTCACCGCCCGCGAGCGCTCGCTCGATCGTGCTCATGCGATCTCCTCCATCACGAGCGGCTCGACGATCAGCGGATCGGCGATCGGCTCGGAGATCGTCGGCGTCTCGCCTGCCGGCTCGCCGGCGGCGCGCTTGACGGGCGGGCCGATCGCGGCGAGCAGCAGGCCCGCGGAGGCGCCGCCGATCACGGAGATCAGCCACGCCGAGTGAAAGTCGGCGGCGTTGCGCGTCGCCGTGCCGAGCACTGCGACAAGCACTGCGACGCCGAGCGCGGCGCCGATCTGCCGTCCCATCGTCAAGACGGCCGCGCCGGTCGCGAAGCGCTCGGGCGGCAGCGACGATGCGCCGGCGCCGGTCAGCGTCGGGATCATCAGCCCGACCCCGGCGCCGCCGACGGCGATGCCGGGCAGGTACTCGCTTGCGTAGTGAGCCGCGTCGCCGGTCTGCGTGATGTACCAGAGCTGCCCCGCACAGAACAGGATCGCGCCGGCGATCCCAGGCAGGCGGTAGCCGAAGCGCGCGCCGAGGCGGGCCGAGGGAATGCTGAACGCCGTCGCCATCGCCGGTCCGGGAAACAACATCAAGCCGGCCGTCAGCACGTCCTCGTGCCAGACGGACGTGAGGAACAGGACGCCGGCGAGCAGCATCGCACCGAAGCCGGCGAAGAACAGCACAGAGGCGCTGACGGCGAGGCCGAAGCTGCGCACACGCAGCATCGAGGGCTCGACGATCGGTGCGACGTGGCGTTCCGAGCGCCACCAGATCGCCGGCAGCAGCAGCACGGTGACGGCGAGCAGCGCGACGACAGATGCCGAGCTCCAGCCCCATTCCTGGCCCTTGACGATCGCGACGACGAGCGCGCCGATCGCGACGATCAGCGCGAGCGCGCCAAGCACGTCGGGGCGGGCGGCGTTCTGCTCGCGGCGCTCGGCGAGCGTGCGGATGCCGAAGCCGAGGCCGAGCAGGCCGACGGGGATGTTGACGAGGAAGACGAGGCGCCAGTCGGCCTGCACGAGCAGGCCGCCGAGCGGCGGTCCGGCGGCGGCGGCGATGCCGCCTGTAGCCGCCCACGCGCCGATCGCGACGTGGCGCTCGTGCGCGCCGAACTCGGGCAGCATCAATCCGAGCGAAGTCGGCAGCATCAGCGCGCCGCCGGCCGCCTGGACGATCCGCGCGACGACGAGGAAGCCGACCGACGGCGCGAGCGCACACGCGGCGCTCGCGCCGACGAAGATGCCGAGGCCGAGCAGGAACGCGCGCTTGCGCCCGAACGCGTCGGCCCATCGACCGGCCGGCACGAGCAGCGCCGCGAAGACGATCGCGTACGCGCTGAGGATCCACGAGAGCGAGCCGAGCGAAGCGCCGCCGAAGTGCCTCGAGATCGACGGGAACGCGATGTTGACGATGAACAGGTCGAGGCTCGACATGAACACGCCGGTGCAGACGACGAGCGAGACGATCCACTTACGTTGCATCAGGAGACCCCTTCAGTTGCATGACGCAACGGACCCTAGCAGGCGGGTTGTATGATGCAACTCACCCCGCTATGCTCAGTTGTAGATGCTGGGTAACGACTACAAGTCACAGACGTGCTCGATCGCCGGTGCGCTCGAGGTTGTCGGTGAGCGCTGGTCACTGTTGATCGTGCGCAACGTGTTCCTCGGGCTGCGCCGCTTCGACCAGATCCAGGAGAACCTCGGGATCGCGCGCAACGTGTTGCAGGCTCGGCTGAAGCGCTTGGTCGAGCAGGGCGTGCTCGAGCGCGTGCGCTACCACGAGCGCCCTGAGCGCTTCGAGTACCGCCTGACCGAGAAGGGGCTCGACCTGTGGCCGACGATCGTCGCGCTGATGCAGTGGGGCGATGAGTACGCCGCGCCCGAGCGCGGCCCGGCAGTCGTGCTCGAACACCGCGGCTGCGGCGGTCGCGTCGATCGGCACCGCACGTGCGAGAAGTGCGGCGAGCGCCTGACGGCGCGCCAGTCGCGCGCCGTTCCTGGTCCGGGCGCGTCGCCCGATCACCCGCTCGTGCGCCGCGGTGTGCACCCCGTCGCCGCTTAGCGCGCTCGAGCTCTCAGCCCCTGCCGGCGAGCCCGTCGACGAGCGCAGCGCCCTCGCGCGCCATCCTCGAGCGCGGTACGACGAGGTCAAAGCCGGCCTGCATCGCGCGCTCGCGCACGGCCGCGTCGACGTGCGAGTAGAACGCGAGCGTGCTGACGCCCGCGACGACACCGTCGGCCGCGAGCGCTTCGAGGATCGCGGCGCCGTCGAAGCGGTCGTCGGTGAGGTCGACGACGAGTACCGCCACGCCTTCGGCGCCCGGCTCTGCGCCCTCCTGCGCCCTGCCGCCAGCCTCCGGCGCGACTCGATCCGAGGCCAAGTGTTCGCGGACCTTCGCCTCGTCGCCGGCGAGCGCGACGTCATGTCCTGCAGCCCGCAGCGAGCCCTGCACCTGCGAGCCGAACAGCAGGTCGGGCACGAGCGCGACGACGCGCGCCACGGCTACTGCGCTCGCAGCTTGCGGAACTCCTCGCGCGCCGACTGCGGACGCCCCCAGCCGTGCGTGATCTCGGCGCGCCCGCTGCGCGTCTCGCGCACGACGAGCTCGGCCTCGATCGCGGCGTCGTCGAGCAGCGCAAGCGCGCCGTGGACGGTCGGCGCCGAGGCGGCGTGGCCGAAGCGGTGCGCGACGAGCAGGCGCCAGTGCCAGTCGTGTTTCGAGTACGGCCGCGCGTTGCACGTCGTGAGGTACAGCGCCGCTTCGACGTAGCGCGACTCGTCGGCGAGACGCATGTCGAGCTCGAGGTCCGTCCAGTCGTCGGGCAGCGAATCGACGATCGCCTGAAACGTGTCTGCGAGGGCCATTCGCGCAAGCGTAGCGCGGCTATGCTCGATGCAGTGGCCGCGACAGACACAGACCTCGCCGGCGCCGAGCAGCGCACGCTCGCAGAGGGCTGCGGGCTGCTCGATCGCTCAGAGCGCGGCAAGCTCGCGCTGAGCGGCTC
>DASZLB010000177.1:0-27782 GCA_035552575.1 Solirubrobacteraceae bacterium | reverse complement strand
GGCGCCGGCACGGGCCTGCCCGTGACGCGATAGCGCCCGCCCTCGCGCCCGCGCAGTGGAAATGCCAGGCAGACGCGCCGCGCGAACGGCGCGAGCATCCGGTTCGTCAATCCCAGATGGCTGTCCGCCTCCGTCAGCACGACCGGGATGCGCAGCGTCAGCGCCGCGAGCGCGACCGGGCCGGCTACGTAGCCCCCGCCGCCCAGCACCGCGTCCGGGCCGATCTCGCGCAGCAGCTTGCGCGCGCGAGGCAGCGCGAGCGCCGCCCGCACGAGCGCGCGCAGCGCGCGCAGCGGGTTCGAGCGGCTCATTCCTTCGACCGCGATCGCATGCAGCGGAAACCCCGCCGCAGGCACGAGCCGCGCCTCGGCGCGCCCCGCGCCGATGAACTCGACCTCGGCGCCGTCAGCCCGCAGCGCGCCGGCCACCGCGAGCGCCGGCACGACGTGTCCCGCCGTCCCGCCGGCCGCGATCACGATCTTCTTCGTCGCTGTCACGGCCCCATCGTGCCGCTTCGCGCCCGCGCGCGTCGGCCGAGCGCTTGCTCGTGCCCGGCACGGCCCGCACGTGCGCCGTGCCGCCGGAGGCGACGTTCAGTAGCAGCCCCATCGCCGCGAGCATCACGATCAGGCTGCTCGAGCCGTAGGAGACGAACGGCAGCGGCACGCCCGTCAGCGGCGCGAGGCCGAGCACCGCGAAGACGTTGAGCAGCGCCTGTGAGACGATCAGCGAGGTCATCCCGACCGCGATCAGCGCGCTCTGCAGGCTGCGCGCGCCCTTCGCCGCGCGCAGGCCGCCGTAGGCGATCAGGCCGTAGAGGAACAGCAGCGCGCAGACGCCCGCCGCGCCGAGCTCCTCCGCAATCACCGCGAGGATGAAGTCCGTCGGCGCCTCCGGCAGGTAGAAGATCTTCTGCACCGACTGCCCCGGACCGACGCCGAAGACGCCGCCCGAGCCGATCGCGATCTGGCCCTGGACCGCCTGGAAGCCGCTGCCCGACGCGTGCGCCCACGGGTCGAGAAACGACGTCAGGCGCGCCCGCGCGTACGGTTTGACGAGCGCATAGAGGACGACCGCGAAGAACGCCGCGCCGCAGACGATCGCGAGGTTGCGCATCGGGATGCCCGTCGCGAGCAGCAGCGAGATCGTCGTGAACGCGATCACCATCGCCGTGCCGAGGTCCGGCTGCGTGACGACGAGCAGGATCGCCGCGCCGACGACGAGCAGCAGCGGTTTGAGCAGGTCGTGCAGGTCGTGCACCCGCGCCGGGCGCTTCGCGAGCAGCGTCGCCCCGTAGAGGACGAGCGCGAGCTTCATCAGCTCCGACGGCTGGAACTGCAGCGGGCCCGGGCCGATCCAGCGGCGCGCGCCATTGACGCTGACGCCGACGTGCGGGATGTGCACCGCGAGCACGAGCACGAACGAGACCGCCAAGAGCGGCCCGGTCAGCGCCTGCGCTTTCGCGACTCCGTCGCGCGCGAGCACGCGCATCAGCACGAGCCCGATCGTGCCGTAGACGAGATACTTGACCAGGTAGCCGCTGCCCGTGCCGCCGCTTTGCAGGAGCGATGTCGCCGAAGAGGCGCTGTAGACCATCACTGCGCCGAACGCCAGCAGGCACAGCGTCGCCGTGATCAGGATGCGCTGCTCCAGCGGCTGGCGGCTCGCCGCGCTCGCCATCGCCTTCGCGCCCTTGCGCTTGCTCGGCGCGCGCGCGCCTTTCGAGGAAGCTCCGCGCCGTGCTGAGGCTGATGGCATCCCCGCTGACTTCGCTGCTCGCGCCCCTAACCCTGCAATTTTTCGACCAGCTCGCGAAATCGTGCTCCGCGAGCCTCGAAATCGGCGAATTGATCGAAGCTCGCGCAGGCCGGCGAGAGCAGCACGACCGGACCTGAGCGGTCCGTCGCGTCGAGTGCGTCTCGGTCGCCTGCGACGACGTCGGCCGCCGTCGCAACCGCTCGCTCGAGATCGCCGCACTCGCAGACCGGCGGCCCGATGTTCTGCAGCGCCGCCGCGATCGCCGGCGCGTCCTCGCCGATCAGATAGACGCCCGCGCACGCCCGCTGCACGGCCTCGCGCAGCGGCGCGAAGCTTTGGCCCTTGCCCTGGCCGCCGGCGATCAGGTGCACGCTGCGCCCCGCGAACGCGTCGAGCGCGACGAGCGCGCTCGCGACGTTCGTCGCCTTCGAGTCGTTCACGTATAGCGCCCCGCCGCGCTCCGCGACCTCCTCGAGCCGGTGCGCGACGCCCGCGAAGCTGCGCAGGCCCGCGCGCACCGCCTCGGCATCGATCCCGCGCGCGAGGCAGACCGCCGCGGCAGCCATCGCGTTCTCGACGTTGTGGCGCCCGCGCAGGCGCAGCTCGCTCAGCGCGATCAGCCCGCGCCCCTGCCACCACAGCTCGCCGTCGAGCTCGAACAGCGCCGCCGAGGGGTCCCAGCCGAAGTCGACGCGGCGCGCCGCGCCCGGGATCGCATCCGCGCGCCGCGTTTCGGCGGTCCCTGCCGCGGCGGCCTCCGCGCCCTGTGGCGAGCTTGCCCACGCGAGCCGCTCGAGCAGGTCGCTCGACAGCACCGCGACGTCCTGCGGCGACTGGCGCGCGAACGCTTCGAGCTTCGCCGCGGCGTATGCCGCGAGCGTCCCGTGCCGGTCCAAGTGATCCGGCGTGATGTTGAGCAGAACCGCCGCCTCCGGCGCGAACTCGCTCGTGTCTTCGAGCTGGAACGACGACGCCTCGCAAACGACCGTCGTGGCTGGCTCGAGCGAGCCGACGAGCGAGCTGAGCGCCGTGCCGACGTTGCCCGCGACCGCGACCGGCAGGGCCGCCTCGCGGTAGATGTGCCCGATCAGCTCGACCGTCGTCGTCTTGCCGTTCGTGCCCGTGACCGCGACGAAGTCGTTCGGCAGCAGCCGCCAAGCGAGCTCGAGCTCGCCGAGCACCGGAATACCACGCACGCGCGCCGCCTCGACGACCGCTGCCTGAGCCGGGACGCCCGGGCTCTTCACGACCACGCCGACGCGATCGAGCAACGCGACCCCTGATGAATCATCCAAATAGATCTCAACCCCGGAAGCCTGCAACGCCGCGGCCCCCTGCGGCGCACCGGCGTCGAGCCCGAGGACTTCCTCTCCGCGCTCGCGCAGCGCGAGCGCCGCCGCGACACCCGAGCGTGCCAGGCCGACGACCAGATACGGGCCGGCCGGGATCCGCGGACGCGCGCCCACCTAGCCGATGCTCTGGCGGTAGATCGTGAAGCCGATCGCGCAGCAGATCGCCGCGACGATCCAGAAGCGCAGGATGATCTTCGTCTCAGACCACGCGCGCAGCTCGAAGTGGTGATGGATCGGCGCCATCAGGAAGACTCGTTTTCGCGTCGTCTGGAAGGAGATCACCTGAATCGCAACCGACAGCGCCTCGATCACGAAGATGCCGCCGAGCAGCACGAGCAACAGCTCCGTCTTCGTCATCACCGCGAGGCCCGCGATCGCGCCGCCGAGGCCGAGCGAGCCCGTGTCGCCCATGAAGATCGTCGCCGGGAACGCGTTGAACCAGAGGAAGCCGACGCAGCCGCCGACGAGGCAGCCCGCGATCATCGCCAGGTCGTCCTCGCCCGTGATGAACGTGATGCCGATGTACGCGAGCAGCACGATCGCCGCGCAGCCGGCAGCAAGGCCGTCGAGGCCGTCCGTCAGGTTCACGCCGCTCGTCGTCCCTGCGACGACGAAGTAGATCAACAGCGGATATGCCCAGCCGAGGTCGACCTGGTAGTCGACGAAGCGCAACCTCAGCGTCGGCGCGAGATGCGCCTGATAGCGCGCGATGTACCACAGCCCCAGCGAGATCGCGATCGTCACGATCAGCTTCGTGCGCCCGCGCAGGCCGAGCGAGCGGCGCCGCACGAGCTTGATGTAGTCGTCTGCGAAACCGAGCAGCGCGCACGCGATCATCGCGCCGAAGACGCCGACCGAGCGCCAGTCGTAATCCGTCAGGATCAAGAACGGCACGCTGATCGCGAGGAAGATGATCACGCCACCCATCGTCGGCGTGCCTGCCTTCTCGTGGTGCCCCTCCGGCCCATCCTCGCGAATCTGCTGGCCGAACTCGCGCGCGCGCAGGAACTCGATGAACTTCGGGCTGAGGAACAGGCAGATCAACAGCGCTGCCGTGCCGCCGAACAGGATCCGCCCCATCAGCTCACCGGCCGCTCGCGCGGCTCCTCGCCGCGCTCCGCGAGAAGCTCCGCGACGCGCTCCAGGCCGACGCCACGCGAGCCCTTGACGAGCACCGTGTCGCCCTCGCGCAGGAGCGGCGCCAGTTGCTCCGCCGCCGCCTCCGCATCGGCCACGGCGTAGGACTCGCCCTCGAACTCGACACGCATCTCGGCCGCGAGCGGCCCGACGCTGAACAGCACGTCAACCCCGCGATCGGCCGCGTAGAGCCCGATTTCGCGATGCAGTCGCGGCGACTCCGGCCCCAGCTCGAGCATGTCGCCGAGCACCGCGACCCGTCTCGCCGGCGCCGTCTCGGCGAGATCCTCGATCGCCGCGCGCATTGACATCGGGTTGGCGTTGTAGCAGTCGTTGATCAGCACGACGCCGTCCGCCAGCTCGAGGCGTTCGCCGCGCAGCGCCGAGAAGCGCACGTGCAGCGGCCCGTGTGGATCGACGCCGAGCGCGAGCGACGCCGCGACCGCCGCCAGCAGGTTGCGCAGGTTGTGCGCCTGGCCGAACGACGGCTGCAGCTCGAGCTCGCGCCCATGCGCCCGAATCAGAACCCTTCCATCGGACAGCACCTGCTCGAGCACCACATCCGCGCGCTCGCCGAACGTGATCGTTTTCAGATCCGCGCGCAGATGCGGCGCGAGCAGCGGATCGTCGACCGGGACCACGATCGTGCTTCCCGCCGCCAGCCCCGCGATCAGCTCGGCCTTCGCCGCCGCGATCGCCTCGAGCGATCCGAGCAGCTCGAGGTGCACCGGCCCGACGTTGACGATCACGCCCACATCCGGCTGTGCGATCGCCGTCAGCTCGGCGATCTGCCCGGAGCCGCGCATCGCCATCTCGAGCACGAGCACCTGCGTGTCGGCAGGCGCCGCGAGCAGCGCCAGCGGCACGCCGATCTCCGTGTTGTAGTTCTCCGGGCTCGAAACCGTGCGCCGCTCGCCGCCGAGCAGCGCCGCGAGAATGTCCTTCGTCGACGTCTTGCCCGTCGAGCCCGTGATCCCGACGACCTTCGCACCGCTCGCGCCGAGCTCGTGACGCCACGCACGCGCCAGCGCCTGCAGGCCCGCGAGCGGATCCTCGTGCGCCAGCACGACGCCCGCGCGATCGACCGCTGCCGCTGCCGCGAAAGCCGACGAAGCGTGCTCCGCAGCGACGAGGACACCCCACGCGCCCGCCCGAAGCGCCTCTGCCGCGTGCTCGCCACCATCGACGCTCTGCCCGCGCAGGCCGACGAACAGCTCTTCGCCGCCGACCGTCCGCGAGTCGATGACCGCCCGCCGCGCACCCTCGCCCGAGGACCGGTGAGAATCGCCGCGGACGACGCTGGCGCCGGCCGCCTCGGCAACTCGCTCGGCATCCCACGTCCTCATCGCCTGCCCGCCGCCGCTTGCGATGCGTTCACCGCTGGCTCCCGTGAGCGCGCAGCGCCTTGCGCGCGACCGACACGTCGTCGAACGGCAGCTTGCGCCCGTCGGCGAACTCCTGGCCCTGCTCGTGGCCCTTGCCGGCGATCACGAGCACGTCCCCCGGCTGCGCCGCCGCGATCGCCTCGTCGATCGCGATCGCCCGGTCGGCGATCGAGCGCACAGGCAATCGCTCGCCCTTCGCCGCGCGCGCGACGCCCGCCATGATCTCGGCGATGATCTGCTCCGGCTCCTCCGAGCGCGGATTGTCCGAGGTCACGATCGTCACGTCCGCTAGGCGCGCTGCGATCTCGCCCATCAGCGGGCGCTTGCCGCGATCGCGATCGCCGCCGGCGCCGAACACGCAGACGACGCGACCGCCGGCGCCGTTGCGCGCCGCGATCAGCTCGCGCGCGGCGTCGAGCACGTTCTCGAGCGAGTCCGGCGTGTGCGCGTAGTCGACGAGCACCGCGAAGTCCTGCCCCTCCTCGACCGGCTCGAAACGCCCCGGAACGTGGACGCCGCGCTCGAGCGCCGCGACGAGCGTGTCGAGCTCGGCGCCAAGCTCGTGCGCCGCCGCGAGCGCGCCGAGCGCGTTCGCGACGTTGAAGCGGCCCGGCATCGGCAGGCGCACGGCGCGCTCGGCGCCGCGCGGCGCGTGCAGCGTGAACGAGCAGCCCGCGAAGTCGCAGTCGAGCTCCGTCGCGCTGTAGTCGGCCGGCGCTTGCACCGCGAACGTCTTTGCGTCTGAGAGCTCCTGCGCCAGGCGACGGCCATACGGATCGCCGACGTTGACGATGCTCACGCCGGGGGCATTCGGCGCGAACAGCAGCCGCTTGGCTTGGAAGTAGTCCTCCATCGTGTCGTGGAAGTCGAGATGGTCCTGC
Source organism: Solirubrobacteraceae bacterium (assembly GCA_035552575.1). Lineage (GTDB taxonomy): Bacteria > Actinomycetota > Thermoleophilia > Solirubrobacterales > Solirubrobacteraceae > Palsa-744. Next base: position 21,269 of record DASZLB010000177.1, on the reverse strand, counting down.
GTCAGGTTCGTGAACACCGCTGCCGCGAAATGCGTCGCGTCGGTGCGCCCGAGCTCGAGCGCGTGTGAGGAAACCTCGATCGCGCACGCACGGTCGCCGCCGTCGAGCATCGCGCGGAAGTCCGCCTGCAGGTCGATCGCCTCCGGTGTCGTTCGCGTCACCGCACGCTCCTGCCCACCGACGAGCGACTTGACGGTGCCGAGCAGCCCGCACTGCTCGCCGGCAGCTTCGAGCAGCGCCTGCAGCAGGTACGCCGTCGTCGTCTTGCCGTTCGTGCCCGTGATGCCGACGACGCGCAGCTTCGCCGTCGGGTCGCCGAAGAAGCGCGCCGCGAGCGGCGCCATCGCGGCGCGCGCCGAGGGGACGAGGACTTCCGGCACGCCGAGGTCGAGCGGGCGCTCGACGACGAGCGCCGCGGCCCCGTTCGCGAGCGCCTGCGGCGCGTAGTCGTGGCCGTCGCTTTGAAAGCCCGAGACGCAGAAGAACAGCTCGCCGCCGTGGACGGCGCGGCTGTCGTAGGCGAGCCCTGTGATCTGTGCCGCCCCGCCCGAGCCGAGCCCACCGGCGGCAGCACTGGCCAAGCCGGCGGTCAACTCGTCGAGCCTCATCGGCCGGATGCTATCCCGGCGCGATGCGCAAGTACGGCAGCGCGAAGCTCATGATCTGCCCGAACGCCGGTGCCGCGACGGTTCCGCCGAAGATCGAGCCCGACTGCGGTTCGTCGACGATCACCGCGGTCAGCAGCTTTGGGTTCGACGCAGGCGCGAAGCCCATGAACGAGGCGACGTAGCGACTTTTCGAGTATTCGCCGGTCGACTCGTCGACCTTGCTTGCCGTGCCCGTCTTGCCGGCCAGCTGGTAGCCCGGGATCGAGACCTCGCTCGCCGTGCCGCCAGGCGCGAGCACGCCCTCGAGCATCTGCCGCAGCGACGCCGCCGTCTGGCTCGAGATCACACGATGCCCGGCCGGCTCGGGCTCGGCCTGTCCGCCGACCGACTGGACGAGATGCGGCGGGCGCAAGATGCCGCCGTTGGCGATCGCCGAATAAGCGCTTGCCATCTGCAGCGGCGTGACGAGTTGCCCCTGCCCGATCGGCAGGTTGCCCATCGAGGAGCCCGAGTAGCGGCTGACCGGCAGCACCTGACCGATTTCCTCACCCGGCAGCTCCACGCCCGTGCGCTTGCCGAAGCCGAACTTCGTCACCCAGCTGGAGAAGTCCTTCGCGCCCTCGAGCGCGCCGATCTTGATCGCGCCGACGTTGCTCGACTGCGCCAGGATCTGCGCCGTCGTCAGCGACTCGGTCGCGTGTTCGGTGTCGTCGTGGATCGTGCGGTCCGCGACCTGGATCTGGTCGGGGATTTCAAAGCTGCTCGTCGGCGTCACGAGACCCTGCTGCAGCGCCCCTGCGACGGTCACGGCCTTGAACGTCGAGCCCGGTTCGTAGTCGAAGCTGACCGCGCGGTTCTGCAGGTCTTCCGGCGATGACGCGCTCGGGTCATTCGCGTTGACCTGCGGCCAGTTCGCCATCGCGAGGATCGCGCCGCTGCGCGGGTCCATCACGATCGCCGTCGCATCTTTCGGGCTGAACACCTTGCCGACCGCGCCGAGCACGTCTTCGGTGCGCTGCTGGATGTTCGCGTCGAGCGTCAGCGAGATCGGCGCGCCGGCCACCTCCGGATGCGTTTCGGTGATCGAGACCGGCTGGCCGATCGCGTCGCTGACGACGTGGCGCTGCCCTGCGTGCCCGTGCAGCAATGCGTTGCGCGAGTACTCCAGGCCCGACAGCCCGTTGCCTTCGGTGCCGACGACGCCGAGCACCTGCGCCGCCAGGTCGCCGCGCGGGTATACGCGGTGCATCACCGGCGCCCCGTCGATGCCGGCGATCTTCAGCGCCATCACGGCATGCGCCTGCTTGGCAGGGAGCGCGCGCTTGAGGTAGACGAAGCCGCTGCGCTCGGAGAGCTCGCGCAGCAGCTGCGGCTGCGCCACGCCGAGCAGCGGCGCGAGCTTCTGCGCCGCCACGAGCGGGTCCTTGACGAGATACGGCGTCGCCGAGATGTCCTGCGCCGGCTCTGAGACCGCGAGGTCGATGCCGTTGCGATCGGTGATCGCACCGCGCTGCGCCGGGACTGCTTCGGCCGTCAGCTGCTGCGTCGCTGCCGCCTTGCGCAGGCTGCCGCCCTTCAGCGCCGCGAGGTAGAGCGTGCGCCCGCCGGCGAGCACGAGCAGGATGAAGAACAACCCGAACAGACCCCCGATCCGGCGCTGGACGAGGGTCAACGGCTCATTCTCCGCCCGAGCCGGCCGAGATCCCGCCCGACGGTTCGGCTTCGCTTGCGACAGCGCTCGAGCTTTCGCCTTCGCCGCTCGGCGCCGCGCTTGGCGTTTCGCTCGACGCAGCTTCTTCCGAGCTCGCGGACGCGGGGGCTTCCGCTTCGCCCGAGGCTTCGCTCGAGGATTCGCCGGAGGAGCCTGTCGACCCGGATTCGCTCGATTCCGATTCCGTCGAGGCTCCAGCTTCGCCCGCCTGCGATTCGCTCGCCGCAGCCGCCGCGCTCGCTTCGTGCGCCTGCACGGCCGCGCGCGCGGCGCTGCCCAGCGCCGCGCTCGCCTTGGCGATGTCGCCGTGCGCGTTCGCCGAGAGGAAGTGCAGCGAGCCGCTCGGCGCGAACGCCATGCCCAGGTGCCCTGCCTGCGCCTCGACGCGCGTGCCGGCCGCCAGTTCGGAGTTTTCGATGCTCAGCGCCGTGTTCGTGCGCTGCAGCAGCGCCTCGTGCTCGAGCGCGCGGCCGATGCCGCCGTTCAGCTTCAGCAGGCCCAGCTGCAGCGTGACGATGCCGATCAGCGCGAACGCGACGATGCCGATCCACGCCCGCCCGCGGATCAGGCGGTCGAACAGACGATTTCCGGCGACGGCCTCGAGTGCGCCGACGAGTCCGAGGATCAGACCCGCGTCGGCGCCGGCCGTGCGCTGTGACGGGCGCGTCTGTGCCGGGCGGCGCGCCGGGCCCGAGACGCGCCGCGGGCCACGCGGCGCCGGCGGGCGACGCGGGCGGACCGCCGGCGCCGCGGAGGCCGCTGCTGCTGCGGGCGGCGTCATCGTGCGCTCCGGTCGTCGCTCAGCTTCGTCGCGGCGCGCAGGCGTGCCGAGGAGGCGCGTGGGTTGCCCGCAACCTCCTCTGCCGACGGCACGATCGAGCGGCGCGAGAGCAGCGCGGCCTCGGGCTCGCGCCCGCACGCGCAGACGGGAAGATCCGGTGGGCAGATGCATCCCTGCGCACGAGCGCCGAGGAAGCGCTTGACGCGGCGGTCCTCGAGCGAGTGAAACGAGATCGCCGCGAGGACGCCGCCGTCGCGCAATAGCTGCCACGCCAGCGGCAGCGCGTTGTCGAGCTGTCCAAGCTCGTCGTTGACGGCGATCCGCAACGCCTGGAAGGAGCGCTTCGCCGGGTGCCCGCCGGCAAAGCGCGCCGGCGCGGGAATCGCCGAGTTGATCGCGTCGACGAGCTCGTGCGTCGTCTCGATCGGCGCCGCCGTCCGCCGCCGGACGATTGCACGTGCGATCGCGCCCGCGTGGCGCTCCTCGCCGAAGTCGCGCAGCGTCCGCGCCAGGCGGCGCTCGTCCCACTCGGCGATGAGCTCGCGCGCGCTCAACTCCTGGTCGGGATCCATCCGCATGTCCAGCGGCGCGTCGTAGGAATATGAGAACCCGCGCTCGCGCGCGTCGATCTGCATCGAGGACATACCCAGGTCGAAGTACGCCGCGTCCGCGCGGACACCTTCGCCGGCGAGCAACTCGAGCGCCTCGGCGTAGCCGGCGCGGATGAAGCGCAGCGAGCACTCGACGTCGGCCGTGAGACGCTCGAAGCGCGCTTCGGCGAGCGGATCGCGGTCGATCGCGATCAGCGTCCCGCCGCTACCGAGCCGCTCGGCCACGAGCCGTGCGTGACCGCCGTCGCCGAACGTGCAGTCGATCGCCGTCTGACCAGGCTGCGGGTCGAGCAGCTCGAGCAGCTCGCCGGCGAGCACCGCGGTGTGGCTGTACGGGCCGCCCGGCGCGTCGCCGTGCGGCGAATCGCGCCGTGCGTGCGCTCGCGTGGCGGCGGACGGCCGCCCGCGTGCGGGGCGGCGCTGGGAACGTTTCATCTCAAGCAGTGTCGTCGACATGAGCCGTTATCTCGGCAACGCCGCTGAGCAGCGTCGATCGGTGGTCGTTCCAGCCGTCCTTGCTCCACAACTCCAAGCGGTCGCCGACGCCGACGACGACGACCTCCTTCTGCAGCTTTGCGTGCTCGCCGAGAAAGCCCGGGATCATGATCCGCCCGGCCGCGTCGAGTTCTGCGTCCTGCGAGCTGCCGTAGAAGAAGCGCTCGAGCTCGGCCAGGCGCGGCGAGAGCGGCGGCAACTCGGCCAGCGCGCGGCGGCTGTAGCGCTCGTACTCCTCCGGGTGCCACACGCCGACGCACGGCTTCTGGTCCACGGGCATCGCGAGCACGACGCCCTCCGCGAGTGCGGCTCGGTAGCGAGCAGGCACCGTGAGGCGGTTCTTCGCGTCGAGCGTATGGTCGAACGTGCCACGAAAAGGGACCACTGATTGAGCTCCAAGTTGATTACCGAGCCGAGGTGGAGGAGTGGGAGGAGCCCCTCCACCCCGGCTCGCTGCCGCGAACATATCCCACTTTCCCCCACATCGCAACCCTAATTGCACATTTTCTCCCACTCGACAGCTTCTGCGCCCTCGAAGCGCGCAAAAAGCCTGCTAGTGAGCACTTTTCTGGCGGGCGCCCGGGCGGGCGCCGTACCGGACGACCGGTGCAAGCGCGCCTGCAGGCGGGTCCGCTGGTCGCGGTCTTGCAGCAACCGTGCGGTCCACCGCCTGCGGCCGCCCGCATGTCGTCCTCCACAGGGACGCGCAAGCGCGTCTCGGCGGCCACTCCAGGCGCTACGATCGCCCGCGATGGCGGTCGAACCACGGTCAGTCCGCGCTCGGTGAGCTCCACCGTGAGCGCGGCGGCATTTGCAGCTCCAGCGCGAACGCTTCGCTCGCGCGTGGCCCGGCGCCTCGCCGCGGCGGCGCTCGCGGTCGCGCTCGCAGCGATCGCGCTCGCCGGCGCCGGTTGTGGCTCCAGCCCGACCGGCAGCTCGATCGACCCGGCCGGCGCCGTGCCCGCCTCGGCCGCCGTCTACGCGGGCGCTGTCGTGCGCCCGGAAGGCTCGCTGCAGGCCGCGGCGCGCGCGTCCGGCCGCGCGCTGACCCACCAAGCCGACCCCTACCTGCGCCTGCTCGGAGCGCTGCAGACACCCGGTGCGCCGGCACCGAACTTCGACCGCGACGTCGCGCCGTGGCTCGGGCCTCGCGCGGGCGTCTTCCTCAGCGCCGGCGGCAGCGACGGCGAAGCGGCCATCGCGCGCCTTTTGACGCTCGTCGAGCAGGGCCTGCTCGGCGGCTCCTCGAGATCCGGCTCGTTTCCCTTCGCGGCTCACTCTGTCGAAGGCGCGCTCGTGCTCGACACGCGCGACACTGCCAAGGCGCGCTCGTTCGTGCAGGCTCTGGCCAAGCGTGCAGGCGCACAGGCGGCCTCCTATCGCGGGGCCTCCTACCGGGTCGCAAACGGCATCGCTTTCGCGATCGTCGCGCGCCTCGTCGCGATCGGAACGGAGCCTGCCGTGCACGCCGTGATCGACACGACCTCCGGCGGCGGTCTCTCGCTGGCGCACTCGCCCGGCTACGCCAAGCTGCAGAGCTCCGCGCCGGCGGGAGCGCTCGCCCACCTGTATGCGAACCCGGGCGCGTTCAGCGAAGCCGAAAGAGGCGCTCACGCGCCCGGGGCGAGCTCGGTCCTCTCGCTGCTTGCGGGGCAGCGCCTGCTCGACGTTTCGCTCGTACCGACGGCTTCCTCGCTCGCCGTCGACGTCGACGCCGCGGCCGTGACGCCCGGTACGAGCGGCGCCTCCGGGGGGCTGCTCTCGGGCGGCGCCGAAGCCGGGCAGGCGCTCGGCGCGCTGCCCGGCGAATCGTGGCTCGCCGTCGGACTCGCAGACCTCGGCAAGACGCTCTCCTCGAACACACAGGCGCTCGCGGGGCTCTCCTCGCTCGGCAGCCTGCTCGGCGGCACGAGCTCGGGAGCCGCCTCGGGGCTCAACGTGAAGGGCTTGCTCGAAGGGCTGCTCACACCGCTGCGCGCGCTCGGTGGCGGCAGCGCGCAGAGCAGGCGCGAGCTGACGAGCTGGATGGGCTCGGCCGGGCTGTTCGCCTCAGGCAGCGGCCTGCTCGAACTGAAGGGCGGCGTCGTTATCGAGTCGAACGACGCGGCGCTCTCGCGCGCCGCCGTCGGCAAGCTCGCGGCGCTGCTTCGCAAGGGCGGCGGCTCCGCGCAGAAGACCTCGATCCCCGGCACCGACGCCGCGATCGCGGCGCATCTGTCGGGTCTGCCCGTCGTGCTCGACATCGCCGACGGGCGCGATCCGAGCGGTCGAGTGAAGTTCGTGATTGGAATCGGCGAACAGTCGGTCGAGGCCGCGCTGAGCCCGACGGCGACGATGTCCGCCTCGGCCGCGCTCGGCAGCTCGGCCGCTGCGCTCGGCGAAGGCATTCAGCCGAGCGCGATCGTCGAATTCACGACGCTGCTCGGTCTGCTCGAAGGCATCGGTTTGAGCGAAGATCCGACGGTCTCTCCGTTCGTCCCCTACCTGCGCTCGCTGACGACCCTCTCGGCGGGCGGCAAGAGCCTCGGCAACGGCGTCGAACGATTCCGCGTCGTGCTCGGCCTGCAGAGCGCAGGCTGAGCGCCGCAGCGGCTCAGGGGAGATCGAAGGCCCGGTAGAACGCGGCCTTGCCGCCGGTGACCCGATCGGCGCCGTAGCGCGAAAGCGTCGTTTCGCCGTCGGGCTGCATCGAGTAGCGCCCGAGCACCGAATCGCGATCCTTCGTCGCAAAGAAGCGTTCGATCACGACCTGGCGACTGTTGCCCTGAGCGCCGGCTCGCCGGATCGCGTCGAGCACGACGCTCATCGTCTCGAAGCCGTACAGCGCATATGCGCCGGGCCGTCCGCCGAACTTCGCGCGGTAGTCGGCCAGCACACGTGCCGCCGACGAGGGGTAGTCGCGCGCCGCGAGGATCGGCGTCGTCAGATACGTCTTCGAGGCGGCGCCGGCGATCGCCGCGGTGAAGTCCGGGCTGGCAAGCGTCGCGGCGCCGAGCAGCAGCAGGTGCGGGTCGGCGCGATGCAGTTGCTGCCACAGCAGCGCGACGCCGGGAGTCGGCGCGGCCGCGAGGAAGACCGCGTCCGCGCCGCTTCGCACGATCTTTTCGACCTCGCCGGTGAACACGCTGGTCGCGCTCGTCGCGATGCTGTCGTGCGCGATGACGTAGATCCCGGCCCGGCCCGCTTCGCTTGCGAGGACTTCGGCGAGCGGCGCCTGGAACGGGTCTTGGTCGTCGAGCACGTAGAGCTTGTGCACGCCGAGCCTGCGCATCAGCGCAACCTGCGCGGCCGCCTGCGCCGGATCCCCCGGCGCGAGGCGCCCGAAGTTGCGTTTGCCGTTCGGGTAGAAGCGCGCCGGCTCGTCCTGCCCGGCGTCGCGCGAGGACGTCAGCCCGATGTAGGGGCTGCTCGGGCTGACCTGCAAGATGCCCGCGGCATTGATCAGCGGCAGCGACACGGCCGTCGCCGCGGAGCCGAGCTCGCCGAGGTAGGCGATCGTGCTCGTGTCCTGCGCCGCGTCCTTCGCGTTCGTCGCCGTCGCTTCCGGGTCGAGCTGTCCCGTCTTCGGGTTGGCGTCGTCGAGCGAGACGTAGCCGACTTTGAACTGCCCGACCCGCCCGCCGGCTTGCGAGAGCGCGAGCTTCTCGCCGTCGACTATTTCGGCGGAGCTCGCCGCCTGCGGCCCCTCCAGCGGCAGGCTCGAGTAGATCGCGAGCTGATTGCCGATCGTTTCCTGAGCGCCCGAGACGCCTACGCCGCCGCAGCCGGCGAGCAGCGGCGCGACCGCGGCGAGGGCGGCCAGGGAAAGCCAGCGCGCGCGCACCGGCGAGCTAGCTGCGGCGGCCGGGAAGGTAGCCCGTGACGATCCGCAGCGTTGCGCCGACGACGATGACCGCCGTGGTCACGAGGAACGCGTCAAAGCCCTTTGCGCCGAGCGCCCAGAGCACGATCCACGCGATCAGGCCCGCTGTGACGGTGAGAATGAATCCCATGCCGGCGGAATCCTAGCTGGCCGCCGACGGATCGGTCGGAATCAGCCCGGCGGCGAGCTCGGCCACGAGCGCACCGACCGCGCCGGCCGGGTCGTCGGCCTCGCCGGCGGCTCGCACCAGGCGCGTGCCGACGATCACACCGTCGGCGCCGGCTTCGGCCGCCTCGCGTGCCTGCTCGGGCGTGCTGATGCCGAAGCCGAGCGCGACCGGCATGTCGGTGCTCGCCTTCGCGCGCGCGACGACCTCGGCGAAGCGGTCCTGCATCGCGGCGCGCTCGCCCGTCGTGCCGACGACGGAAACCGTGTAGAGAAACCCGCGAGCGCCCGCGCCGATCGCACGCAGGCGCTCCGGCGGCGTCGTCGGAGCGACGAGCGGAACGAGCGCGAGCCCGCGCGCCTCACATGCCTCGCGCACGCCGCCGGCCTCCTCGAGTGGCAGGTCCGGGACGATCAGCCCGCACGCGCCGCTCTGCGCGAGGCGGTCGAGAAACGCATCGACGCCCGGCGCGAAGATCATGTTCGAGTAACACATCAGCACGACCGGCATGCTCGCCGCGAGCGTGCGCGCGACCTCGAGCACGCCGCCCACGCTCGTGCCGGCCGCGAGCGCGCGCGTGCCCGCCTCGTGGATCACCGGGCCGTCGGCCAGCGGATCGCTGTAGGGCACGCCGAGCTCGAGCAGGTCGGCGCCGCCGTGCACACACGCTTCGCCGATCGCGATCGACTCCTCGAGGCTCGGGAAGCCGGCCATCAGGTACGGCATCAGCGCCGCGCGCCCGCCCGCCCGCGCGCCCGCGAACGCATCGGCGATCCGCTGCACACCCGTCGCAGCCTCGGTGCTAGCCACCGGCGAGGACCTCGGCGAGATCCTTGTCGCCGCGACCGGAGAGGCACACGACGTCGAGCTCGCCGCGCTCCTGCGCAAGGACCCACGCCAGCGCGTGAGCCGTCTCGAGTGCCGGGATGATCCCCTCGAGGCGCGCGAGCTCTTTGAACGCGAGCAGCGCCTGCTCGTCGGTGACCGCCTCGTAGCGCGCACGACCGCTGTCGCGCAGGTACGCGTGCTGCGGACCCGCGCCGGGATAGTCCAGACCGGCCGAGATCGAGTGCGCCTCGACGATCTGGCCCTCCTCGTCCTGCATCACGGCCGAGCGCGAACCGTGCAGGATGCCGGCGCGGCCGCCGACGGTCAGCGGCGCACCGTGTCGAGGCGTGTCGATCCCCTCGCCTGCCGCCTCGACGCCGATCAACTCGACCTGCGCGTCGTCGAGGAACGCCGTGAACGCGCCGATCGCGTTGGAGCCGCCTCCGACGCACGCGATGACCCGGGCGGGCAGGCGCCCCTCGGCGTCGAGCAGTTGCGCGCGCGCCTCGTCGCCGATCACGCGCTGCAGGTCGCGCACGAGCGCCGGATACGGAGCAGGCCCGACGGCCGAGCCGATCACGTAGTGCGTGCCGGCGACGTTCGTGACCCAGTCGCGGATCGCCGCCGACGTCGCCTCCTTCAGCGTCCTCGCGCCGGCATCGACCGGTTCGACGCTCGCGCCGAGTAGTTCCATGCGCTGCACGTTCGGGCGCTGGCGGCGCGTGTCCTCGACGCCCATGTAGACGACGCACTCGAGATCGAGCAACGCGCAGACGGTCGCCGTCGCGACGCCGTGCTGGCCGGCGCCCGTCTCGGCGATGATCCGCCGCTTGCCCATTCGCTTGGCCAGCAGCGCTTGACCGAGAGCATTGTTGATCTTGTGCGAGCCCGTGTGGTTGAGATCCTCGCGCTTGAGATAGACCTGCCAGCCGACACGTTCGGAGAGCCGCCTGGCGCGATACAGCGGCGACGGCCGGCCGGCATAGTTGCTCAGCAACCCGCCCAGCTCGGCGCGGTAGCCCGGATCCGCGCGCGCCTCGATCCACGCCAGCTCGAGCTCGGCAAGTGCCGGCATCAACGTCTCGGGCACGTACTGGCCGCCGTACTCGCCGAAGCGGTGCTCGACAGCCGGCGAAGACGGTGCAGCGCTCATGCGCCGCCGCCGGCGATCGTCGCGACGTCCTCCGCGCCGAGGGCATCCGCGTTGGCGACAGTTTCCGCAGCGACGGCCTCCGCGGCGACGGCCCGATCCGCGGCCCCGGGCTCGCTGGTGGCGGCGGCACCCGCTGCGCCGGCAGCATCGTCGATCGCTACGGCCTCGCGCTCGGACGCCGTGCTCGCGACGGCATCGAAGAACGCGCGCAGGCGCTGCGGGTCCTTGTGCCCGGGCGCCGCCTCGGTGCCGCTCGCCGTATCGACGGCGAACGGACGCGTCGCCTCGATTCCGGCCGCGACGTTCTCGGCGGTCAGCCCGCCGCTGAGGATCAGCGGGACCTTCGAGCGGCGAGCGCGCACGAGCGACCAGTCGAACGTCTCCCCCGTTCCGCCGCGCAGTCCTCGCTTGCTCGGGTCCTTCGATCGTGCGTCGAGCAGGTGGAAGTCGACGTGGAAGCGCTCGAGGTCGCGTACGTCGCCCGGGCCGGCAACCTGCGCCGCCTTGATCACCCGCGCGCCGTTGCGTCGAGTCGCCTCGGCGCAAAACGACGGCCCCTCCTCCCCGCTGAACTGCAGCATCGTCAGGCCGAGATCCTCCGTGAACGCGACGACCTGCTCCAGTGGCGCGTTGACGAACACGCCGCACAGCTCGACCTTGCGCCGCAGCGTGGCGACGATCCGTTCGGCTTCGGCCGGCGCGCAGCGGCGCGGACTGTCCTGGAAGAAGATCATCCCGAGCGCCCATGCCCCCAGCTCGACCGCCAGCTCGGCGTCGTGCAGGTTCGTGATGCCGCAGATCTTCACCTTCGGGGGGGCGTCGGCCATGCCCCCACGGTAGCGAGGTCCTACCCTTCGGGAGTGCTCGCGTTGGGCACCGAGTTCGGGCGGCTCGCGAGCTTGACGCTCACCGTCTTGTGTTCGTAGCCGCCTTTGCCGTTGCCGCGCAGCAGCCCGACCGAGATCGTGTCTCCGGGCTTCTTCGCCGAGATGTCGCTGGCGAGGTCTTCCGAGCCTGCGACGGGCTTGCCGTCGATCGAGACGACGATGTCCCCGCCGACTGCGACCTGCCCGCCTTCGGTGCTGCCGCTGACCGTGCCGCCTTTGATGCCGGCCTTTTCGGCCGGCGTGCCCTTCTGCACGCTCTGCACGAGCGCGCCGCTTTTGACGGGCAGGTTGAGCGCCTCGAGCGAGCCGTCGATCGTCAGCGAGGTCAAGCCGATGTAGGCGCCGCGGACCGTGCCGCCCTTCTCGAGCTGCGCGATCTCGGACTTCGCCGTGTCGATCGGTACGGCGAAGCCGATTCCGACGCTCCCGCCGCCCGAGCCGCCGGTCTCGATCTGCGAGTTGATCCCGATCACTTCTCCGGCCTCGTTGAGCAGCGGCCCACCGGAGTTGCCCGGGTTGATCGGAGCGTCCGTCTGCAGCACGTTGTCGATCGTGAACCCGTTCGGCGCCGTGATCTGGCGCTGCAACGCCGAGATGACGCCCGTCGTCAGCGTCCGTTCGAGATCGAACGGATTGCCGATCGCGAGCACCGGATCGCCGACCTGCGCGGCAGCCGAGTTGCCGAGCGTGAGCGGGTGCAACGTGAGCCCGTCCGGGTGGATGCGCAGCACAGCGAGGTCGTTCGAGGGATCCTTGCCGACGACCTGCGCATTGACCGTCTTGCCCTTTTCGAGGCTTACCGTCACCTTGATCGCGTTCTCGACGACGTGATAGTTCGTCAGCACCGTTCCGTTGTTGTCGATCACGATGCCCGAGCCCGTCGCCTGACCTTGGCGCTGCTGTTCGCCGCCGAACAGGTTGAACGGCGATTCGCTCTTCTGCACGATCGTCGATGTGACGAACGCGACGCCGGGGGCGTCTTTGACATAGATGTCGTGCGGCGTCAGGCCCTTGCTCTGCTGCGAGGCGTTCGACGGCGCGATCGGCGCGGCCTGCACGGTCGTCACGGTCTTCTGGTCGCCGTTCAGGCCACCGGACGCGGCTAGGACGGCCACGACGATGCCCCCTCCGAGGAGGGCAGAGATGAACGGGATGGCGAGTGCGCGCTTCATAGCGGGGAATGATCGGCTGAGCCGATGAAGGGGATCTAAAGCCTACTGTCGAGCTAGGTAAAACCACACTGCACGTAGCGGGATCTCGGCGCGATCACGGCGCTGTGGCAGTTTCCGACTCGCGCGCGGTCAGCTCGCGCAGCGCCTGCTCGGGGTCTTCGGCGCGCATCAGCGTCTCTCCGACGAGCACCGCCTCGACGCCCTCTGCCTCGAGCGCACGCAGCTGCTCGGCCGAGGCGATGCCCGACTCCGAGACGACCGCGACGCCGCCCGGAATCGCCGCGCGCAGCCGCGCCGTGCGCCCCACGTCGACGCTGAAGTCGCGCAGGTCGCGGTTGTTGACTCCGACGAGCTCGGCGCCGACATCGAGCGCCCGCGCGACCTCCTCGCGGTCGTGCACCTCGACGAGCACGTCGAGCGCGAGCGCTCGCGCCGCCGAGTGCAGCGTCGCGAGCTCGCCGTCGTCCAGCGCCGCGACGATCAGCAGGACCGCATCGGCCCCGGCCGCGCGCGCCTCGAGCAACTGGTACTCGTCGACGATGAAGTCCTTGCGCAACGCCGGCAGCCTGACGAGCCCGCGCGCCGCCGTCAGGTCGGCAAGCTCGCCGCCGAAGTTCGGCTGCTCGGTCAGCACCGACAGCGCGCTCGCGCCGCCGCGCTCGTATGCAGAGACGAGCGTCCCGAGGTCCGCGCCCTCGCGCAACGTGCCGGCGGAGGGCGAGCGCCGCTTGAACTCGGCGATCACCGCGATCTCGGGCCGCGTCAGCGCGGCGCGAAAGCCGCGCGGCGCGAAGTCGCGCCCGGGCCGCTCGCCGGTGTCGGAGCGCGTGCTGTCGGCGATCCGTTCGCGCAGCTCCTCGCCCGTCACCTGTTGCTTGCGATGCTCGAGCTCGGCTCGTGTGCTGTGCAGGATCCGCGCGAGCACGGATGAAGTTTCGCCGCTCACGAGGCCGCCCTGGCCGGGGCGTGCTCGCGGCTGGCACGGACGTAGCGATCGAGCGTCTCGCCGGCCGCGCCACCGGCGAGCGTCGCGCGCGCGAGCTCGACGCCCTCGGCGATCGAGCTCGCCTTGCCGCCCGTGTAGATCGCCGCGCCGGCGTTGATCACTGCGAGCTCGACGCGCGCGGACGGCGATCGCTCACCTGCTTCGCGCCGATCGCCGCCGAGGATCGCCCGCGTGACGGCCGCGTTCTGCTCGGGCGTGCCGCCGGCGCAATCGCGCTCGAACGCATCGGCTGAGAATTGCGCGACGCCGACGTCGCCGGGCGTGAGCGTGTAGCGCGTGAGCTCCTCGCCGTTGACCTCGACGACCTTCGTGCCGGCCGCGACCGACAGCTCGTCGAGGCCGTCCTCGGCGGAGACGATGAGCGCCCGGTCGACCCCCAGGCGCGCAAGCGCACCGGCGATCGTCTCGAGCACAGCCGGATCTGAGACGCCGATCAACTGGCGCCGCGCACCCGCCGGGTTCGTCAGCGGACCGAGCAGATTGAAGATCGTGCGCACCGCGAGCTCGCTGCGAACAGGGACGACGTAGCGCGTCGCCTGGTGATGCGCCGGCGCGAACATGAAGCCGAAGCCGGCATCGTCGATGCAGCGCCCGACGGACTCGGAATCGAGGTCGATGCGCGCGCCGAGCGCCTCGAGCAGGTCGGCCGATCCCGACGAGCTCGTCGCCGAGCGGTTGCCGTGCTTCGCGACTGCGCAGCCGGCGCCGGCGGCGATCAGCGCGGCCGTCGTCGAGACGTTGAACGTCCGCCGCCCGCCGCCCGTGCCGGCAGTGTCGAGCAGGTTCTCGCGCGAGGTCGAGACGTGCGCCGCGAGCTCGCGCATCGTCCGCGCGAGCCCCGCGATCTCATCGACTGTCTCGCCCTTCGTCCGCAGCGCGATCAGAAAGGCCGCGATCTGCGTCTCAGACGCATCGCCGTGCATTATCTCGGCGAGCACTTCAGACGCCTCGTCGGCGCTCAGGTCGCGCCTGGAGGCGAGCGCGTCGATCGCGCTCGTGAGGATCGGATTGGGCATCAGCGCTCGCCGAGGAAGTTCGCCAAGAGCGCCTTGCCCTCGGCCGTCAGCACCGACTCGGGGTGAAACTGCACGCCCTCCGCCGGCAGCTCGCGATGGCGGACCGCCATCACGACCCCGCCACCGCGCGCCGATTCCTCCAGGCAATCGGGCAGCCGAGGATCGACAACGAGCGAGTGATAGCGCCCGACCGTCAGCGGCGTGCTGACGCCGGAGAAGATCGTGCGCCCGTCGTGCTCGATCGTCGTCGCCTTGCCGTGGACCGGATCGTGCAGGCGCACCTGTCCGCCGAACGCCTGCGCGAGCGCCTGGTGGCCGAGGCAGACGCCGAGCGTCGGGACGCCCGACTCGGGCATGCGCCGCACGAGCTCGAGCGTGATGCCGGCATCGTCGGGCGTGCACGGGCCCGGCGAGACGACGCAGCGGTCATACGCGCGGTCGAGCAACTCCTCGACCGTCGCGCGGTCGTTGCGCACCGTGTGCACCTCCGCGCCCAGCTCGCCGAGGTACTGGACGAGGTTGTAAGTGAACGAGTCGTAGTTGTCGAGCACGAGGACGCGCGTCATGGCCACTCCGGCTGGTCGCAGGCGAGCTCGATCGCTCGCATCGCGGCGCTCGACTTGGCGACGGACTCCTCGTACTCATAGGCCGGCTTCGCGTCGGCGACCGTGCCGCCGCCGGCCTGGACGTGCGCGACGCCGTCCTTGATCACGACCGTGCGGATGTGAATCGCCGTATCGAGATCGCCGGCGTAGCTGAGGTAGCCGATCGCGCCGCCGTAGCCGCCGCGCTTGATCGGCTCGAGCTCGTCGATGATCTGCATCGCGCGCACCTTCGGCGCGCCGGAGAGCGTGCCGGCCGGGAGCACGGAGCGCAGCGCGTCCATCGCGCCGACGCCGTCGCGCAGCGTGCCCGATACGGAGGAGACGATGTGCATCACGTGGCTGTAGGTCTCGACCTCCATCAGCTCGTCCACGACGACCGTCCCGTACTCGCAGACGCGCCCGAGATCGTTGCGGCCGAGATCGACGAGCATCACGTGCTCGGCGCGCTCCTTCTCGTCCTCGAGCAGCTCGGCCGCGATCCGGCGGTCCTCCTCGGGCGTCGCGCCGCGATGGCGCGTCCCGGCGATCGGCTTCGTGCTGACGTGACGCCCCTCGACGGTCAGCAGCGGCTCGGGGCTCGCGCCCGCGACCTGGAAGTCGCCGAAGTCGAGGTAGTACATGTACGGGCTCGGATTGACGGCGCGCAGCCCGCGATAGACCGAGAACGCCTCGACGGGGACAGACGCAGACCAACGTTGCGAGGGCACCACCTGAAAGGCATCGCCGGCGTGGACGTACTCGACGATCCGCTCGACGATCGCTTCGAAGCGATCGCGCGTCATGTTCGACTCGAAGCGCGGATGCTCGCGTGGGCCCTCGGGACGCTCCGATCGCGGTACCGGTCCCGCGAGCTGCGCGCGAATCTCAGCGATCGCTCGCACCGCGGCCGCATACGCCAGCTCGATGTCCGGCTCGGCGTCGAGGTCGGCGTTTGCGAGGATCGTCACGGTGTGCTTGAGGTGGTCGAAGATCACGAGCAGGTCCGTCAGCATCAGCGCCATGTCTGGGAGCCCGAGCGCATCCAGGTTCGGCTGCCCAAGCGGCTCGACCGTTCGCACGAGGTCGTAGCCGAAGAAGCCGACCGCGCCGCCGGCGAACGGCGGACCGCCGGCGAGCGGTGCCTGGCTGAAGCGGGCGAGGTCCTCGGCGGCGAGCGCATACGGATCGCCTCCGTCGCCGAGCGACCAGCGCATCACGGCCCGCGGGCGCACGCCGATGAACGAGTAGCGCCCGACGCGCTGGCCCTGCTCGGCGGACTCGAGCAGGAATGCGGGCTCCCCCGGAGCCAGCTCGCGCAGCTTCAGGAACGCCGAGACGGGCGTCTCGCAGTCCTCGATGAACTCGTGGCGAAGCGGAATCAGGTTGTGACGATCGGCGAGCACGCGCGCCTCGGCGAGGCTCGGCTCGACGCGCGGCGCGCTTGCCGGCGCGTCAGCTACGACGCTCATCGAGCACCCGCTCGGCGTCGCTCAACGACCGCCCTCTGCCGCGCAGGAGCACGAGCAGGTGGTAGATCACGTCGGCTGCCTCTTCATCGACGCGCTCGTCGGACTCCTCGCGCGCGGCGCGCGCGACCTCCTCGGCCTCCTCCATCACCTTCGCGCCGACGAGCTGCGGATCGTCGAGCAGCTCGACCGTGTAGGAGCCCGCCGGGCGCTCCTGCGCGCGTGCGCGAATCGTCCGCTCGAGCGCCGGCAGCACCTCGGTCGGCGCGCTTTCAGAGAGCTCTCCGCGGTGAAAGCAGGTGCGCTCGCCCGTATGGCAAGCCGGACCTGCCGGCTCGACGAGCGCGAGCACCGTGTCGCCGTCGCAATCGATCCGCAACGACTTGACGAGTTGCACGTTGCCGCTCGTCGCGCCCTTGTGCCATAGCTCCTCGCGCGAGCGGCTGTGCAGGTGAAGCTCACCCGTCGCGCGCGTGCGCACGAGCGCGAGCTCGTTCATGTATGCGAGCATCAGCACCTCACCCGTAGTCCAGTCCTGCACGACGCACGGGACCAGCCCGCGCTCGTCGTAGACCACGCGCTCCTCGATCGCCTCATCTGCCGGTGACGTGCCCATCCGCACGATTGTAGGTCGAGCCGCGCGCGCAGGTCCGCGCGCGCGGGTTTGATAGAGACTTCAGGCTGATGAGATCGCTGTTCGATCGCGAGCTGCTCGTGGTGACCGGCAAGGGCGGCGTCGGCAAGACGACGCTCGCCAGTGCGCTTGGCCTGCTCGCGGCCGAACGCGGACTTCGCACGATCGTCGTCGAGGTCGGCGAGCAGAGCCGGCTGCCACTGCTGTTCGGCATTCCGGTGCCGGAGCCGGGCGATCAGGTAGAGCTCGAGGAGAACCTGTCGAGCATGTCGATCGACCTCGATCGCGCGCTGCTGGAATGGCTGCAGTCGCTCGGCGGGCGCGTATCGGGGCGCGTGCTCGCATCGAGCAGCACGTTTCAGTACTTCGCCGCCGCAGCGCCCGGCGCGAAGGAGCTCGTCAGCATGGTGAAGATCTGGGAGCTGACACAGGGCCGGCGCCGGCGCGGGCGTGCGCACAGCGGCGGCTATGACCTCGTCGTGCTCGATGCGCCGGCGACGGGCCACGCGCTCGGCATGCTCGACTCGCCGCGCACCTTCGGTGCGATCGCCCGTGTCGGTCCGATCGCCGGCCAGGCCGAGCGCCTGCGCGAGCTGCTCACAGACCCCGAGCGCTCGAGCTATCTCGCCGTCGCGCAGGGCACCGAGATGGCGATCACGGAGACGCTCGAGCTTCAGCAGAAGCTCGGCGAGCAGCTCGGCCGTGACCTGCACGCAGTCGTGGTCAACGGCATGCTGCCGCAGCGCTTCAGCGCCCCGGAGCTTCGTCAGATCGCGGCACTCGGCGAGCAGAAGGCGACCTCGACAGCGGCGCGTTCGGCGATCTCCGCCGCGCAGGCCGTCTCAGAGCGGGCGCGCTTCCAGCACAACCAGCTCGCCCGCCTGCGCCGCCGTCACTTCGAGGTGATCGGCGTGCCGTTCCAGTTCACCGCCGAGCTCGACCTGGACGCGGTTCGCCGTATCGCCGAGCAGCTGAAGCGCAAGCTCTGAGGAGCCGGCGTCGGCAGTCGTCGCCCGGGCGTCGCGCCCGCGGCGGACGGCCCGCCGGCCTATTGCGCGATGAGGCGGTACTTGCGGGTGCCTGGATTGCGCTCCAGCAGCCCGACCGCCAATAGCGTCGTGACATAGCGGTGTGTGGTGCTCGTGTTCATGTCGAGCATGCGCGCGAGTTCGGCGATTCCCAGATATCCGCCGTCGGCGGGGAAGCACGACAGCACGAGCAGTCCCGACAGCAACGATCGCGACAGGCGGCGGTCGTCCATCTGGGCCGGGTAGGCCCACTCCTCGGAGTCGAGCGAGAGCGGCCACTCGGGATCTCTGACGGCAGAGAGCAGCACCGAGAGGGTCCCGCCCTGCCCGGCGCTGCGCACGACCTGATCGACCTGCGCCTTCGACAGCTCGATCGTCACGACCTCGCCGCCCGGCTCTCCCTCGGTGCGAGCCGAACGCCGCGAGGGGCGTCCGGCTCGCTGCCACTGGCGAGACGACGCGGCTTTGGATGCGGCCCCCGCGGCACCGGCCTTCGCGCGCCGCGGACGGCGCGACTTCTCTCTCCTTGCCGGCAGGACCCCGGTTCCGTTGTCATCCATCATCGCGTGGAACAGATCATGGCGATCGACTCAACCCGCAAAAAGGCTGTTCTGAATATTCAGTTCTGACTACTTTGCGCAACGTCGCAATTTGCGCGTTCATGCGTTGCTCTGCGCGAACGCCATCCGCCACAAGCGCAGGACGGGCAGCAGCGCACGCGTCAATGTCCCGCCGGCCCGCGCGATCCGAGCCGTGCCGGCCCGCATCTCTGGCGTGCGAGCGCTGTCCTTCGAGAGGTACATCGCGATCATGCAGGCCGCGATGACCGCGTGCCGGTGCCCGTCACGCAGCCAGCGCGCCTCGCGAGCCGAGCGCGTGACGAGATCGCGTACACGTTCGCCTGCGAGCTTCTCGTCGTCGTAGTGCGAGATATAGCGATGGTTGCCGCTCAGCTCGTCTTCGGCCTGATCGACGTAGCTGTCGAGCATCGTCGTCGCCGCCGACATCCACGGGAAGTAAGCAGCCCGGGTTTGAAGAACGAGCTCTTCGGTGCACGCAGGCTGGGCCGCGAGCGCCAAAAAAGCATGAACGGTCATCGATGCGCTCGCCGCGCCGCTCAACTCGAACCAGAGCAGCCGATCCTCCGCCGAGCACTCGCGCGCGGCCCAGACCTTCAGCGCCTCGTCGCGACAGGCCGGGTCGGTGTCGTGGTTGAGAGCAAGAACCTGAGCACGTTCCGCTTCGCGAACGACGAACGGTCGGACACACCCATACGAGGGAAGCGTCGAGCACTCCGCGCGGCAGGTTTCGACGAGCAGGCGCAGATAGCCGCCGTCGTCGCGCCACGGGTGGTAGCGGTAATAGTCGGAGATCGGCACGGCGGGGTCGAGCGCCTCGACCAGCGCCTTGTGCAATTGCCGGCCGTTTGCCGTACCGACGCCCGCGCCGCGCTCGTTGAGACAGTCGAGGAAGTCCCAGATGAGCTCGTACGTGACGAGCAGGCGAAGCAATTTAGGATCGCGACGCGGCGGGAGAATCCAGAACAGCGCCGCACCGTCGGTGTGCCCGCGCTTGCGGTCGATCGAGCCGAGTGCATCTTCCCGAATGGCGCTATCCGGGATCGAGAGGGCGCGAGCGCGCCAGATCTTTATCTCGCGCGAGACCGCCCGAAGACCCCAAAGCAACTCTCTGGTCGCAGCAACCAAGAGAGCCCATATCTGCCGCGGAGAGAGGGGTAGCGGGTCGGACATCTATCCATGAGTCAGAATCCTCCCGGATAGTAGGTGGACGGTCGGTCGTCTCTTTCAACATATGTCTACTCCGGCATGCCGACCGAGGCACGCACCCTTGCCGCAGCGTATCCGGGGATTGCGACGATCAGCACGGCGACGGCGACGATCAGAACGCAACTGGCTACCGCTGCCGAGATCGAGAACGTTTCGATCACGGGAAAGCCGTACACGATCGACAGCGCTCGACTCAGCAGAAGCTGGCCGAACAGGCCGAAGATCGCGCCGAGCGCGCAACCGGCGCCGAGCAGGATCGAACTCTCCCACAGCAACGCACGCCAGAGTACGCCCCTGCTGAAGCCGTCCACCTTCATGTCGGCGAGCCTCGCGCGGCGCTGCCAGATCATCGCGCCCATCGCGGCTGCCATCGCCAATACGGCAGCGATCAGGACGAGGCTGCGGATCTGAGTCAGACGGGACAGGCCCTGAGACGCTTGCGAGTAGTGCCTGCGCTCGCGTTGGTGCATTGTTTCGACGTGCAAGGCCGAACCCGTACCCAAGGACAGCCTCGCCGCTCGAACCACCTCGGTCAGACTTGCGCCCGCGGCCAGATCGACTTGATACGCACTGGGATCCAGGCTCCTCCAGGCCTGCGCGTAGTCGTCGGCGTTCATGATCACCGCTCCTGGAGACCAGCCCAAGTTCGTGCCCAGGGCGGCGATCCGGAAGCGCATCGGGTGCGAAGTCGGCAGCGTGAACGTGGCGCCGACGTGGAGGTCGTGTTCGGCGGCAATCGCACGCGAGATCACCACCCAGCCGTGCCCTCGCAAGCGAGACCTGACCAGCGCCGGGCTGGCGTTTTCGAGTTGACTGGCCGCGACCGGGCGCGTGGCCGATCGCGGCGGCGCGAGGACCCAGACCCGGCGGTCTCCCCAATCGAGAAAGCTGCCGCGATACAGCTCGACCGAGCGCACGCCGGGGAGCCGAGCGAGGGCTTGGCGATCGCCGTCCGCAAACGAGGTCGTGGCGAAGGAGTCCGACGACGCCTCCGGCGTGATCCAGATGTCGGCCTGCGAGTCGATCCCGCTGGCCGAAGCATCCAAGCCCCGTTGAAGGCTGCCGCGCGCGCCTTGAATCGAGACGCTGCCGAACACGGCGATAGCCCCCGTCGCGGCGATTGCGAGCGAGCGCGTGCGATTCCCGCGGGAGCGCAGCTCGATCAGCGCGAGATAGGAGGTGGCTCCGCTCAGCAGGCCCTGCGTGCGACCGCACGCGTGGATTGCGAGATCGAGCAGACCCGGTAGGCACAGGAGCAGCGCGAGCGTCAAGCTGACGATTCCGAGGATCGCCTCTTCAGGCGCAACGAGCAGGATCGCCGTAGTCGCCACGATAAAAGGGACCGCGATCAACAGCAGCCGGCGGGGCCGGAAGCGCTTCGGCCCGGTAACACGAGGAGCTCGTGCCGAACGCTCGAACAGCTCCCCTCGCAGTGGGGCGAGCACGCCGGTGGCCGCCGCGAGCATTCCGCCTG
>DASZLB010000176.1:0-4869 GCA_035552575.1 Solirubrobacteraceae bacterium | reverse complement strand
GCATACATGGGCGTGATCGACGGGCACGACGTGCGCGCGCTGCGCGAGGCGCTGCGCGAGGCGATCGCGGCCGAACGGCCGGTCGTGGTGCACATCGCGACGGTCAAGGGCAAGGGCTTCTCGCCGGCGGAGGACGGCGGCTTGGAGGGCATGGAGGAGTGGCACGCGGCGAAGCCGAAGTCGATCGTCAACGGCGCGCCGGCTGTCGCAGCGGTGGCGCGGCCGGGACGCGTGACGGCAAAGACGGCGAAGCAGCCGGCGCCGCAGTACACGAAGGTCTTCGGCGAGGCGCTCGTGCGCGAGTGCGAACGCGACAAGCGCGTCGTCGGGATCACGGCGGCGATGAACTCGGGAACTGGCCTGAGCATCCTGCAGAAGGCGATGCCGGAGCGCTACTTCGACGTGGGCATCGCAGAGCAGCAGGCGATCCTGTTCGCCTCGGGCCTCGCGCTCGAGGGCGTCAAGCCGGTCGCGGCGATCTACTCGACGTTCCTGCAGCGCGCTTATGACCAGATCGTCCACGACGTGTGCCTGCAGAAGCTGAACGTCGTCTTCGCGATGGACAGGGCGGGGCTCGTCGGCGACGACGGACCGACACATCACGGGGCGTTCGACATCGCGTACCTGCGCTGCCTGCCGCATATCGTGCTGATGGCGCCGCGCGACGAGGCGATGCTCGTGCACATGCTACGCACGGCGCTCGTGTTCGACGGCCCGATCGCGCTGCGCTACCCGCGCGGCGAGGGGACGGGAGTGGCGCTGCCGCAGGAGCCTCACGCGATCGCGATCGGCACGGGCGAGATCCTGCGCGAGGGCGGCGCAAGCGAAGGGCCGGGCAGGCGCGTGGCGCTGATCGGCTACGGCAGCGGTGTCGGCAAGGCGCTTGCGGCGGCGGACGAGCTGGCGGGCGAAGATTTGTCGGTGACGGTCGTCGATGCGCGCTTTGCGAAGCCGATCGACGCAGGCTTGATGGCGCAGCTCGCGGCGGAGCACGATCTGCTCGTGACGGTCGAGGAGGGCGTGCTGGCGGGCGGCTTCGGCTCGGCTGTCTGGGAGACGCTCTCAGAGACCGGCGCGCGACCCCCGCGGATTGTGCGCGTGGGGCTGCCTGACCGCTATGTGACGCACGGCAAGCCTGCGCTGCTGCACGAGGAGATCGGCTTCACGCCGGAGCGGATCGCAGAACGCGTGACGGCGGCGATCTCCGACAGGGGGCACCCAGCCCGGACGGCTGGGTCGGCGATCGTCGAGGCCTGAGCAGACTTTTTATCGATTGATGCGTTCGTCGTGCGTGGGCACGGCGGTGTGCGCTCGCGCGCTTGGCGGACTGCGCCGCGTGGGCTCGCGTGTCTGGCCGGACGAGCTCGCGGAGCGGACGGCGGCGCGAGGTCCCGTCGGATCCGGCGGGCGTCGCTTAAATGAAACGGCCCGCTGGGGAGGCGGGCCGTTTCGAGGGAGGAGGGATGCTGCAGTGCTGCGGGTACGCTCACAATGATGCGACTTGCCTGGAGAGACATCTGTGATCTTGATCACAGTTGGGCAGTCTCTGCGTAAGCGGGCAGGCCGCGACTGAGGCCGGTCGCGCCTGCGCTCTCGCGGTTGCAGATGGTGCGACAACGCGCTTTGTGTGCAAGGGTTCGTCGGGCATGGCAAAGCAACGTCTTGATGCGCTGCTCGCCGAGCGTGGGCTGTTCTCCTCGCGTACGCGTGCGGCGGCATCAGTGATGGCCGGCGAGGTGCGCGTCGGCGCGGCGGAGCGGCGCGCGCAGAAGCCCGGCGAGCTAATCGACGTCGGGGAGCCGCTGAGCGTCGACGAGCGCCCGGCATTCGTCTCACGCGGCGGGATCAAGCTCGCGAACGCGCTGGCGGCGACGGGGCTCGACGTAGCGGGCCGGCGCGTGCTCGACATCGGCGCGTCGACGGGCGGCTTCACCGACTGCCTGCTGCAACGCGGCGCGCGCGACGCGATTGCGGTCGATGTCGGCTACGGGACGCTCTCGTGGAGCTTGCGCAGCGATCCGCGTGTGACGGTGATGGAGCGCACGAACGCCCGCACTTTGACGCCGACGATGCTTCCACACACGCCTGACCTCGCAGTCATCGACGTGTCGTTCATCTCACTCGAGAAGCTGCTCGGCGCTGTGCTCGGCTGCCTCGCGCCGGGCTACGACGCGCTCGCGATGATCAAGCCGCAGTTCGAGGTCGGGCGCGCGAACGTCGGCAAGGGCGGCGTCGTGCGCGATGCTGATGCGCGGCGCGATGCGCTGATCGGCGTTGGCGAGGCTGCGCTTGGCCTCGGCGCGGCCGTGCTCGGCTACCACTCCTCGGGTCTGCCCGGCCCGAAGGGCAACCGGGAGACGTTCATCTGGCTTGTCGACCCGGCACGGGTGCGCACCGAAGGCGAGCGCGACGGCATCGTGCTGCCCGCGGAGTGCGCCGATGTAGGGGAGGAGTTGCCGGTGACTGACGCAGCGAAGATGGGCCCCACTGCGGCGCAAAGTCAGGCGCTCGAGCGCCTCGCTCGCGAGGTCGAGCGATGAGGGAGTTCACGGTGCTGACACACGGTCGTCCCGAAGAGACGACGCCTGCGCTGCTGCGCCTCGCAGATCTCGCGGCGGCGGCCGGCGTGACTCTGCGTCTTGACGAGAACGAGACGCAACGGCACGGCTTGACGAGCTGTCCGGGGCTCGCGCTCGACGCGCCGCTGAAGGACGACGTCGAGCTGTGCATCGCACTCGGCGGCGACGGCACGATCCTTCGTGCGCTGCGGCTCTACAGGCACGTCGACGTGCCTGTCTTCGCGATCAACTTCGGCCAGATCGGCTTCCTTGCGACGGTCGAGCCGGACGAGATCGAGCAGGGCATGCGCCGTGCGTTCACTGGCGACTTCGAGCTGCTGCGGCTGCCGGCGATCGTGATCGACGCGCCGTCTGGCGAGCCTCCGGACGACCTTGGCGGAACCGAGACGCGCTCGCCGCGGGGCACCTGCGCGGCCGTCAACGACATCGCGATCCATCGCAAGGTCGGCGAGCGCGTAGCCGATCTCGCGTATGCGATCGAGGGCGAAGAGGTCGGCAGCGTTCGCTGCGACGGTCTCGTCGTGGCCACGCCGGCCGGCTCGACCGGCTACAACCTCGCCAACGGCGGGCCTGTGATGGCGTGGGGCGTCGAAGGGTTCGTCGTCTCGTTCATCGCGCCGCACTCGCTGACAGCGCGCGCGCTCGTCGTCGCTCCGGGCGACCGCTTGACGATCTGCAACCGCTCGCTCGAGCCGCTCGACATCGCGATCGACGGCCGTCCTTCAGGTGAGATCGCGCCCGGCGGGGAGATCGCCGCGCGCTTCGTCGCAGATATCGGGACGATCGCGCAGCTGCCGGGCTCGTCGTTCTATCGCCGCCTGCGCGAGAAGTTCGGCCGCCTCGCGAGCTGAGCGTCGCTTCGGCTCATCGGCGGCGGGGTCTTGGCTCAGGGCCGAGGCGGGGCTTCTCGGATTGCTCAGGCGACCTTCGCGCTCGGCTGCTCGGATGCTACGGCCTCGTCGCGTTCTGCCGGCCCGTCGCGGTGCATCGAGCTCATGAACGCGTCGAGCTGCTCACGCGCGAAGCGGCGCTGGCCGCCGGGGGTCCGGTAGCAGCTGATGTGCCCGGCGTCCGTCCAGCGACGGATCGTCGCGAGGGAGACCCCGAGATAGCCGGCTGCCTGCGAGCTCGTGAAGACGAGCTGGCTTTTGTTGCGGGGAAGCATGGCGGTTGCGGTCATGTTGTTCGCCTTATCGGTCGCGGTCGTTGTCCCGGCGCGGAGGCGCCTAGGAGCAGCTTCGGCAAGACGCGCCGCTCGGTTTAGCCCCGCACAGCTTTGTAGACGTTTGGTCGTCGGCCGGATCGCGCTGCCGCGGGCGAGTCCCAGCGACAGTTCGCTGCGATGTCCCTGACTTGCCGCGGTGCTGCGACCGGCGCATCGTAATCGGCACGTTTGGCTCTGACAAAGCGATGCATCGCTGCCGCGCGGCACGTTTGTCCGGTGCCCGGTAGTCCTGCATATGCAAGCAATCCTGCACATGCCAGTCTAAACTGGACATTCCGGGGGTAATCGGTACTATCGTACGCAGACCTAGTCAAACGTAGCGGCTTTCCTGTGGATGGAGACAGACGGGTGCCGCCTCGCAAATGGCCGATCGGGCCACCGGCGAAGGAGACAAAACCGTGCGTTACCACAAATAGTCTCGTCATAGAGGTCGAGTAGCGACCTCCGTCAAGGGCGTCGCGCAGCATGCGCGGCGCCCTTTTTCGTTCTGTAGATCGAACGAGCCTTGCGCGCGCGTGGCCGCCGGCGACGCGTTGGCTCTGCGCTTGTGCGGCTCTCAGCGCGCGGCCGGAGCGGCGATCTGGCGCGCGCGGCGCTCGAACGCGAGCTCGGCCTCGAAGTCCGCATCGTCGCCGTGCACGAACGTCAGCGAGCCCTCGCGTTCGAGCATCGCGATGAAGCTCTCGACGAGCTCGCCGTCGAGCTGACGTCCGGCGACACGGCGCATCTCCGTCATCGCGTCCTGCGGGGTCATCGGCGCGCGGTACGTTTCGCGCGCCGTGAGCGTGTCGTATGTCGAGCAGATCGCGACGATTCGCGAGGCGAGCGGGATCTCGTTGCCGATCAGCCCCGCTGGATAGCCGCCGCCGTCGACGCGCTCGTGGTGATAGAGGATCGCCTCTGCGACGGGCCCGTAGCCGTCGAGGCGGCCGACGAGCGTCGCGCCGTCCTGCGGGTGGCGTCGGATCACGGCCCAGTCCTCGTCCGAGAGCACCTCGGCTTTGAGGATCCTGTCGGGCAGCGCGAACTTGCCGATGTCATGCAGCAGGCCGGCCGTGTGGATCA
>DASZLB010000175.1:0-6810 GCA_035552575.1 Solirubrobacteraceae bacterium | reverse complement strand
GACGCGCGTCGGGCAGAGCAGATCGCGGGCGTCTTGCGCGCGCTCCCGGACCCCGCCACTCAGCTGTTCGGAATCTCTCTTGCGGCTGAGGCGATCAGCTTCCTCGCAGCGGAGGCACGCGCGTGAGTACCGTTCCGTTCTTCCAAGACGACACGCGGAGCTGGGGTCTGGTCGAGGGCGATGCCTTCGAGCTGCTCGCCAATTTGCCGTCCGATTCGGTCGACGCGATCGTCACCGACCCGCCGTACGGGATCGGCTTCCACTCGGAGTCCTGGGACGGAGCCGACATCCGCCGAGTTGCAGGCGAGCAGCCAAGCGAAGGCGCGGCATTCTCGGCTTGGACACGTCAGTGGGCGCGCGAATGCCTGCGTGTGCTCAAACCGGGCGGCCATTTACTCGCCTTCGGCGCGCCGCGCAAGTTCCACCGGCTCACGACTGGGATCGAGGACGGGGGCTTCGAGATCCGCGATCTTCTGCTGTGGCTGCACGCTCAAGGAGCGCCCAAGTCCAAGAAGCTCCCCGGCGGCTTGTCCTCGCAACTCAAGCCCGCCTACGAGCCGGTGCTGCTCGCGCGCAAACCGCTGGCGGCGACGACGCCGCGCAACGTCGAAACCTGGGGCACCGGAGCTCTGAACATCGAGGCTGCGCGCTCAGGCGACTACTGGCCGGCGCCGCTCGCCCTCTCGCACGCTTCCGGCTGCACGCCGCACGGCTGTAGCGATGATTGCCCCGCGACCTTGATCGACGCGATGCGCCCCGGTCTGCGGCCGAGTCGGCTGTTCTTCAGCGCCAAGGCGAGCAAGGCCGAGCGCGAGGCCGGTTGCGACGAACTGCCCATCCGCAACGACCTGCTCTACAGCCACCCGTCACCGCGCCTTCGGCGCAACGTTCACCCCACGATCAAGCCGCTCGGGCTGATGCGCTGGCTGGTGCGGCTGACCGTGCCGAACGACGGGCTCGTGGTCGATCCGTTCGCGGGCAGCGCCACCACAGGAATTGCGGCTCTGCTCGAAGGTCGGCGCTTCCTCGGTATTGAACGCGAGGGCAGCTATGTCGACATCGCCTGCGCCCGGTTGACGCATTGGGCAGGCCACTCGGAGGACGAGCGGTGAGGCGCTGGATGGCGCTTCGGCGGGCGGAAGGGCTGCGGCCTTTCTGCCTGCCGACAAGGTCATCCAATCCAGGAAGGAGCCACATGGCTATTACCAAGGCCCAAGAGGTCTACGACAAGGTCGAGGCGCTGGTCGCCTCGGGCACGCCGAAGGCCGAGGCGTTCAAGCAGCTGGCCGGTGAGTACGGCCAACCGGTCGACAGCGTTCGCGGCACTTACTACGGCGAGAAGCGCAAACGCGAGGGTGGCGGCAAAAGTTCCCGTACTCGGCGACGCGAGACCACGCCCGAGGACGCCCTGGCCGATGCCCGCGCGTCACTTGAGCGCTCCGTCGCAGCCATCGACCGCGAGGTCGAGGGTGCCAAGGAGCGAGCCGACGAGGCCAAGGCCGAGTACGAGGCCCTCAAAGCCAGTGCAGCCGAGAGGAAGAAGGCGATCACCGATCGCCTGGACGCCTTGGTGTGAGGGATTGTGGGTCGATCTGGCAAGCGCTGGATCGACCCATCACCTATGTAATTAACACGTTGCTTAACGCATGACTTAACGGGAAAATGGTTAAGCCAATTCAGCCGAGAAAGGAGGTAAAAGTGGCGCAGGTAGAAAGTCTTTCGGCGAGGGCCGACGAGATGGTCTCTGAAGCGACGGCCGTCATATATCTGCGTGTCTCAAGCGACGGACAGGTCAACAAGGCCCATGATCCGGAGGGATACTCAATTCCCGGTCAGCGTGAGGCCTGTCAGCACCGTGCCGAGCTAATCGGTGCTTCGCCGGTCGCAGAGTATGTCGAGTACGGCGTCACAGGCCGAAACGTGCGGCGTCCGGCGCTTCAGCGGATGCTCGGCGACCTACCGCTGCTCAAGCCGGACTTCGTGATCGTCTACGACATCTCCCGTCTGGCACGCAACAGACTCGATGACGCGACGCTCTTGCTGCGCATTGAGCAGTCAGGCGCTCAGTTGGTTTCGGTGCTTGAGAACATCGACAGCACACCAGCCGGCCGCCTGACGCATGGAGTCCTTGCCGCGGTCAACGAGTTTCGCTCGGCCGGGGACGCGCAGAAGGTCAAGATGGGCCTAGAGCGCAAGTTCGCCGACGGCGGAACCATCGCGAAAGCCCCGATCGGCTACATCAATACCCGCGAGCGGATCGAAGGCCGCGAAGTACGCACAGTTGCGGTCGATCCAGACAGCGGCCCCCTCGTACAGATGGCCTTCGAGGCATACGCGGGTGGCGACTACTCGATCTCCGATCTGCGAGACCTTCTCGATCAGATCGGATTGCGAAGCCGCCAGACTGCCAAGCGCGCACCCGAACCGCTCTCGCGCTCGCAGGTGCATCGAATGCTCAGTGACGACTACTACGTCGGCGTTGTGAGCTGGAACGGCGCCAAGAACCCCAATGGTCGCCACCAAGCCTTGATTGACTCCGAGACGTTCGAGCGTGTGCAGCAGGTAATGAAGACGGCGATGCTGAGCGGCAACCGGACGCGAAAGCACAAGCACTATCTCCGAGGCTCCCTCGCCTGCGGCTATTGCGGGCGGCGCATGGTCTTCCACCGAGTGCGAGGGCGCGGCGGGATCTACGAGTACTTCGGCTGCTTGAGCCATCAAGGACGGCGCGGGTCATGCGGTGCCCGGCACGTTCAGGTCGCCGATGTCGAGCACGCAGTCCAGCGCTACTACGGCCGCGTGAGCTTTGGACACGTTCAGCGCGAAGCCGTACGCAAGGCAGTGCGCGATTACTCCGAGACCCTGATGACGACGGCGCGTAAGGAGTCCGAGCGCCATGCTCGGCGGCTGCAGGAGCTTCAGCGCGAGCAGCAGAAGCTCCTGCAACTCTTCTACAAGGGCAGCGTCGCTGAGGAGGTTCTCGCGGCCGAGCAGGATCGCATCGAGCGCGAGCGAACCGAAGCACGGCGCTGGGGTGAAGCTGCCACGCGCGACGCCTCGCAAGTCATGGACACACTGAACGAGGCGCTAGCCCTTCTCGAGAAGTCCCGCATCTTCTATCGACAGGCCACGCCGACAGTTCGCCGGCTGCTCAATCAAGCGATATTCAAGGCGCTTCTGATCCGTGATCAGGACGTTGCTGATGCGGAGTACGCGCCGTGGGCTGCGGCCCTTGAGCATCTTGCCCGGTCGCTTCAGGGGCATCCAGAACGCCGCTCTCGCCCGGCACGCACTCAACGAGGAAACCCCGACCTCTCTCAAGGCCAGGGTTTCAATAAGGCAAAAATGGTGCCCCGTGCGGGACTCGAACCCGCCCCACCGGATTAAAAGTCCGGCGCTCTACCAGATGAGCTAACGGGGCCCAGCGCTGGCAGTCTGCCACATCGGCGCGCGCGTCAGGCGGGCTCTTCGGCTGCGGCGATCGCGAGCATCTGCTCGATCTCGGTGAGCTTTACGCGCGGGCGCCCGCCGGCCTCGCCGAGCGCGCGCTCGTGGCGGTCGATCGCCTCCCAGCCGGAGTACGTGACGAGCGCGGGCTGGCGCTCGCGCAGCAGCGCCTCGATCGCGCTCGCGTCGGACTCGCTCGGCGTGTGTCGCGCGCCGGCCGTCGGACCGTCGCCGTTTCGCGCGCTCTCGTCGCTGTCGAGCAGGTCCGCAAAGATCGCGTCGACGGTCTCCTGCGCGTCCTTCTTGTTCGTCCCGATCACACCCGAGGGGCCGCGCTTGATCCAGCCGACGACGTACTCGCCGGGCGCGTGCGCGCGGCTCTCGGGGTCGAGCACGCGGCCGCCTTCGTTGAGGATCGTCGCGGTGCGCTCGTCGAAGGAGACTCCAGGCAGCGGCTCGCCGCGGTAGCCGATCGCGCGGAAGACGAGACCGGCTGCGATCGTCTCCGACTGGTCTGTCGCGCGCGCGCGCAACGCGCCGGCGTCGTCGCGCACGAGCTCGTTGCGCACGAGCTCGACGGCCGCGAGCGCGCCGTCGTCGCCGGCGATCAGCTCGACGGACGAGAGTAGGAAGCGCAGCACGACGCGCTTGCGTCCCTCGGTCGGCGTGCGCTGCGCGTACTCGCGCAGGATCTCGACGTTGCGCCGCGCCGTCTTGTCGTCCTCGGCGGCCTCGTCGTGAACGATGAGCGCGCGCTCGAGCTCGTCGCCGTCGACGATCACATCGGCGTCGGCGAGCTCGCCGAGCTCGAGCAGCTCGGGGTTCGTGAAGGCTGCTTGCGCGGGGCCGCGGCGTCCTACGACGACGACCTCGTTCACGCGGCTGCGCGCGAGGACCTCGAGCGCGTGGTCGGCCGTGTCCGTCGGCGCGAGCTCCTCCGCGCTCAGCATCAGCATCCGCGCGACGTCGACTGCGACGTTTCCGTTGCCGATCACGACGGCGCGCTCGGCCGAGACGAGGTCGACCTCGAGCCCGGTGTGGTCGGGGTGGCCGTTGTACCAGCCGACGAACTCCGTTGCGGCGTGCGAGCCGGGCAGCTCTTCGCCGGGGATGCCAAGCGGGCGGTCGAGCGGCGAGCCGGTCGCGTAGACGATCGCGTCGTAGTGCGCGAGCAGGTCCTCGCGCGAGACGTGCTCGCCGAAGCAGACGTTGCCGAAGTAGCGAAAGCGCGGGTGCGCGGCCGTCTTCTCATAGATGCGCGTGACGGACTTGATCTTCGGGTGGTCCGGCGCGACGCCGGAGCGCACGAGCCCCCACGGCGTCGGCAGGCGCTCGATCATGTCGACCTCGAACGGACCGTCGGGGTCCTTCAGCAAGTGGCCTGCCGCATAGAAGCCGGCCGGTCCTGAGCCGATCACGGCGACGCGGATTGGGGTGTTCTCGTCTGTCACGAAAGCTTGCTCACGGGCGATGGGCGCGGCCCGACTCGAACGGGCGACCCCCTCGGTGTAAACGAGGTGCTCTAGCCAACTGAGCTACGCGCCCCCAGTTCTTGGGGCACCTAGGCTAGCGAGCGGCGCGTTGCTTGCACGGTTTGCGCCGACGGCCGCGCGGGCGCGTGAGCTACCGATGATTTGTACGAGTTGGCTAGGATGGCCGCTCCAGCCGGGATCTTTCCTTGAACACCGCAGACACCGCCCAACACGAGGGGTCATCAGGGTTCGCGAAGTCAGGCGAGCCGGAGTCGAAGGCCGCTGAGCTGGAGCTGCGCGACGTCTGCAAGCGCTACGACGGCCAGCGCGAGGACGCGATCGTCGACCTCTCGCTGACGGTGCCGGCCGGCGAGGTGTGCGTGCTCGTCGGGCCTTCTGGATCGGGCAAGACGACGGCGATGCGCCTGATCAACCGGATGATCGAGATCTCGAGCGGCGACATCCTGCTCGGCGGGCGCAGCGTGCTGCGCCGCGACGCGCGCGAGCTGCGCCGCGAGATCGGCTACGTGATCCAGCAGATCGGGCTGTTCCCGCACCAGACGGTCGGCGAGAACATCGCGACGGTGCCGCAGCTGCTCGGCTGGCCGAAGGACCGCATCGCGGCACGCGTGCACGAGCTGCTCGGTCTGATCGGCCTCGATCCGGAGGAGATGGCAGGTCGCTACCCGGCGCAGCTCTCCGGCGGGCAGCGCCAGCGCGTCGGCGTCGCGCGCGCGCTCGCGGCCGACCCGCCGCTGATGCTGATGGACGAGCCGTTCGGCGCGATCGACCCGATCAACCGCGCGCGCCTGCAGGACGAGTTCCTCGGGCTGCAGGCGAAAGTCAAGAAGACGGTCGTGTTCGTCACGCACGACATCGACGAGGCGATCAAGATGGGCGACCGCATCGCGATCCTGCGCGAGGGCGGGCGTCTCGCGCAATACGACACGCCGCGCGAGATCCTGATCCACCCGGCTGACGAGTTCGTCGCGCAGTTCGTCGGCGCGGACCGCAGCATCAAGCGACTTTCGCTGACGACGCTCGCCGAGCTGAAGCTGATCGAGCCGAACGGCACGCGGCCTGGACCGACGCGCGCGCCGCTCCAGACCTCCGTGCGCGACGCGCTCTCGCTGATCCTGACGGCAGGCGGCGAGGCGCTGACGGTCGTCGACGGCGACGATCGCGTGCAGGGCCTGTTGACGCTCGGGCTGATCGAGCAGCTGCTCTCAGAGGAGGCTGCAGCGAGCGCGAACGGCAACGGCGACGGCTCGCCGTCGAGCCTCGTGCGCGAGGCGAGCAGCTGATGACGCTCGCTTCGGCGGCGCTCGCGGCGGCGGGGCCGGTGATCCCGAACTACAGCGCGCACAGCAGCAAGTGCGTCGTCCAGAACAAAGTCTTCTGCAGCGAATGGATCGCCAAGAACTGGGACAGCGTGCTGTGGCCGGCGCTGCGCGAGCACGTCGTGCTGACGGCGCTCGCGGTGTCGATCGGCTTCGTCATCGCGATGGCGCTCGCGCTGCTCGCGCATCGCTACAAGCCGGTCGAGCGCCCGACGCTGCTCGTCACGACGATCCTCTACACGATCCCGTCGCTGGCGCTGTTCGAGCTGCTCGTCGCGCCGGTCGGGCTGAACATCTACGCGGCCGAGATCGCGCTCGTCTCCTACACGCTCTTGATCCTCTTCCGCAACATCCTGACGGGGCTGCGCGCGGTGCCTGCGGAGGTGCTCGATGCGGCCGAGGGCATGGGGATGACGCGCCGCCAGGCGCTCGTGCGCGTCGAGCTGCCGCTCGCGCTGCCGGCGATCGTCGCGGGGTTGCGGATCGCCGTCGTGACGATCATCGCGCTCGCGACGATCGTCTACACGATCTACCCGCGCGGGCTCGGCGTG
>DASZLB010000174.1:0-5463 GCA_035552575.1 Solirubrobacteraceae bacterium | reverse complement strand
CGGCCACCGCTTCTCCAAGGAGTCGCACGACCTGCGCGACTTCCTCGTGCGCAATCGCGTGCCCGCGCGCTGGCTCGACGTCGAGCGCGACGCCGAGGCGCGCGAGCTGTTGAAGGTCGCCGATGTCAGCGCCGAGCGCCTACCCGTCGTCGTCCTCGAGGACGGCACCGTGCTCGAGCGCCCGAGCGTGCTCGAGCTCGCCGAGCGGCTCGGCGTCGCCGGCACGCCCGCGCAGGACCACTACGACCTCGTCGTCGTCGGTGGCGGGCCGGCCGGGCTCGCCGCTGCCGTCTACGGCGCCTCCGAGGGCTTGAAGACGCTGATGGTCGAGCGCGAGGCGCCCGGTGGGCAGGCCGGGCAGTCGAGCCGGATCGAGAACTACCTCGGCTTCCCCGCAGGTCTCAGCGGCTCCGACCTCGCACGCCGCGCGACCGACCAAGCGCGCAGGCTCGGCGCGGAGCTCCTGACCGTGCAGGAGGCCGTCGCGCTGCGCGTCGAGGGCGCCGCACGGCTCGTCGAGCTGAGCGGCGGAGAGGTGCTAAGCGCGAGCTGCGTGCTCGTCGCCTCCGGCGTCTCATACCGCCAGCTCGACACCCCCGGCTTCGCCGAGCTGACCGGCGCCGGCGTCTACTACGGCGCCGCGATGACCGAGGCGCGCGCCTGCGCCGACCAGCACATCGTCGTGATCGGCGGCGCCAACTCCGCCGGGCAGGCCGCCGTCTACTTCAGCAAATACGCCGCCTCCGTGACGATGCTCGTGCGCGGTCCATCGCTCGCCGCCTCGATGTCGCACTACCTGATCGAGCAGATCGCGGCGCTCGAGAACGTCGATGTGCGCACCGGCACGACGGCGACCGCAGCCGAGCAGCGCGACGGCCATCTGACGCACGTGCACGTCGCCGGTCCCGGCGTCGGCGGCGACGAGACGCTCGCCGCCGATGCGTGCTTCGTCTTCATCGGCGCCTCGCCGCGCACGGACTGGCTCGACGGCACGATCGCGCGCGACGAGCGCGGCTTCATCCTCGCCGGGCGCGACGCACACGCCGCCGGCTGGCCGCTCGAGCGCGAGCCGTACGTGCTCGAGACGACCGTCCCCGGCGTGTTCGTAGCCGGCGACGTGCGCGCACGCTCGATCAAGCGCGTCGCGAGCGCCGTCGGCGAGGGTTCGATGGCCGTCTCGCTGATCCACGAATATCTCGTCGAGGCATGAGCGTGACGCCGTGAGCGAGCCGGCCGTCACCGTCGAGGAGCTGCGCACCGTCGACCTGTTCGAAGGACTCGACGACGCGCAACTCGCCGAGTGGACCGCCGCCGCGACCGTCAGGCGTGTGCAAGCCGGCGAGATCATCGCCGAGCAGGGCGAGGAGACGCGCGGGTTGCAGCTGCTGCTCGACGGCGACGCGCAGGCCTCGATCGTCGACCACGCCAGCAGCGAGCCGATCGGCCGCCACAAGGCACCGACGTGGATGGGCGCGATCGCGACGCTCACCGGCGGCTCGCTCGGCGTGCGGATGGTCGCCGAGACCGACTGCCGCATCGCGCTGATCGAGCCCGACGAGTTCCGTCGCCTGGCTTTCGCCCAGCCCGTGATTCATCGCCGCGTGATGCAGCAGGTCGCGCCGGTGATGAGCCGTGTCACGAGCCGCGAGCAGAGCCGCGAGCGCCTTACCTCACTCGGCACGATGGCCGCCGGCCTGGCGCACGAGCTGAACAATCCGGCCGCAGCCGCGCGACGGGCCGCGGCGCAGATGACCGAGGCGCTCGAGGTGATCAGCTCCGCACTCGCGCGCTTCGTCGAGGCCGGCATCGAGCGCGAGCAGGCCAAAGAGCTCGCCGCGCTGCAGCAGCAGGCCGTCTCGCGCGCCGCCGCGTGCTCCGCGCTCGATGCGCTCGATGCATCGGACGCCGAGGAGGAGCTGCTCGTGCGCTTGGAAGCGCTCGACGTGTCCGAGCCGTGGCGACTCGCCGAGCCGCTCGCCGTCGCGGGCGTCGATCAGGCGTGGCTCGACCGTCTCGCCGAGCTCGCCGGCTCGGCGACCGGCGCCGCGCTCGAGTGGGTCGCGGCCTCGCTCAACGCCGGGCGCCTCGCCGGTGAGCTCGAGGAGTCGACCGAGCGCATGTCGGGCCTAGTCGGCGCCGTCAAGTCCTACGCCTACATGGATCGCGGCGAGCTCGTCGAGGTCGACCTGCACGAGGGGCTCGAGACGACGCTGACCGTGCTCGGCTACAAGCTCAAGCACACCGAGATCGCGCTCGTGCGCGAGTACGACCGCACGCTGGCAAAGCTCACCGTGCGCGGATCCGAGCTCAACCAGGTCTGGACGAACCTGCTCGACAACGCGATCGACGCGCTCGGCGAGCGCGGCACGATCACGATCGCGACGCGCGCCGACGGCGAATGCGCGATCGTCGAGATCGCAGACGACGGCCCCGGGATCCCCGACGACGTCGCTTCGCAGATCTTCGACCCGTTCTTCACTACGAAGGACGTCGGCTACGGCACCGGTCTCGGCCTCGCGACCGCGCGGCGGATCGTCGTCGAGCGCCACGACGGCTCGCTGACGCTCGAGACCGAGCCCGGCCGCACGACGTTCCGCGTGCGACTCCCATTCACGCAAACCTGAAAGCGAGGACACGATGGCCGGCTGCACACATCTCGATCACGTCCAGGTCACCGAGCTGCCCGAGTCCGTCGACGGCTGCGAGGACTGCTTGCGCAGCGGCGATCCATGGCTGCACCTGCGCATCTGCCTCGAGTGCGGCCACGTCGGCTGCTGCGACGACTCGCCCAACCGCCACGCGAGTGCGCACGCACGATCGACCGGTCACCCGATCATCCGCTCGCTCGAGCCGCGCGAAGAATGGTCGTGGTGCTTTCTCGACGAGCTGATGATGCGGATCCCCGAGGTCCACGGCGAAACCCGGACCCCACCCTCGCCGCTCGGCGGGTAGACCCAGGGCAGGCGCGCGCCTGTTCAACGTCCGTCCATGAAGCCGCGTTTTTCACTCACTGCGCCGGCAGCCGTCGATTGACGACTATGCCTTCATCTATAGCCGCACCGCACCGCGCCACGCCGACCTCCGTCGCCGAGCTGGTCGATCGCCAGGGGGTCCGCTCCGCCTATCAACCGCTCGTCGATCTGTACTCGAATGAGACCGTCGGCTATGAGGCGCTCGCGCGCGGCCCGCGCGGGACGCGTCTGGAGCGCCCCGACCTGCTGTTCGAGGCCGCCCATGTCGCCGGCCTCGAGCGCGAGGTCGAGTGGGAGTGCCAGCGCGCCGCGCTGCAGGGCGCAATCGACGGCGGACTCGGCGCTGGACAGGCGCTGTTCGTCAACGTCGAGCCGAGGCTGCTGCGTGCCGGCCGTCCCGAGCAGATCACCGAGCTGGCCGACGAGGCGCTCGGGCACTTCTCGCTGTTCGCCGAGTTCACCGAGCGCTCGCTGACCGATCGTCCCGCCGAGGTGCTCGTTGCCGTCCAGCGCCTGCGCGAGCGTGGGGTCGGCATCGCGCTCGACGACGTCGGCGCCGACCCCCGCTCGCTCGCGCTGATGCCTTTCCTCGCGCCAGACGTGATCAAGCTCGACCTGCGCCTCGTGCAGGAGAACCCGACGCGCCAGGTCGCAGAGATCGTCCATGCGATCAGCGCGGAGGCAGAGCGAACAGGCGCGCTCGTGCTCGCCGAGGGAATCGAGACCGAGCAGCACCGCCAGACTGCGCTCTCGCTCGGCGCGCGCTACGGCCAGGGCTGGCTGTTCGGCCGCCCCGGCGAGCTGCGCCCGGCAGCGTCCGCGATCGAGCAACCGATCTCGCGCCCGCCTCGCGCCGAGCACTCTGCCCACGCGAGCCCGTTCGAGGCCGTCGCGGCCCACCGGCAGACACGTCGCGGCACGAAGCGCCTGCTGCTCGCGCTCAGCCTGCAGATCGAGGCGCAGGCCGCGAGCCTCGGCGCCTCGGCCGTGATCCTCAGCACGTTCCAGGAGGCCGAGTTCTTCACGGCGCGGACGTCGGCGCGCTACTCGCGCCTGTCGCAGCGCGCCGCGCTGGCCGGCGCGCTCGGCGTCGGCCTGCCCGAGCATCCCGCGCCCGGTGTCCGCGGCGTCGCGATCGAGCACGCCGATCCGTTGCGCGGCGAGTGGGACGTGACCGTGATCGCGCCGCACTTCGCGATGGCGTTCGTCGCGCGCGAGCTCGGCGACAGCGGCGCCGACATGGAGCGGCGCTTCGATTTCGCGACGACCTACGATCGCGACCTCGCGATCGCCGCCGCCCGCGCGCTGATGAGCCGCGTCGCGGCCGTCTGACACGCACGCCGCACAGAGCTTCGCCCGGCGCGACGCGCCTCAGATGCGCTGCAGGCGCACGGCCCGATCCGGCTGCAGCGCAGGGCCCTTCGGCGCGCTCGGCAACGGCTTTTGCCGGCCGGCTCGAGCACCGGCCGCCGCGAGCAAGCCGGGCGGCACCTTCGGCCACGGCGCGGCCGGGCGTGCGAGGTAGTAGCCCTGTGCGAGCGGCACGCCGAGCTCGATCAGCGTTCGCAGCTCAGCGGCCGTCTCCATGCCCTCCGCGACGAGCAGGCTGTCGACGCGCGCGGCGTAGTCCGAGAGTGCGCCGACGAGCGCCGCGCGATCGCGGTCGACGTCGATCCCGCTGATCAGCGAGCGATCGAGCTTCAGGTAGCTCGGGTGCACGGCCATGATCTGACCGAGCCCCGAATACCCGGCGCCCATGTCGTCGACGGCCATCTGCGCGCCGCGCTCGCGCAACGGTGCGAGTGCCGAGTCGAGCTGCTCGTCGTTGTGCACGAGCGCCTCCTCCGTCACCTCGATGATCAGGTCTGAGAGGTCGCGCAGGCGATCGAGCATACGCAGCGTGCCGCGGTCGATCAGCACCGGCGCCGAGAGGTTGACCGACAACCGGACGCCCGCCGGCCGGCGGCAGAACAGCTCGAGCGCCTCGCGCAGGCAAGCCCGCTCGAGCGCCTCGCGCTCGCCGAGCTCGTCGGCGAGCGAGAACCACTGCAGTGGGCTGCCCTTGCCGTCCGCGCCAAAGCGCGCGAGCGCCTCGTAGGCGTGTATCGCGCCGCTGCGCACGTCGACGATCGGCTGTACGACCATCGAGAGGCCGTCACCGTCGATCACGCGGCGGAGCGCTCCGCGCGCGCTGCGCCGCCCATCGCCGCTGAGCGATCCTCCGGAGTAGACCGAGACCTGCCCGGTGCCAGGCGCCTTCTTCGCCACTCGTAGCGCGATGTCGGCCGCCCGCAGCAGCGCCTCTGCGTCGCTGCCGTCGCGCGGCGCCTGCGCGATGCCGATCGACGTCGCGATGCGCCGCTCTTCCTCGCTGCCGCGCGGCAGCGATTGCAGCAGCCGCTCGGCGAGCGCGAGCGCATCTGCTCCCGCCAGCAGCATCGCGAACTCGTCGCCACCGAGCCGGCCGCCCACGGAGCCGCCGGTGCTCTGC
>DASZLB010000173.1:0-6618 GCA_035552575.1 Solirubrobacteraceae bacterium | reverse complement strand
ACGCGTGTCGACGGCTACGACCTGCAACTAGGCACGATCGAACTGCTCCTCGCCCGGCTCGCCGACATGGACGAAGCCAAGCGCCGCGAAGTCGTCGGCCTGCACCCCGACCGTGCGCCGACGATCGTCGCCGGCATGATCGTGCTCGGCGAGGCGCTGCGCGCGTTTGGCCTCGAGCACGTCGAAGTCTCAGAGCACGACATCCTGCACGGCGGTGCGCTGCGGCTCGCCGGCGTCGGCTGACCCTCCCCGGCGCGATCCGGCCGAGCGCTCTCCCCGCGCAGTCCGGGCGCCGCGCCCGGTCGCGCGGCCCACACGGCCCCCGGGCGGCCCGGGCGACCAGCGACGCTAAGCCAGGTTCGACTTGCGCGGGTAGACGACGTTCGGGTCTGTCAGCACGTTGACGAGCGCCGGCTTGCCCGACTCGAACGCGCGCGCGATCGCCGGCTTCAGATCC
The DNA here is from genome assembly GCA_035552575.1 of Solirubrobacteraceae bacterium. GTDB lineage: Bacteria > Actinomycetota > Thermoleophilia > Solirubrobacterales > Solirubrobacteraceae > Palsa-744. The sequence continues at coordinate 6,161 of DASZLB010000173.1, read as the reverse complement.
TCGGGGCGCTTGACGAGCTCGCCGTAGCCGCCGAGCGCCTCGACGACCTCGTCGTAGCGCGTTTCGGGGCGGAGCTCGGCGGCGACGGAGTACCCATACAAGAACTCCATCGGGTGCTTCTCCAAGGCCCAGATCCCGTTGTTGCCCATCACCGCGACGATGTTCACGCCGTGGCGCACGAGCGTGTCGAACTCCATCCCCGAGAAGCCGAACGCGCCGTCGCCGATCATCAGCACGACCTGGCGCTCAGGATGCGCGAGCTTCGCCGCGAGCGCGTAGCCCGGGCCCGTCCCGAGGCAGCCGAACGGTCCCGGGTCGAGCCAGCAGCCGGGCTCGTAGCTGTCGATCACGCGCCCCGCATAGGAAACGAAGTCGCCGCCGTCGCCGATCACGATCGCGTCGCGATCGATCACTTCGCCGAGCTCCGCATAGAGGCGCATCGGGTGAAGCGGCGCGCGCCCGTCCTTGCGCTCTGCGCGCTCGCCCTCGCGCCGCTCCGTCTCGACCGCGCGAAGCTCTGAGATCCACTCCTCGCTCGCGAGCGCCTTCGCGCCTGCCGCCGCGCACACGTCCTCGAGCGCCGGCCCGAGCGCGCCGTAGCACTCTGCCGCAACCGTGCGCGGCAATCGGCGCTCCTGCTCGGCGACGTCCATCACGACGATCTCCGTCTCCTCGCCGAAGGCGGCCCCGAACGCGAGGCGGAAGTCCATCGGCACGCCGATCACGAGTGCGACGTCGGCGCCCTTCAGCCCCTGCGAGCGTGCACGTGAGAAGAACAGCTCGTGATCCGCAGGTACACACCCGCGCGCGAGGCCATTGAGGAAGACCGGGATCCGCAGCGTCTGCGCGAGCTCCAGCAGCGCTTTCTCGCCGTGCCCCCAATAGAGATCTGTGCCGGCCATGATCACCGGGCGCTCAGCCTCGCGCAGCAGCTCGCCGGCGCGTTCGATCGCCGCACCCGACGCACGCGCCGGCGTCGGGTCCTTCGCCGGTGCCGCCTGCTCGGGCGCCTCCATGAACACGTAGTCGAGCGGGAAGTCGACGAACGTCGGGCCGCCGTGCGGCGCAAGCGCCGTCGTCAGCGCGAGGTCCGTCAGGCCCGCGATCTCCTCCGTGCCGCCCGCCGTCGCGGCGAGCTTCGTCAGTGGGCGCACGAACGGCACGTGGTCGATCTCCTGCAGCGAGCCCTGCCCCCAGCGCAGCGCCGGCGCGCGGCCGCCGAGCACGACCATCGGCGAGTGGTTCGCCTGCGCCGAGCCCATCGCGCTCATCCCGTTCGTCACGCCCGGGCCGGCTGTCAGCGCGCACACGCCGGCTTCGCGCGTGACCTTCGCCCAGCCCTCCGCCGCGAACGCCGCCGTCGACTCGTGGCGGACGTCGACGATCTCGACGCCCTCCTCGCGACAGCCGTCGTAGATCGAGAAGAGGTGACCGCCCGACAGCGTGAACAGCTTGCTCACGCCGTGCGCCTTCAGGCGCCGCGCGATCAGCCGCCCGCCGTGAAACGACTCGGCCTGCGGCTCCTCTGCCTCCGTCTCCTGCGTGCCCTCGCTCGCCATCGGCGCGACTCTACCCCCTCGCTCGATCGTCCGGCTCTGCGCGGCCAAGCTGCTCGTCGCGCCCCTCTGATGCCCGGGGTGGGAGTCGAACCCACATTTGCCGTCATAGGCCATCGATTTTAAATCGAGTGCGTCTACCGTTCCGCCACCCGGGCCGGTGCCACGCGCCAGTCTAGGGAAGCTGCAATACGGCCAACATGGCCGCAACTCCGGCGTTGTTAGCGTGTATTTAGGTCTGGATGAGGTAATAGATCCGTATGGAGGCCTCCGCACTCTCACATTCAAGCGTCGCGCCCGCCCTGCGCGGGGCTTCTCCCCTGCTCAGGCTGCAGTCCGACGAGCGGCTGATCGCGCTGACCCGGCGTGGCCAGCCGGCCGCCTTCGAGGCGCTCTGCTCGCGCTACCAGTCGCGCCTGCTCTCCTTCTGCCGCCACCTGCTCGGCTCGCGCGAGGACGCCGAGGACGTCCTGCAAGAGGTCTTCGCCGCCGCCTTCAACGCCGTGCTCGCAGACGAGCGAGAGATCAACGTCCGTCCGTGGCTCTACCGGATCGCGCGCAACCGCTCGCTCAACCACCTCCGCCGCGCCTCTGCCGTAGGCGTCGACTCGATGGACATCCACTTCGCCGACCACGGCATGTCGACAGGCGACCACGCGATCCGCCGCGAGAGCTTCCGCGAGCTGCTCGCCGACGTGCACGAGCTTCCTGAGACCCAGCGCACGGCGCTCCTGCTGCGCGAGATCGACGCGCTCTCCTACGAGCAGATCGCGCACGCGATGGAGACGACCGTCCCGTCCGTCAAGTCGCTGCTCGTGCGCGCGCGCATCTCGCTCGCCGAGGCAGCCGAGGCGCGCAAGCTGAGCTGCGCCGAGGTCCGCCTCGAGCTCGGCGAGGCAGCCGAGGGCCTCGTCAAGCTGAGCGCCCCCGGACGCCGCCACGTTCGCGGCTGCGACCGCTGCCGCGCGTTCAAGAAGCAGCTCAAGGAGAACAACCACGCGCTCGCCGCCGTGCTCCCCGTCGGCCCGCTGCTGATCTTCAAGAAGCTGATCCTCGCCAAGCTCGGCTCCGCCTCCGCGGGCAGCGCCCACGTCGCCGGCGGCGCAGGCGCGACCGTCGGCGCGGGCGCCGCCGCCGGTGCAGCCGGAAGCGCCGGCGCCGGTGCGGCCGGGGGAATCTTCACCGTCGGCGCAGGCGCGCTCGCGACGAAGGCCGTCGCCGGACTTGCCGCGGCGGCGATCGTCGGCGCCGGCGTCGCCGCCGACCAATCGACGACGCGCCATCATCACGCCGCGCGCAGCGCTACCGCGAGCGCAGCCGCCGCCCGTCCGTCGGCCGAACCCGTCGTCGTCGGCGTTCGCTCGCAGCCGACGAGCATCGCCCATACTGCGACCGCCTCCCTACGCGCCCATCACGCTCACCGTCGCGCCGCGATTGCGAAGAGCTCGGCGCCCGTGAAGCCGGTCGTCCCGCCGGCCGCCGCCGCGATCCCCGCGGCCCAACCAGCGGTCCCGGCACCGCCGGCGGCACCGCAGGTGACCGAGGTCACGTCCGAGTCGACGCAGCTTCCTACAACGGCGACGGCAACCACACCGGCGACCGCGCCCCCGACCGCGACGACGGCGGCTCCCGTCACGCCCACGACGCCAAGCGTCCCGCCGACGAGCACCGCGGAGCCGGCGACGACCGTCACGACCACGACGGTCACGACGGTCACGACGACCGAAACGCCTGCACCGACGTCGAGCACCGAGACGGTGCCTGTGACGCCCGCGCCGTCGACTCCGTCCGTCGGCGAACCGCCTGCTGGACAGCTACCGCCGCAGGTCCAGGCGCCGGTGCAGCAGGAACCGAGCGCCGCCGTCGCTCCCGTCGCAGTCTCGGCGCGCCGCCTCGGGCACCGTTGGGGCGCCCGCGCCCACCTGCGCTGAAGCCTCCCCGGCGGGGCTAACCGAGCGTCAGCGTCTTCAGCGGCCGCAAGAGCACGCCGTTCGCAGCGACTTCCTGCGGCGTCTTGACTTCCTTGTTCGCCGTCGGCGTCGTCAGCATCACGATCTTCACGCCGCGACGATTGCCTGGCTTTTCGGCGAGCAGCAGCACGTTGCGCCCCCACATCGTCTGGCCTTCGACCTGCGCCGTGTAGATCACCTGGTAGGCCGGCACTGTGTTGACGCGCGTCTTGCCCTCGGCCTGCAGCGCGAAGTCCTTGTATCGAGTCCGCAGTTCGCGGATGTAGCCGACCGCGTAGAGCGGCAGCGCGCCCGACAGTTCATCCGTGTACGGCGGGAGGTCGAGGCGTTCAAGCGCGAACGAGTCCTCCAAGCGCCCCGCGGCGGTGTGGCGCTCGAGCCGCACGAGCTCGCCCGGGAGCGGCTGCACGCGGCCGAGCCCCCTGTAGGAGAAGCTCAGCGGCACCGCGCCGCCTTGCGAGTAGTGCGCGTTCTCGAGCGTGAGGAACGCGCCGATCGCCAGCGCGATCAGCCCGACGAGGCAGATCCGGACGATCCCGCGTGCCAGTGGACTGGCCGCCCGCCAGCGAGGCGACAGCAGCCGTCCGAGCGTCGGCCCGTACTCCGCCTTGATCGGCACCGCGACCATCGTGCCCGGCCTACTCGCCGATCGAGAAGAGCGCTTCGAGATCGTGGCTCGAGAACGCCGCGAACGCGACCATCGTCTGCGTCCGCGAGACGCCCGCGAGGCCGCCGATCTCAGCCGTCACGACGTCGGCGAGCTGCTCGTGATCGGGCACTCTTACGATCGCGACGAAGTCCCACTCGCCCGTCACCGAGTACGCCTCGGCGACGCCGTCGATATCGGCGAGCGCGCCGCCGAGCGTCGAGAGCGCATCGCGCTCGGCCTCGATCAGGACAACTGCGTTCGTCATCGCCATTCGGAACCGATCATAGGGACCTTTCGAGCGATCGCGAGCGCCACCGCGACGCATCGCAGCCGCTCACGTTCGCGCCTGCTCCATCCGCGCCAGCCCGAGGCCGAAGAGCAGCCCGAGCGCCGCGCCGACGACACCCGCGAGCCAGCTCGCCTCGAAGCGCGCCCACGGCATCGCGAGCATCAGCGCCGCGAGCGCGCTCGTGCCGAGCAGGTCGCCCTCGTAGTAGTCGCCCGCGCGTGCCGCGCGCAGGTCCGGCGCCGCCCACGCCGTGAGCAGCGCCAGCGCTCCGGCATTGCCGCCGACGACGATCGCCAGCGGATAGACGGCGAGCGCCGCGAGCGCCCCGGCCGCGCTTGCTCCGAAGAACAGCGCGAGCACGACGAGCGGCCCGTGGCGGCGCTCGAGCAGCCAGCCGAACACCGCGACGACGATCAGCGTGAAGAACGCGTACCAGCCGTTCAGGTATGAGACGCCACTGCTGAACAACTTCCACCAGTCGCCGTGCAGCGGACCGGCGACGACGAGCTTGTCGGCTAAGACGTATTCCGCGCGCAGCAGCACCCAAACGACCGCACTCGCCGCGACGAGCGCGATCGTCGCGTACGGGCGCTCGCCGCTCGCACGGCCCGAGGCGAGCGATGAGAAGCCTCTAGACGGGCGTTCGCGCGCCGGCGCGCCGTCCGGCGAGCGCGAGGCGATCCGCCCGAGCAGGCCGCTGCGCGCGCGGCTCGGCCCGCCCGCGCTCGGCAGCTTCGGCGCGCGGCGGCGCAGCCGGTGCCCGCAGTACGGGCACTCCGTGATGTAGGGGCTCACCTCGGATCCGCAGTGCTTGCAGACGACGAACAGATCAGCGCCCGGAGACATCTGAGTCCATTCTACGGGCCACCCGACCCAAGCAGAGGAGGCTTTGCGATACTCAGAGCATGACCCTTGGATACGACCAGAAGCTCTACATACTCGCCTTCGATCACCGTGGCTCCTTCCAGAAGAAGTTCTTCGGGATCCAGGGCGAACCAGACGCGGAGCAGACCGCGATCATCGCCGACGCCAAGCACCTCATCTTCGAGGGCATGCTGCAGGCCGCCGGCTCCGGCGTAAGCCCCTCAGCGGAGGGCGTGCTCGTCGATGAGCAGTTCGGCTCGACCGTTCCCGAGGAGGCACACGCCAGTGGCCTGAAGCTCGCGATGCCGGCCGAGCGCTCGGGGCAGAACATGATCGACTTCCAGTACGGCGACGACTTCGGCGAGCACATCCTGAAGTTCGACCCCGACTTCACGAAGGTGCTCGTCCGCTACAACCCCGACGGCGACGCCGAGGAAAACCGCGTTCAGCTCGGCAAGCTGAAGACGCTCAGCGACTGGCTCAAGCAGCACGAGCGAAAGTTCCTCTTCGAGCTGCTCGTGCCCGCCGAGGACGCGCAGCTCTCCTCCGTCGACGGCGACGCAGACCGCTATGACGCCGAGCTGCGGCCCGAGCTGATGCGCCGCGCGATCAGCGAGATCCAGGACTTCGGCATCGAGGTCGACATCTGGAAGATCGAGGGCGTCGACGAGCGCTCCGACTGCGAAATGCTTGTCGCGCAGGCCCGCTCCGGCGGACGCGACGGCGTCGTCTGCGTCGTGCTCGGGCGCGGAGCGAACGACGAGAAGGTCGACCAGTGGCTGCAGGCCGCCGCTCCCGTCGACGGCTTCGTCGGCTTCGCGATCGGCCGCTCG
>DASZLB010000172.1:0-8436 GCA_035552575.1 Solirubrobacteraceae bacterium | reverse complement strand
AAGGCCAGCTCGGCCATGCCGACGCGCTCGGCGCGCGCTACGTCGCGATCGTTGAAGGACCCGAGACGGCGCTCAAGGATCTGCAGGACGGCGCGCAGCAGCGGATTGCGACGAACACCGTCGTGCACGCCGTCTTGCGCGGCCTGCGCACGCTCTGAACCGCTCGATTCCCGCTGCCTCGCCCGCTGCGGCGCGCCCGAACGGGCGCTTTTTCGCTCTTGGATGGCGATCTCCGTGCGCGAAGTTCAACTCCTGCGCGCGAAATGCCGAAGGAGGGAGCAATGACGAAGATCTCGCGCCCTTTCCAGATCGCGCTTGTCGCCGTAGTCCTGCTCGCCGCCGTGTACCTCGTCGTGCTGCGCAAGCACTCCTCGAGCGAAAGCTCCGCGCCCGCACCAGTCGCCTCCAGCGCGACCACGCCGAGCGCCGCGAGCTCCTCGCCGAGCTCCTCGAGCGCTTCGAGCGCCGGCACGAGCGCGAGCAGCAGCTCAGCCGCCTCGCCGGGCGCAGCCGGCTCCGGCAGCGGCGCCTCCACCTACAAAGGCTCCGCCCCCGGAGTCGACGGCCTCACGCGTGCGATCCAGAAAGCGCGCGGCGCCGTCAGCGAGTCCGAACAGCACGCCAAAGCTCTGCAGCAGAGAGCCACAGCCGCTTCGGGCACTCCCGAAAAGCTCGGCAGCTCCGCGACCGGCGCCGCCGCCGGCGCCGCTGCGACCGGCGGAGCAGCAGCAGCCAAGCATGCCGCGACGCAGACGCACGCCTCGAGCTCCGGCACCGCCGCTGCGAAGGCCAAGTCGAAAACGCCCGCATCGAGGACGCAGGCCGGGAAGAGCGCAAGCGGCGTTCCTCCCATGCAGACGCGTGTCGAAGGCGAGCTCAAGCACGGCAAAGTCGCCGCGCTGCTGTTCTGGAACCCGAGTGGCGCCGTCGATAAGACAGTGCGCCGCGAACTGCAGGCGACCGCTCGAAAGCTCCACGGCAAGCTCGCGATCAGCATCGCGCGCTCGAGCGACGTCGGCTCGTTCGGCACCTTCACGCGGACTGTCCAGGTCTATGGCACGCCGACGATCCTGCTGATCAATCCCGCCGGCAAGACCGCCAGCGTGACCGGGCTGACCGACGTCTTCTCGCTCGAACAGGCCGTCAGGGAAGTCAAGCACTCCAAGTAGCGCTCGCCGGCCGCTTAAACTCGGCCTGTGCAGATCTCGCCAGAAAGCCTTCAGCAGCATCTCGAACACCCGCTCGCGCGCGGGCACGTGCCCGTCGACGCCTGCACCGGCGCGGCCGGAGGCGCCGCGTGCGGCGATCTGATCCGCATCTCGCTGCGCGTCGACCCGCGTAGCCCGACCGGCGAGATCGCCGACACCGGCTTCGATGCGAGCGGCTGCGGCGCTGCGATCGCCGCCGGCAGCGCCGCAGTGAGCCTGCTGCGCGGCACGCCGCTGCTCGACGCCGCGCGGATCTCCGTCGAGACGATCGAAGCCGAGCTCGGCGGGCTCAGCGTCGCCAAGCGCCACGCCGCCGAGCTCGCCGCCGACGCGCTGCACCCCGCGCTCGGCTGGGCCGCGCGCGAGCACGCACACCTCGCTGCATGCCCCAAGCGCACGCTCGTCGCGATGAGCGGCGGCGTCGACAGCGCCGTCGCCGCGCTGCTCGTCGCGCGCGACGGCGCCGAGGCCGTAGCCGTGACGCTGGAGCTGTGGTCCGATCCAGAGAACGACGGCGAGTCGAGCTGCTGCTCCGCGCAGGCCGTGCGCGGCGCGCGCGAGCTCGCGCACGGCCTCGGCATGGCGCACCTCTCGATCGACCTGCGCGCCGAGTTCCGCGCTGGCGTCGTCGACGGCTGGCTCGCCGATCACGGCAGAGGTCTCACGCCGAACCCGTGCGTGCGCTGCAACGGCAACGTGCGCCTCGACGCGATGCTCGAGCTCGGCGAGCGCCTCGGCGCGCAAACGCTCGCGACCGGCCACTATGCGCGCGTCGAGGATCGCACGCTGCTGCGCATGGCGAGCGATGTCGCGAAGGATCAGAGCTACGTGCTCTCTGCGCTCTCGCCCGAGTCGCTCGAGCGCCTGCGCTTCCCACTCGGCGCGATGCACAAGGACGACGTGCGCGAGATCGCGCGCGGAGCAGGGCTGAGCGTCGCGCGCAAGCCCGACTCGCAGGACCTCTGCTTCCTCGCCGGCACGCGCCACGGCGACTTCCTGAAGCGTTACGGCGGGCTCGACAACGTACCCGGACCGATCGTCGACGAGCACGGCGCCGTGCTCGGCGAGCACCGCGGCGCGCACTCCTACACCGTCGGGCAGCGCCACGGGCTCGGCATCGGCGCGCCGCAGCCGCTCTACGTGCTTCACACCGACACGAGCTCGAACACCGTCACCGTCGGCCCGCGCGATGCGCTGCTCTGCGCCGAGCTGCCAGTGCGCGAGCTGACGCTTCACCGCAGCGGCGCGTGCGTCGACGGCGTGCGCGTGCGCTCGCACGGACGGCGCTTTGCGTGCCGCATCGAGCGTGACCTCGACGCGGGCTCGCATCCGCAGGCGAGCATCGCGCTCGCCGAGCCGGCCGAGCGCACCGCGCCGGGGCAGCTCGCGTGCCTCTATGCCGGCGACGTCGTCGTCGGCTATGCGACGGTCGACGCCTAGCCGCGACGGCCTGTAGCGACCCAAGCAACTGAGATGCTTCGCCCCATGACATCTGATGAGATCCGCGAGCGCTACCTCGCGTTCTTCGAGGAGCGCGGGCACCGGCGGATCCCGTCGGCGTCGCTCGTGCCCTCCGCGCACGACCCCTCGGCGCTCTTGACCGTCGCCGGGATGCATCCGCTGAAGCCGTACTTCCTCGGCCAGGAGACGCCGCCCGCGAAGCGCCTGACCGACTGCCAGAAGGTCTTTCGCACGGTCGACATCGACAACGTCGGCAACACCGCGCGTCACCTGACGTTCTTCGAGATGCTCGGCAACTTCTCGTTCGGCGACTACTTCAAGGCCGAGGCGATCGAGTACGCGTGGACGCTCTCGCGCGAGGTCTTCGGCTTCGCGCCAGAGGACATCTGGGTGACGGTCTTCGAGGGCGACGAGTGGCTCGACCTCGGCCCCGACGAGGAGGCGATCTCCTATTGGCTTGCAATGGGCGTGCCGCGCGAGCGGATCGTGCAGTGCCCGCGCTCTGAGAACTTCTGGCAGGCCGGCCCGTCGGGCCCGTGCGGGCCGTGCTCGGAGCTGTACTTCGACCGCGGCGTCGAGTTCGGCTCGCCGGATGACCTGCCGGGCGGTGAGAACGAGCGCTTCCTCGAGTACTGGAACCTCGTCTTCATGCAGTACGAGGGCACCGCCGGCGAAGTCGGTGGTCAAGGCGGGAAACTGAAGCCGCTGCCGGCGAGCAACATCGACACGGGCATGGGGCTGAACCGGATGGCCGCGATCCTGCAGGACAAGCCGTCGGTGTTCGAGACGGACCAGTTCCAGCCGCTGATCGAGCTCGGCGAGGAGCTGTCGGGCGTCCGCTATGGCGCCGACTTCGCGAGCGACCGCGCGCTGCGGATCCTCGCCGACCACTCGCGCGCAATGACGTTCCTTGTCGCCGACGGCGTCGTCCCGTCGAATGAGGACCGCGGCTACGTGCTGCGCCGTGTGATGCGCCGTGCGATCCAGCAGGGACGCGCGCTCGATCTCGAACAGGGCTTCCTCACGCGCTACGCCGAGCGTGTGCAGGAGCTGATGGGCGGCGCCTATCCGGAGCTGCGCGAGCAGCGCGCGGCGATCGCGACGTGGCTCGCGGCCGAGGAGGAGGGCTTCGGGCGGACGTTGACGCAGGGTCTGCAAACGCTCACGGCGCTGATCGAGCAGGCGCGCGGCGAGGAACGCACGGCCGTGCCGGCCGCCGAGGTCTTCCGTCTGCACGACACGTACGGCTTCCCGTATGAGATGACGAAGGAGCTGCTCGGCGAGCAGGAGCTGACGATCGAAGGCGATTTCGACGCGCTGATGGAGCAGCAGCGCGCGCGCAGCCGCGCCGGCGGCGCGCAGGTCGCCGATGGCGCGGAGGGGGGAGCAAAGCCCGCGAACGCGCGTGCGCTCGCGGGCGCGTTCGCCGGCGCGACGGACTTCCAGACGCGCTTCACCGGCTATGAGACCGAGCGCCAGCTAACGACGGTCGGCGCTGTCGAGCAGCGCGACGGCACGGTCCTCGTGAAGCTCGCCGAGTCGCCGTTCTATGCGGCCGGCGGCGGGCAGGTCGCGGACTGCGGCACGATCGAATGCGAGCACGGCGACTGCCGCGCGCGCGTGCACGAGGTCTTCCGCCTCGGCGACGACCAGGCGCTGTCGGTGACGGTCGAGCAGGGCGAGCTGCACCCGGGCGAGCAGGTTCTCGCGACGGTCGATCACGCTGCGCGCCATGCGACGGAGGCGAACCACACAGCGACGCATCTCTTGCAGGCGGCTCTGCGCGAGCGGATCGGCAGCCACGTGCGCCAGGCCGGCTCCTACGTCGGCCCCGACAAGCTGCGCTTCGACTTCAGCCACGGGCAGGGCCTAACCGAGGAGGAGCTGCGCGACGTCGAGGATCGCGTCAACGAGTGGATCTCGCGCAACGACCCGGTACGCCCGCTGACGACGACGCTCGACGAGGCGAAGGCGCTCGGCGCGATGGCGCTGTTCGGCGAGAAGTACGGCGAGATCGTGCGGATGGTCGAGGTCGGCGACGGCGAGCACTCGCGCGAGCTGTGCGGCGGCACGCACGTGCGCTCGACGGCCGAGATCGGTCCGTTCAGGATCGTCGCGGAGACGTCGAGCGCGGCCAACGTGCGGCGCATCGAAGCGCTGACGGGCCCGGCTGCGGTAGCGCTGCTGCGCGAGCACGACCGCGTGCTCGGCCAGGCTGCGGCTACGCTGCGCACGCGCCCCGAGCAGGTCGCCGAGGTCGTGCAGGCGCGCGCGCAGGAGCGCAAGCAGCTCGAGAAAGCACGCAAGAGCGCTGCCTCGTCGGGCGGCGGTGACGGGGCGATCGATATCGATGAATTGTTGGGTCGCGTCGTGGCGGTCGCAGAGGTACCTGTGCTTCTGAGCATCGTCGAGGTGGCTGATGCCAAGGCGCTGCTCGACCTCGCCGATCGCCTGAAGGGGAAGCGCGCGGATGCGGCGATCGTGCTCGGCGCAGCCGTCGACGGGCGCGCGCATCTGCTCGTCAGCGTGCCGCCGGAGCTCGTCGAGCGCGGCGTCAAGGCGGGCGCCGTCGTCAAGGCAGCCGCGGCGGCCGTGGGAGGAGGCGGCGGCGGTCGCGACACGCTCGCGCAGGCCGGCGGGCGCGAGCCGCAGAAGCTGCTCGAGGCGCTCGACGTCGCGAAGGACACGATCGCGGCGGCGCTGCAGGGCTGATGCGCGTGCTCGCGCTCGACTACGGCAGCGCGCGTTGCGGCTGCGCGGTGAGCGATCCGACGGGAACGATCGTCACGCCGCTCGAGCACGTCGAGCGTCCTGCGAGCAAGCGCGGGATGCTCGCGCTCGTGCAGCTCGTGCGCGAGCGCGAGGCCGAGCGCGTCGTCGTCGGGCTGCCGCTGTCGCTGAGCGGCGGCGAGACGGCACAGACGCGCGAGACGCGCGAGTTCGCCGAGCGCCTCGCGCGCCGCCTCGGCGAGGGCGTGCCTGTCGAGCTTCACGACGAGCGCTTCACGACGCGGATGGCACAGCGACTCGACGGCCCGGCGAGCTCGAGCGAGGACTCGCGCGCGGCCGCGCACATGCTCGAGAGCTGGATCGCGGCGCAGCCGCACTAAGGTCCTGCTCTTGGCGCGCGGCAATCGATCACAGTCCGGGCACGAACGCACCGCAGAGGAGCGCGAGCGCGATCGGCTCGAGCGCGAAAGGCGGCGCGCCGGCAAGGCCGGAATCGCGCCTGAGGCCGCTGCGGCGCCGCCTGGGGCCGGCGCAGTGCCGCCTGACGCCGGCACGGCGCTGCCTGAGGCCGACTTGGTGCAGCCTGAGGGCGCCGGTACGTCACCCGAGCCCAGCGCGACATCGCAGCCTGACGTCGCGCACGGCGCAGCCGAGCCGCCGACGGACGCTTTTGAGGCGCCGGCCGTATTTGAGGAGCCGGAGCCACAGCCGGAGCCGGCGCCCGAGCCGGAGCCGGAGCCGGCGCCCGAGCCGGAGCCGGAGCTCGCGCCCGAGCCGGCGCCGGAGCCGGAGCCGAGCGCGGCCGAGCCCGTGGAGCCGAGCGCGGACGAGCCGAGCGAGTTCATCGCGGCGGATCCGTATGCAGAGCTCGATCCAGTCGAGCAGGAGCGCCCGGCACGGACCGGGGGGCGCCCGCCGCTGCCGCCGCTGTTGCCGCCGGGCGAGCAGCGCGTCGTCGCGGGTCGTGGCCGTCGCTCGGCGGATGCGCCTTCGCGCGCGAGCGTCGTCGGCGGCCCGCGCGCGTTCGGGCGCGGCGCTCGCGGCGGCAAAGGTCGCGTAGGCAGCGGGAGCGGCAGGGGCGGAGGGAAACGTGGCGGCGCCCGGCGATTTGGCGGGCATGCTCACGCGGGCGGCGGTCGCCGTTTCTCGCGGGCACGCATAGCGGCTCTGCTCGCGCTTGCGGTCGCGATCGCGCTCGTCTGGTTTTTGCTCTCGCTGTTCCAGCCGTTCGCAGGCGGCGGAACGGGCAAGGTGATCGTGGAGATCCCGAAGGGCTCGAGCTCGAGCAAGATCGGCACGATCCTCGCGCGCGACCACGTGATCTCGTCGGGCTTCTTCTTCAACCTGCGCGCGCTGATCGAGGGCAAGCGCGGATCGCTTCACTCGGGGCGCTTTCAGCTGAAGCGCGAGATGAGCTACTCGGCGGCGATCGACGCGCTGAGCAAGCCGCCGCCGAAGGTAATCGCTGTGAACGTCGTGATCCCGGAGGGCTACACGCGTCGCCAGATAGCGGATCTCGTCGGCGAAGACGCGCTGTCGGGCAGCTACGTGGGCGCGACGGTGCACTCGAAGCTGTTGAACCCGAAGCACTACGGCGCGCCGTCGGGCACGAGCAACCTCGAGGGTTTCCTCTTCCCGGCGACGTATGAGCTGACCGCGGGTGCGCCGGTGCAGCGGCTCGTCGACGAGCAGCTGCGCGCGTTTCGCCAACGCTTCACCACGGCGGACTTCCGCCGGGCGCGGGCGCTGCACGTAACGCCGTATCAGCTGCTGACGGTCGCTTCGATGATCGAGCGCGAGGCGCAGACCGAGCACGACCGCCCGCGAATCGCGGCGGTGATCTACAACCGCCTGAAAGAAGGCATCCCGCTCGGGATCGACGCAACGATCTACTACGCAGTCGAGCTGCAGAAAGGGATCGCGACGTACACCGGCGAACTGACCGAATCGCAGCTGAAGATCGACTCGCCGTACAACAGCCGCACGCACAAAGGGCTTCCGCCGACGCCGATCTCGAATCCGGGCGAAGCGTCGATCGAAGCGGCGGCGCACCCGTCGCACGTGCCGTATCTCTACTACGTCGCCGGCGCGGACGGCTGCGGCGAGCAGGTCTTCTCGAAGACGTACGCCGAATTCGAAAAGAACGTCGCCGCATACGACGCGGCGGTGAAGAAGAACGGCGGGCACCCGCCGGCGTGCAAGAAGAAGTGATGAAGCGCCTCGGCGTCCTCGGCTGGCCTGTCGCGCACAGCCGCTCGCCGGCGATCCACAACGCGGCGCTCGCCGAGCTGGGCCTGCGCGACTGGCACTACCAGCGCCTGCCTGTGCCACCGGAGCTGTTCGCCGAGACGACGAGCGCGCTCGGCGCATCGGGGTTCATCGGTGCGAACGTGACGATCCCGCACAAGCAGGCCGCGCTGGCGCTCGCCGACAGCGCGAGCGCGGCGGCGCGCGCGATCGGCGCGGCGAACACGCTGTCGTTCGCCGCCGACGGCTCGATCGTTGCGGAGAACACCGACGCGCCGGGGTTGATCGCGGCGCTCGGGCGCTCGCCGCGTGGCTCGAGCGCGCTCGTGCTCGGCGCAGGCGGCAGCGCGCGCGCTGCCGTCTGGGCGCTGCGAGAAGCCGGCGCGAGCGACGTCTCGATCTGGAATCGCACCGCGCAGCGCGCCCGCGCCCTCGCACAGGAGCTCGGCGGCCGAGCCGTTGCGCGCCCGCAGCCGGCAGAGCTGCTCGTCAACTGCACGTCGGTCGGGCTCGAGCCCGACCCGCAGGAGCTCGACGCGCTCGCGCTCGACGCGGCTGCGCTCGGCGGCTACGGCACCGTCGTCGACCTCGTCTATCGCGGCGGGCGCACAGCGCTGCTCGAAGCGGCGGCGGCGCACGGCGCGGCGATCGTCGACGGGCTCGAGATCCTCGTCGCGCAGGGCGCGCTCAGCCTCGAGCTGTGGACCGGGCGCGAGGCGCCGCTCGAGGTCATGCGCGACGCCGCACGCGCCGGCGCTTAGCGGCTCACAGGCGCCCTCGACGCCCGCGA
>DASZLB010000171.1:0-4025 GCA_035552575.1 Solirubrobacteraceae bacterium | reverse complement strand
GCTCGGCGTCGACGCGCCCGTCAGCCTCGAGCTGCTGCGCCAGATCGTGCTCGGCGTCGTCGTCAACACGATCGTCGCGCTGCCCGTCTGGGCGTTCGTGCGCCGCTGCCTGATCGGCGGCCTGCCCGACGACCCGCGGCGCCGGCGCCGGCGTGCGTACACGACAGGTGGGCTGAGCCCATTGTCCAGATCATGAGGTCTCGCGGATGAGCGCGATCGAGCCCGCCGGCGGGCGCGACCCGCGGATCCCCGTCTCACCGCAGCTGGCGATGCGCGTCGCGATCCTCGGCGGTCTCGCGATGGCGATGTTCGCGATCATCTTCTTCCGCCTGTGGTTCCTGCAGGTGCTCTCCGGCGAACAGTACGTCCAGCAGGCCAACGCCAATCGCGCGCGCGACCTGCCGATTGCCGCACCGCGTGGCGAAATCCTCGACCGCGAAGGTCAGCCGCTTGTCGCGAGCCGCACGACGAACGCCGTGCAGATCGTGCCGTCGGCGCTGCCGCCGGCCGGGCACGCGCGGATCGTGCTCTACCGTCGCCTCGGGCGGCTGCTCGGGATGAGCGGCCCGCACATCCAGGCGCTCGTGATCAAGGGGCGCACGGCCGTGCCGTATGCGCCCGTGACGATCAAGACCGACGCCGGGCGCGGCGCGCTGACGGTGCTCGCCGAGCGGCAGAGCGAATACCCCGGCGTGACGCAGCAGCCCGTCTCGATCCGCGCGTATCCGTACGGCGTGATGGGCGCGCAGGTGCTCGGCTACGTCGGGCAGGTCTCCGAAACGGAGCTGAAGTCGCGTGCCTTCTCGGGCGTCAAGCAGGGCACGGTCGTCGGCCAGGAAGGGCTCGAGTACTACTACGACCGCTACCTGCGCGGCGACCCCGGGATCGAGCGCGTCGAGGTCAATGCCGCCGGCTACCCGGTCCCGAGCGACCTCGCGCCGACACAGCCGAAGGGCGGCTACAGCCTCAAGGTCACGCTCGACAAGGGACTTCAGGCCGAGGGCGAAAAGGCGCTGACGGAGGGGATCGAAAACGCGCGCGCCGGCGGCAAACCGGCCGACGCCGGAGCGTTCGTCGCGCTCGACCCGCGCAACGGGCAGGTGCTGGCGATCGGCTCCTCACCGACGTTCGACCCGAACAAGTTCGCGAAACCGCTGACGAAGAGCGAATACGCGGCGCTGGAGGGCAAATCGAAGACGAGCTCCGGCGAAGAATCGCCGGCGCCGCTGACCGACCGCGCCGTCAACGGGACCTATCCGACGGGCTCGACGTTCAAGCCGATCACCGCGATGGGGACGCTCGAAGCGGGCGTCATCAACCCGAGCGAGGGGCTCGGCAACGGGCAGTGCATCCATGTCTCGACCGAGCAGTTCTGCAACGCCGGCAAGGCCGACTACGGCGCCGTCGGGCTCGTCGAAGCGCTGAAGGTCTCCTCCGACACGTACTTCTTCGAAGCCGGCGAGCTCGCCAACAGCCACGGCAACGTGATCCAGCAGGAGGCGCACAAGCTCGGGGTCGGCGAGCAGACCGGCGTCGACCTGCCGAGTGAGATCACCGGGCTCGTGCCCGACCGCGCGTGGCGCGCGAAAGTCGCCCGCGAGGAGCTCAGCTGCGAGCGGCGCAAGCACGTCTCGAGCTGCGGCATCTCCGACGGGCGCCCGTGGAGCGTCGGCGACAATATGCACCTCGCCGTCGGCCAGGGCGACCTGCTGACCTCGCCGCTGCAGATGGCCGTTGCCTACTCGACGCTCGCCGACGCCTTCACCAACGGCGGCAACGGCTGGGTCGTGCGGCCGCACCTCGGCATGGAGATCGACGGCGCGCAGGGGGGCCTCGTGCAGTCGCTGAACTTCCCGGCCGAGCGCCACGTGCACCTCAACGACAGCGACCTGAACCTCGTCATGCAGGGCATCCACGAGGCCGCGAGCTCGCCCGGCGGGACCTCGGCGGCGGTCTGGGCGGGCTGGGACCAGGCGCAGCACCCCGTGTACGGCAAGACAGGCACCGCGCAGCACGTCGGCAAAGAAGACCAGGCCTGGTACCTGTGCTACGTCGGCGACCCGAAGCGTCCGATCGTGATCGCCGTGACGATCGAGCAGGGCGGCTTCGGCGCCGAAACGGCGGCGCCCGTCGCGCGCCTGCTCGCCGCGCAGTGGTTCGGTGCGGCGAAGAAGTTCGTCGCCGGGAGCTCGCACACGTTTTGAGCCCGCTCAGCCCGATCGCCGCGTCCGAGCAGGCGACCCCGGTCGCGCAGCCGCGCACGCTGCGCCTGCCCGTCGATCCGCTGCTGACGCTCGCAGTGATCGGCCTGGCGATCTGCTCGATCGTCACGCTCGGCGCGGCGACGCGCAACCTGATCCCCGGCCAGCCGCACTACTACGTCGATCGCCAGGCGACGTATCTCGTGATCGGCTTCCTGATGATGCTTGCGCTCTCGCGCCTGGACTACGCGCGCCTGCGCCAGTTCAAAAACGCGATCTACGGCGTGCTGATCTTCACGATCCTCGCCGTGCTCGGACTCGGCCACAGCGCGCGCGGCTCGCAGCGCGCGATCAACCTGCCGTTCTTCTCCTTCCAAGCCTCCGAGCTCGGCAAGGTGCTGCTGACGCTCGCGCTCGCGGGGCTCGTCGTCGACCGTGCGCGCCGGCTGCGCGATCGCGACACGACGGCGCTCGTGATGCTCGCCGCGCTCGTGCCGGCAATGTTCGTGATCGCCCAGCCGGACCTCGGCTCGGGGATGGTCTACGTCGTGATCGCCTTCACGCTGCTGTTCGCCGCGGGCGCGTCGTGGAAGCATCTGACGGCGCTTGTCACGCTCGGTCTCGTCGCGATGACGTTCGTGCTCGTCGCGGCGCCGGCGGCCGGCGTTCATCTGCTCAAGCCCTACCAGGTGCAGCGCCTGACGGCCTTCCTGCACCCGACGACGAACGCGCAGAAGGAAGGCTACCAACAGGAGGAGTCGAAGATCGCGATCGGTTCCGGGCAAAAGACCGGACGCGGGCCGAACGCGACGCAGACGAAGCTCAACTACGTGCCCGAGGATCACACCGACTTCGTCTTCGCCGCCGTCGGCGAGCAGTACGGCTTCCTCGGCGCCGCGTTCGTGCTGCTGCTCTATGCGCTGCTGATCTGGCGAGCGTTGCGGATCGTCGTCATGTCGAAGGACCTCTACGGCACGCTCGTCGCAGCCGGTGTAGCGGCTATGCTCATGTTTCAGGTCTTTGTCAACGTGGGAATGACGATCGGGATCATGCCGATCACAGGCGTCACGCTGCCGCTCATGAGCTATGGCGGCTCGTCGGTCATCACCACGCTCTTGGCAGTCGGCCTGCTGCAATCGATTTACATCCAGGCGCGCGCCTCGCAAGCTTTGAAGGGTCGCGTCCTGCGTTAGCGAACACCCAATGAACGCCCCGCACCTCCCGCCAGACCGTCAGCCCCCCGGAGACGCAGCAGGTGCTGCCGGGTTGGGCGAGCACGACGTCGCGCAGGTGCGGCCGGCCACAGGGGTTCTCACGAATCCGCGGGCATCCTGCCCGTCGCGCGAGCGTGCGCAGCTACTGCGCGCGCCCGCTCGGGGTTCGGCCCCATCCAATACGGAAAGAGTTCACATTGAAAAAGCAAGTACTGGTCAGCGTCGATCGCGCCGAGACGCGCGTCGCGCTTCTGGAGGCGAGCGGAACGCCCGACGCCTCAAGGTCCTCGGCATCGGCCCGCAAAGCGGGTGCGTCGAAAGCGGCGGCCTCGCGCAAGCGCGGCGGAGGGGGACCGCAGGCCGGCTATCGGATCGCTGAGCTCTACATCGAGCGGCGCGGTGGTCGCTCGATCGTCGGCAACATCTACAAGGGCAAGGTCGACAACGTCCTACCCGGCCTGGAGGCCGCGTTCGTCGACATCGGCCTGGAGAAGAACGGCTTCCTGCACGTCGACGAGATCGTCCTGCCGGGCGTCGAGACGCCCAAGCGCGGCCGCGGCTCCGGCAGCGGGCGCAAGATCTCCGATCTGCTGAAGCCCGGCCAGGAGAT
>DASZLB010000170.1:0-1857 GCA_035552575.1 Solirubrobacteraceae bacterium | reverse complement strand
GCGCCTGTGACGCGCGCGCGATGTTGCAATGAGAGCTTGCGACGAATATCTCGACGCGGGGGTTACAGTGAGCGGCTGCGCCCCCGTAGCTCAGTGGATAGAGCAGCGGTTTCCTAAACCGCGTGCACAAGTTCGATTCTTGTCGGGGGCACTAAGCGCAAGGCGCTTCCGATCGAACCGACGGATGACCGCCGCTTTCGCGAGCTCGAGCGCTGGCCTCCCGGCAGGCCGGCTTAGACCTTGCGCCGGTAACGCGCGTCGTTCCCCTGCGCGACGTGCAGGAGGAGCTCGTGCAGTTGCTCGCGCGACTTGCGATCGAGTGGCGCGAGGTACTCGTCCTCGATCCGCCGCACGACCGTCCGTAGCTCGACGAGCTGCTTCTCGCCTTTGGGCGTGATCGCCACCATGTGACGGCGCCGGTCGAGCGGGTCGCGCCGGCGGTCGATCAACCCGTTCGTCTCGAGCTTGTCGAGCTCGCCGACGAGCTGGCTCGGGTCGATTCCCAGCACATCGGCGATCCGCCCCTGCGTCAGGGCAGGGCCTTCGCGCAGCAGAGCGAGCACGCCGTACTGGAAGCCGGGACAGCCTGCCTCCTCGAGCTCGCCGAGGACGCGCATCTTCATCCCGGCGCCGACGCGTGCCAGCAGGAAGCCGGGACTCGCCAGGAGCTCCTCCGGCAGAGGCTTCTCCAGATCGCTGATCTCGGGCGCGGCGTCAGCCACGGGAATAACTGTAGTGGGGGTGATCGTTTGACGGTTTCATATTGGAACTGTTCAACGATTGGAGAGTCTGATGAATTCCTTGCAGTCACCACGCGCGAAATGGTTCGCGCTCGCTCTGATCGTGGCGGGCCAGTTCATGGTCGTCCTGGACGTGGCGATCGTCAACGTCGCGCTCCCGTCGATCAAGACCGATCTGAACTTCAGCCAGGAGAGCCTCCAGTGGGTGATCACCGCCTACTCGATCATGTTCGGCGGCGCGCTCCTGCTCGGTGGACGGCTTGCCGACATCCTTGGGCGCAGACGGCTCTTCATGGTCGGTCTCGCGATCTTCACGATCAGCTCGCTCTTCGATGGGCTCGCCTGGTCGGAGAAGTCGCTGATCGCTTTCCGGATCGTGCAGGGGCTCGGCGCGGCGCTCCTTTCGCCGGCTGCGCTCTCGATCCTGACGACGACGTTCGAAGAGGGGCGCGACCGCAATGTCGCCCTCGGCATCTGGGGCGCGGCTTCCGGAAGCGGCGGAGCCGCGGGCGTCCTGCTCGGCGGCGCGCTGACGAGCGCCCTGAGCTGGTCGTGGATCTTCTTCATCAACGTGCCGGCCGGAATCGCCGTCTTCGCGCTGGCACCGTTCGTCCTGCGTGAGAGCAAGGCAGACCTGAGCCACCGCCACTTCGATGCGCTCGGCGCGGCTTCGATCACCGGTGGCTTGATGGTCCTCGTCTACGCACTGACCCGGGCGGCGCAGCACGGCTGGGGAACCACGTCGACGATCGGGCTGCTCGCCGCGTCGGGGGCGTTGATCATCGGCTTCGTGGCGATCGAGGCGCGCTCGAAGGCGCCGCTGCTTCCGCTCGGGATCTTCCGGCTGCGCACGCTCGCCGCGTCGAACCTCAGCGGGCTGCTCCTGTCGGCCTCGCTCTTCTCGCAGTTCTTCCTGCTGACGCTGTACATGCAGCAGGTGCTGCACTACTCGGCGCTGAAGACCGGAGTCGCGTACATCGGGCTCACCGTCACGATCGTCGCCTTCTCCGGCGTCGCCCAGGCGCTCGCGACGCGAATCGGCGTCCGCCCCGTCCTGACGGCAGGGATGCTCCTGTCGGCCGGCGGGCTCGTCCTGTACGCGCAGCTCCCCGTTCAC
>DASZLB010000169.1:0-4777 GCA_035552575.1 Solirubrobacteraceae bacterium | reverse complement strand
CGGGCGCGACGCAGCCGAGGTCCGCTACGTGCAGTCGCTGACGAAGTGGCTGCACGAGCACGACCCGGGCCGGATGGTCGCCGTCGACGTGTGGGGCGATCACCCGCCGGTCCACGCCGGCCTGTTGTATCGCGGCGTCGACGCCGTCGCCGAGACGGACTACACCGGCTGGTATGACTTCCCGCAGTACTCAGCCGCGCAGCAGAAGGCCTCGATGCGCGCGCGGCTGCGCGCACAGGAGCGCACGTTCGCCGGCAAGGTGCTGATCGTCAGCGAGTTCGGCGCCGAATCGAACACGCTCAACAGCGCCGGCTCGCCCGGCAGCTACTCCTTCCAGTCGAGCCTGCTCGCGCGCCACATCGCCGTCTACTCGGCCGACCCGAAGCTCAGTGGCATGCTCGTCTGGGACCTGCGCGACTACCCGCTCGTGCCGAGCTTCGAGGGCGGCTCGATCCACTTCAAGCTGCCCTCGCTGAAGCTGATCGAAGGGATCAACCAGAAGGGCATGTTCACCTACAGCGGCCGTCCGAAGCCCGCCGCCGCGACTGTCGCGCGCCTGTTCGCGCCGCTGCCGAAGGGCTAGCGCCGCCGCGCGCGTACCCGTCACGCTCACAGCTCATGCCTCAGGCCTCAGGCCGCCGGCGGGCCGGGCGGCCGCGGAGCTAAGCGCGCCAGCCCCGCCGAGATCTGCTCGCGGCGCTCGCGGTCGTCGTACAGCCGCAACGCCTCGACGGACAGCTCCGTGCCTGCGACCTGCGCGATTTGCAGCTCCGTGCCGTCGAGCGCCGTGCCCTCGGTCAGCAGCGAGAACGCGAAGTCGAGCGTTGCCGGGCTCACTCCACGCGAGCGTCCGACGCGGATCTCGACGCCGATCACCGTACGTCCCTGCGAGTGGCGGTCGACGACGTCGACGATCGCCTGAGCGACCGAAAGCTCACGCATCAGCGCATCTGCTGCCGCCTGCCGTCCTTCGCCGGAATCGCTGCGCATATCACTTCCCCTTGCTCTCCCGCGCGGGACCGCTTGACACTTACCCGGCACCGGAGCGTCTAATCCACGCGCGGCTCGCGGCCGGCTGCCGGCCGCCGGCGGCCCGGTCGTCAGCAAGCTACAGCGCGACGAGCACGTACACGCGCGCCTGCCCGGCAGACGTCGGCGCGGAGAACGACGCGACTTCGTATTTGGCGCCGTGGTAGCTCAGCGGGCCTGAGACGGGCAGCTTCGCCGGACCGCGGCCCGAGAGCTTCTGCGAGCCCTTGCGCACGTAGACGCGCGTGTGCGTGAGCGTCTGCGTCAGGTGGACAAACGGCGCGAAGCTCGACTGCGACAGCGTGAAGCGACGCGAGATGCGCTGCGCGATCGTGCTCATCTCCTCGGCCTTGATCCGATCGCACGTCTTTCTCGCGAGCGAGCCCGCGAGCGGCAGCAGCAGCGAGATGCGCAGACGTCCGCTCGGGTATGCCAAGGCGTTGAACGAGTACGCCTCGTAGCTCGCGCCCTTGTAGGAGACCGGCCCGCGATCGGGGATGCTCGCCGGGCCCGGCGTCAGGAGCCCTTCGATCGGCACCTGGCCCGATTCGGTGCGCAGCACGAGCGGCGCGCCGATGAAGCGCGTCTCGAGCTTGACGTAGCCGAGGTCGTCCTGCACCGAGAAGACGAAGTGCCCGACCTCCTTGCCGTGCGAGCGCAGCGTGCCCTGCACCGGCGCGAGGATGTACGGACCGCCTTCGTCGAACAGCAGCGTCGAGCCGCGGCTGACGCGCAGGCGCACGATGTGCGTGTGCGAGTAGACGAGCGTGTGCACGGCCGTCTTCAGCGCCGCGCTTTCGCCTTTTTCGACGGCACTGACCAGCGGCGCGTAGCTTTCGATCTGGTGTTTGTCGCTCGAGACCTCCGAGCTCGATACCTCCGACGCGTAGATCCGCTGCGCGACCGAACCGGCCGCGTTCGCGAGCACTGCCGGCCCGCTGACGCAGGCGGTCGGGGCCGGTTCGGCCCGTGGCGGCGCCGGCGGCGCGGGAGCAGTCGGCGGCGCCGGGGCAGTCGGCGTCGCCGGGGCGGTCGGCGTCACGGCAGCGGCCGGCAGTGCCGCCACGGCGAGCGCGACGAACAGAGCCGCTAGCGTCCTCGTTGCCGCGCGCATGCTCATCGACAGGCCTAGCCGCGGTTCCCGGCGGCGATCTTGCGCAGGTCGATCGTCTTGTCGTAGAGCTTCGCGTCGACGCCCTCCTCGAGCGCGACCTCGCGCAGCGGCCGCCCCGACGCGGTCGCCTTCTGCACGATGACCGTCGCCTTGTCGTAGCCGATCGCGCCGTTCAGCGCGGTCGCGACGGCGAGCGTCGCGCCGGCCGACGCCTCGGCGCCGGCCTTGTTGACCTCGATGCCGTCGATGCACTTCTCGGCGAAGACGCGCGAGGTCGAGGTCAACAGCGTCAGCGATTCGAGCAGGTTGCGCGCGATCAGCGGGATCCGCACGTTGAGCTCGAACTGGCCCTGCAGACCGCCGATCGTGATCGCGGTGTCATTGCCGATCACCTGCGCGGAGACCTGCAGGACGACCTCGGGGATCACCGGGTTGACCTTGCCGGGCATGATCGACGAGCCCTTCTGCAGCTCGGGCAGCAGGATCTCCCCGATGCCCGCACGCGGGCCGGAGCCCATCAGCGCGAGGTCGCCGGCGATCTTCGTCAGCGACACGGCGATGACCTTCAAGGCGCCCGACAGCTCGACGAGCGCGTCGCGGTTCGCCTGCGCCTCGAACGGGTCGAGCGGCGCCGCGATCTGCTTCAGCCCGGACTCCTTCTTCAAGCGCGCGCGGACCTTCTCGGCGAACTTCGCGTGCGTGTTCAGGCCGGTGCCCGTCGCGGTGCCGCCGAGCGGGATCTGCCCGACGTGCGCGAGCGCGGCCGCGACGCGCTCCTGGCCGAGCGCGATCTGTGCGGCGTAGCCGGCGAACTCCTGCCCGAGCGTGACCGGGACGGCGTCCATCAGGTGCGTGCGTCCCGACTTGACGACGTTCTGGAAGCTTTTCGACTTTCTCACGAACGAGCGCTCGAGCTGCTTGAGCGCAGGCAGCAGCTCGTTCTGCGCGACGTCGAGCGCCGCGAGGTGCACGGCCGAAGGGAACACGTCGTTCGAGGACTGGCCCATGTTGACGTGGTCGTTCGCGTGCGCGCCGTCGCCGGCGAGCTTCGCGATGACCTCGTTCGCGTTCATGTTCGTCGACGTGCCCGACCCTGTCTGAAAGACGTCGATCGGGAACTGCGCGTCGTGCTTGCCGTCGGCGATCTCCTTCGCCGCTTTCTCGATTTTGCCGGCAGCCCGCTTCGGCAGCAGGCCGAGCTCGCCGTTGACCGCCGCAGCCGCACCCTTCACGCGCGCAAGCCAGTGGACGACCGGCAGAGGCACGGTCTCGCCCGAGATCGGAAAGTTCTCGACGGCCTTGCTCGTCTCGCCGCCCCACAACTGCTTCTCCGGCATGCGATCTCCTTATATTGCGCTCGGCCAGCGCCGGACGCTTTCCTTAGGCCGGCCCGGATGGCCGGCCCCCGTAACTTGTCGTGGCGGGCGCAGCGTCTCATATAGAGACCTCCGCGGGACATCCCGTCCCGCGAAATCGGTACGGCGACATCGTGTCGCCGTCTTTGAGCGGAGCCCGACACGACCTTAAAGCCTGGACGGCGGTCACTCAGATAGCAGTCGCCCGGACGCCAGTCGCCCCTACCCACAGAAGGCCGACAACTCGCGTGCAAGCCCCACAGGATCGTCATAGGCCAGCAGAAATCCGGCGCTTTCGAGCACGCGCAGCTGGCCGTTGGGCAATAGCGCGAGCGTCTCTTCGGCGATCGTGAGCGGGTACATCGGATCGCGGTCGGCCCACAGCAGCAAGACGGGCATCTGCAGCCGCGGATAGAGGTCGAGCAGGTGCGTCTGCGCGCCGCGCGGCCACGCTCCTGCGGCCTTCGCCCAGGAGCGCGCGAGGTTCGAGTTGCCGGGAACGTCGGCGAACGCGTGGCGCAGCAGGTCGGCGGCGGCGGGGTTCTCGCGCGCGGACATGCGCATCCCACGCGCGGGCGTGAAGACGGCGCGCGCACCGTGCGAGAGCAGCCGGTCGAGGCCGGGGATCGCGGCGGCGCGCGTCGTGATGCGCCACGCAGCGCGCATCGCGGCGCGTTCGGGCTGTGCGTGCATGCGGTTGCTCATCAGCACGAGACGCGACGGTCGCACGCTGCCGGTGCGCACGGCGTGCAGCAGGATCTCGGCGCCCGCGTCGTGCCCGGCGATCAGCGGCCGCGGACCGAGCGCCTCGCGCGAGAAGCCGCCGAGCACCTCGGCGAACCAGTCGAGCGTGTACGGGTGGCGCGGATGGTTCTCGGAGTCGCCGTGCAGCGGCAGGTCGGGCAGCACGACGCGGAAGCGGTCGGCGAGCGACTCGACGGCCGGTTCCCACTCCTTGTGCGAGAGCAGGCCCGAGTGCAGCAGCGCGAGCGGCGGCCCGGTGCCGACCTCGCGGTAGGCGATGCGCGTACCGTCGGGGTGGTGATAGAGGCGCAGGCGCATCGACCCCATCGTAGGATCGCGGCGATCGACGCGATGACCGCCCATGGCCGCCCATCCCTCGCTGCTCTCGCGCCCCTTGCGCTTCTCGCGCTTCTCGCGCTCTGCGCCGGCTGCGGAAAGGCGAGCCCGGGCAAGGTCTCGCTCGGCGCCGCGTCGGCGATCCCGCGGTCGCGCGACTCGCGTGTGATCGTCGTGCTGCTCGAGAACGCGGAGTACG
>DASZLB010000168.1:0-45573 GCA_035552575.1 Solirubrobacteraceae bacterium | reverse complement strand
ATGACGCGCCGCCAGGCGCTCGTGCGCGTCGAGCTGCCGCTCGCGCTGCCGGCGATCGTCGCGGGGTTGCGGATCGCCGTCGTGACGATCATCGCGCTCGCGACGATCGTCTACACGATCTACCCGCGCGGGCTCGGCGTGCCGATCCACTCGGCGCTCGGCGAGGGGCCGTTCAAGACGGAGCTGATCGCCGCGGGCGGTCTCGCGATCGTGCTCGCGCTCGCGGCCGACGCGCTGCTCGTGCTCGTCCAGCGTGCGCTTACGCCGTGGGCGCGCGCGAAGGTGAGCTGAGGCGATGCACGAATTCGTCGAGGCGTTCAAGTTCATCGGCCACAACGGCGCGATCGCGGGGCAGCCGGGCCTTCCGAGCCTCACGCACCTCGCCCTGGAGACGCTGAAGGTCGGCGCGATCGGCGTCGCGATCTCGATCGTCATCGCGGTGCCGCTCGGCGTCTGGCTCGGGCACGTCCATCGCGGCTCGTTCGTCGCGATCAACATCGGCAACATCGGCCGCGCGCTGCCGAGCCTCGCGGTGCTCGCGATCGGCGACGCGTTCCTCGGCCTCGGCCTGACGGTCGTCGAGGTCGCGCTCGTGATCCTCGCGGTGCCGCCGATCGTCACGAACGCGTATCTCGGCGTCGACGGCGTCGATCGCGACCTTGTCGACGCGGCGCGCGGGATGGGCATGTCAGAGCGTGAGATCCTCACGCGCGTCGAGTTGCCGCTCGCGCTGCCGCTGATCTTCGCCGGCATCCGCACGGCGGCCGTGTTCGTCATCTCGACGACGACGATTGCGGCACTGGCCGGCTTCTCGGGAAGCCTCGGCGACCCGATCGCGAACGAGACGAGCTACCACTTCTCGGGCGTGCTCGGCGCGGCGATCTGCGTCGCAGCGCTCGCGCTTGCCGTCGAGGGCGTGCTCGCGCTCGTGCAGCGGGCGATCACGCCGCGCGGCTTGCGCGCGGTCGAGCAGCAGCGCATTCGCGTCCCGGCCGCGGCGACGGCGAATACCTGAACAGGAAATATTTATATATTTATTCTTTTAATTCTTTTCCGATCAAGTCAGTCAACAACAGGAGGAAGCGTATATGCCAGGTGCGCGTTTGAGCAGGTCGAGCAACGTAGGAGGAAGGGTCACAGCGCTGATCGCCGTTGCCGCGCTGAGTGCTGGATTGGCCGCGTGCGGAAGCAGCTCGTCGTCGAGCTCGTCCTCGTCGTCGACCGCGAGCGGATCGGCGAGCACGCCAGGTGCAGGCAAGCCGACGGTGACGATCGGCGACAAGAACTTCCCGGAGGAGAACATCCTCGGTCAGCTCTACGCGCAGGCGCTCGAAGCGAAGGGTTACAAAGTCGACCTGAAATCGGAAATCGGCTCCTCGGAGCTGATCTACAAGGCGCTGACGTCAGGCAAGATCGAGATGTACCCGGAGTACACGGGCGTGTTCCTCTCGGCTGTCGCCGAACAGACGAAGCTGCCGACGAGCGCCGAAGACGCGTACAAGCAGGCGAAGGCGTTTGCCGAAAGCAAGGGCTACACGATGCTCGACTACACGCCGTTCTTCGACTCCGACGCGCTCGCCGTCTCGCCGAGCTTCGCGAGCAAGAACCCGAGCGTGAAGAGCATCGAAGATCTCAAGCCGCTCGGCAAAAAAGTGACGCTCGGCGCGGCGCCCGAATTCGCGACGCGCTTCGAGGGCCTGCTCGGCCTGAAGAAGGAATACGGCGTCGACCCGACGTTCAAGCCGATCGCGATCGAACTCGCCTACAAGGCGCTCGAAACGGGCCAGGTCGACACGCAGGACGTCTTCACGACTGACGGGCAGCTGCTCGGTGGCAAGTTCAAGCTGCTCGCCGACCCGAAGCACGTGTTCGGCTTCCAGAACGTCGCGCCGATCGTCAAGAAGAGCGTGCTCGCGGCCGAGGGGCCGGCGTTCGAAGAAGCGGTCAACAACGTCTCGAAGCTGCTGACGATCTCGGCGATCCAGCAGATGAACAAGGCAGTCAGCATCGACAAGCAGTCGGCGAAGAGCGTCGCCGAACAGTTCCTCAAGGCGAACGGCGTCGTCTAGCCGCCTCTGCGGAGCGCCGCCGCGCGCCGCATCTCCTGCGAAGCTTCCTGGAGATGCGGCGCTGCGACGGTGGTGTGGGGAGCAGGGCTCGGTGAACGCCCGTCGCGGGCGCCTGCCCAGCCCGTCGCGGCCCGTGCGCTTGGCGCTGTGGGGCGGCGGCACGGCGATCGTCGTGCTCGGCCTCGCGCAGGTCTTCCTGCCGAAACTCGCCGCGAGCAAGATCTCCTCGCGAGTCGGCAAGTACGGCTCGGTCGAGCGCGTGCACGTCAGCGCGTGGCCGGCGATCAAGCTGCTGTGGGGCGATGCCGACACGGTCGAAGTCAAGGCTTCGCGCCTGCGCGTGACGCCGTCGCAGACTGCGAAGCTGCTCGCCGAAGCGCACGGCATCACAGACCTCGACCTGAGCTCGCTGAGCGCGAGCGAGGGCTCGCTGCCGCTCAGCGAAGTGAGCCTGCACAAGCACGCGCGCACGCTCAGCGCGCAGGCGTTCGTCACACGCGCCGACGTCAAGGCGGCCTTGCCGGAAGGCTTCGACGTCGAGCTGCTCGGCAGCTCCGAAGGCCACGTCGAAGTGCGCGCGAGCGGCGGTCTGTTCGGCATCGGCGCGTCCGTCAACGCAGTCGCAGAGGCGAGCGAAGGCAAGCTCGTCGTGCACCCGCGCGGGCTGCTGATCGAAGCGCTCAAGCTGACGCTGTTCTCCGACCCGCGCGTGTATGTAGAACGCGTCGAAGCGCACGCCGCGAGCGGCGCAGGCGGGGCGGCCGGCTACCGGCTCGGGATCGGCGCGACTCTGCGCTGAGCCGGCGGCGGGGGCGCGGTGCTGATTCGGCTGCGCGGTGTTGATTCGTGGCGAGGCGTTCAGGTGAGACGCGGCCGGCCGCGCGACATTCAGGCGGCGGCGGATGGTGCCGGCGCAGCGGCTCGGGCTGCGGTGCTCGCGCGTGCGTGAACGCGGACGGGCAGGCCGTCCTTCGGGCTGATCGTCGGCATCTGACGGATCGTCAGCTCGAAGTCGTCCGGCAGCGAGAGGCTCACGCGGCCGAGCAGCATCGTCGCGATCGTGCGCACCTCGAGCTGGCCGAAGCGCATGCCGATGCACTGACGCGAGCCGCCTCCGAACGGAACGTATGCGCCCTTCGCGAGCGCCGCCTTCGCCTCGGGCGCGAAGCGCTCCGGACGGAACTCGTCGGGACTCTCGAACACGTCCGGCAGGTGATGGCTCGCCCACGAGGAGTAGTTGACGAACGCTCGCGCCGGGATCGTGTGGCCGGCGAACTCGTACGCCTCGACGGCGCGGCGCGGGCCGACCCACGCGGGCGGGTACTTGCGCAGCGTCTCGTCGAGCACCATCTCGAGCTCTGCAAGCTCGTCCGATGCGAGCTGCGCCGCGGTCGGCTTGGCGCCTGAGAGCTTCTCGTCCTGCTCTGCGACGAGTCGCGCGACGATCTGCGGCTGGCGTGCGAGCTCGTAGAACATGAACGAGATCGTCGATGTCGTCGTGTCGTGCCCCGCGAACAGCAGCGTCATCACCTCGTCGCGAATCTGCAGCTCGCTGAGCTGGTTGCCGTCCTCGTCGCTCGCGTCGAGCAGCAGGCTGAGGATGTCCTCGCCGCGCGCGCCGCTCGCGCGGCGCTCGGCGATCTCGGAGTAGATCAGCGTGTCGAGTTCGCGCGCGGCCTGCTGCATGCGTCCCCACGGCGAGCGGCGCGTGCGCAGCACGCGCAGGAAGTAGTCAGACGAGTAGAAGCCGAGCGCCTCCTCGAACAGGCCTGCCGCGTCGATCGCGCGAGCGCGACTGCCGTCGGGGTCGACGCCGAACAGCGCACGCATCGCGACGCGCATCGCGAGGCGCCGCGTCCACGCGTAGAGGTCGACCTCCGTGCCGGGCTGCAGCCGATCGAGCGCCGTCTCTGTCTCCTGCGCGATCGTTTCGAGCGACGCTGCGACGTGGTCGTGGTGGAAGACAGGCAGCATGATCCGTCGCGAGAGGCGATGGAACTCGCCGTCGATCGTCAACAGGCCGTCGCCCATCAGGCCGATCAGGTCGCGGAAGTGCCCGTCGCGCCACGTGAAGTTCGACGCGTGCGAGACGAGGATGTAGTGGTTCGCCTCCGGTCCGAGCATGAAGACGACGTTCGAGTGGAACAGCCGCAGCGTGAACACCGAGCCGTAGCGCTCGTACGCCTCGAGCAGCATCTCGAGCGGTTCGTTCGCGAAGCGCCGCGTGCGCGGGATCGAGAAGCTCGTCTCGCCCGGCGGGAACGGCACGCCCGAGTGCTCGCTGCGGATGTCTTCGACCATCACCTTCAACGGGTTGCTGTCGAGCATCGGGCGTGGGCCGACGAGCGCCATTCGCGGAGCCTAACCGATAGGCTGGCTGGGTGGCCAGTTTTGGGCGTCGTACGTGCTCGGCCGAGGCCACGCACGCTGTGCTCCGGCGCGCCTGCAAGGTCCGAACGCGCATTGCGCCGCGGCATCTGCAGGCCAAGCCTCGGCGAGCGCCGAGGCTTGGCATACTGGGGACGCGTGGATAGCTGTTCTCGCGGTTCGCGCAATCGCGGGGGCGTAGCTCAGTTGGTTAGAGCGCTGCCCTGTCACGGCAGAGGTCGCGGGTTCGAGTCCCGTCGCTCCCGCTTCATTAGATGTTCTCCCTGCAAACTGGGGTGACGGGTCTTTAGAGCAACCGGCCCAGTTCTTCGGAACTCACTCCGGCATCGCCAAGTATTCCCGAGAGCGTTCCACGCTTCAACTCTCGATGAGAGCACGGTGAGTGACACCCGCCCAGGATGCTTCAGTCGAACGTGGCTTCCGCGCTGGCGAGCGACTTCCCATCCGTCGCGTTCGAGAGCTTTGATCAGGCGCTGCCCCGATATGACTGGCAGGGCCCCGCTCACGCAGGGACCGGGAACTTCCGGCGGATCACCCCAGTATCGAGCGAGCGCCCGTCTTCGCGCATCCCTTCGACGTAGAGTGCAAGCGCCTCCTGCGCATTCGCCGTCGCCTCATCGAGGGTGTCGCCCTCGGTGTGCAGACCGGGAAGGTCTGGGGCGTAGACGTGATAGCCGCCCTCATCCTGAGGGGCGAAGACAAGCTCGATCTCTCTTGGCTGATCCATAGCCTCAGGGTACCGACGTACTACCGTAACGGGATGAGCAAGCAGATCGCGGTTCGGCTCCCAGACGAGCTCGTCGAGTTCGTCGATAGAGCTGTCGCGTCTGGCGATGCGCGCAGCCGTGCTTCCCTCGTCACGCGAGCGCTGGAACGCGAGCGCCGGCGCGCCGTCGCTGAACGAGATGCGGAGATCCTCAGGGGCACCGGACCGGACCCTGAGCTTGCCGGCTGGGCGCAGCACGCCGCGAGCGCGCCCTCGACGCTCGAGTGATGCAAGCGATCCACGTAGCGCAACTCGACAAGGCTCGACCGGTGCTGGTTCTCACGCGTGAGCTTGTGCGCCCGCATCTGACGACCGTCACCGTCGCACCGATCACTACGACGATTCGTGGCCTTTCGCCCGAGGTGAAACTCGATGCGGCGATGGTCTCTCGGCACCACCGGTGGTTAGCTGCGACAACGTCACCACGATTCCGGCCGAGGCTCTGAGGGATCAGATCGGCGTGCTCCTCGACGACCAGGAGTTGCAACTCAGCGCTGCCATTCGAGCCGCATTCGACCTCGATTGAGAATCGACGCGAAGATGCCTAGAGAACCGAGTAAGACATGGGACGCAAGGCTCGTTGAGTGGATGGGTCGCGGCTCCAGCGAAGCCCGGGACTCCGGTCGACGGATGACGCCGAAGCAGCGGACGCGTATGGCGTTTCTGGATCGCATGGATGTCGATTTCGGTCAGCACGAACGGGCGACGCCTCGAATGGTGGCTCTTCCCGGCGATCTTCGTCGTCGCGATCGGTGTTCAACTCGGACTGCACCGATGGGAGCGTCGTCACGGGCGATAAGTCGAGCGTTTCGTGTTGGCTCCTCCGGACCGGTTTCCTCCCCATCCGCGCGCCTGCCGGACGCCCTCGTTCTTTTGGCGACACTCCGTATTATTCTGCTACATTCTGTATCAGTCTTCACCAAGGAGTTTCCATGGCTACCGCCGCCGATCGGCCAACGCGAGTTCCATCGGACCTGTTCGACAGCGCAGTCGTCGAGGGCGCCAAAGAGAACCGCTCGGCCAAGCAGCAACTCGAGCACTGGGTGCGCGTCGGGATGTCGGTTTCCGCGCGCCATACAGCCTCGCGCCATCGGGTTGAAGCCGCCTTGGGCGGGACTCTGCCGGTCGAGCATCTCTCCGACGAGGAGGCCGTCGTGTTCGATTCCGAGGTCCAGGCTCGGGTGGAGGAGCGTCTGCGAACGACGGACCTCGGCGCGGTCCTTGCCGCACGCGGCGTTACGACCGTCGCGCTGAACGAGCAAGGCGAGCTGACGGAGTACCGGCCTGACGGAACGAGCGCGTCCGTTTGAAGCAGCTGCATTTGGTCATTGGACCGAATGGCTCGGGCAAGACCACGTTCGTCGAAGAGTTTCTCGCGCTGGAGCTGCCGGGCTATGCGTATGTCAACGCAGACGAGATCGCCAAGTCCAGGTGGCCCGACGATCCCGGCACGCACGCCTACGAGGCGGCGCAGGTAGCCGCCGAGACGCGCGCGCACCTCATCGCCGCCGGCCGCTCGTTCATTGCCGAGACCGTCTTCTCGCACCCCTCCAAGCTCGACCTGATTCGTTCAGCGCAAACGGCCGGCTATCAAGTCGTCCTTCATCTGATGCTCGTGCCGGAGGAGCTCGCGGTCAGGCGTGTCGCGTACCGCGTGAAGGCCGGCGGCCACGACGTGCCGGAGCGCAAGATCCGTGAGCGCTACGAGCGCTTGTGGCCGCTCGCTGCACACGCTGTCTTGATCGCGGACAGGGCAGTCATATATGACAACTCGCGGCTCACCGGGCCCGTCAAGATCGCGGATTTTTACGAGGGCCTGCGAATCGGGGCTGCCAGCCGGCCGGAGTGGGCGCCTGCGCCGATCGTCTCACTGCTGAGTGGCTAGGACGTTCTGATCACTCCGTTGATCTCGGCGCTGCACGTGCACGCAGCTCGACCCGTGAGCGGCCGCGCCTACGGCCGCTTGCGAAGCCGCAGCAGCACGAGTCGCCAGTTGCACCTGGCCTGGGCCGGCTGCTTCGCAACACTCTCGCGCACGCGCCGATAGAACTCGTCCGCGAGCTGCGCTGCCGCCTCGGCCGAGCGCCCTGCCGCGATCGCGCCGAACAGCGACGGCTCGGAGAACGCGCGTAGGAAGTCTGCGACGCCGGCCGCATACGCTGCGATGTCGCCGCTTTGCTCGTAGCTCGCCCACAGTGGGTCGGCGAGGTCCGTCTCAGAGTGCTCCTCGAGCTCAAACGACCCAGCCGCTCCGCGCTTGCCCAGCGGCTCGATGAACTCGCTCAGCGTGCGGTAGTACGTCGGCACGACCATCTGCTCGTACTCCTCGCGCGACAACGCCTTCTCGGCGACCATCTCACGCAGCGCGTCGTTGGCCAGGCTCATCAAGCCCTCGGCGCCGGAGCGGCCGTTCTGATCGGCGCCGCTGCCGACGACGACGAGCTGGCCGTCCTGCTCGAGCTCCTCGAGCCTGTGCCCGAGGAAGCGCTGCCAGTCTTCGGCTGCGCGTGCCGCGTAGGCCGCACGCTCCGGTACGGCGCCGAGCGGCGAGAAGATCTGCTCGCGCAGCGGCACCGGCACCGAGCTGAGCCAGTGAACCGTGATCGAGCTCCACCCGATCGCGACATGCTCGGCCGGAAAGAGGCGCTCGTAGAACGAGCGGCCTGCCGCATACGCAAAGACGTTCGTCGCGCCGCGCAGGTAACTCTGCGGGTCGGCGTCGAGCGTCGTGAACAGCGCCGCGAAGTCGTTGCTCGGGAGGTCCGTGTGGACGATCGAGATCGGCGTGCCTGGACCGAGCCGGCTGCGCAGCTGCTCGATCGCGGCGCTCATCGGCACGAGCGAGTTGCGGCCCTGCGAGGAGCCGTAGTCCGCAACGACGACGGCCCGCGCGCGGTCGAGCGAGGCCGCTTCGCAGGCGCGTACGAGAAGCGGCACACCGTCGCCGCCGGCGACGTGCTGAGGCTGCGAGTGCGCGTTGTAGAGGCCGTCGCCGGCCATCACCGACCGGCTCGGACTAGGGGGATTCGACCGTTCCACGTCGCCGCGCATCCTATGAGCAGCGGCGCCCATCCTCCACCAGTCGCGGTAGTCCACGATCACTTGCGCGCACGCAAGGCGCGCACTATCGTCGCGAGAGAGGGAGCACTGCCGGCCAGGAGGCCGCGGCACGACTGACTGGAGGAGAGGATGAGGGCAGACACACGCGACGACGCAGCCGGCGACGGCCGGCCGCTGACGCGCCGCACGTTCTTGCAGCGCGCCGCCGGACTTGGGCTCGCCGCGTCGACCCTCGGTGCGCTCGACTTGCTCGCGCTGGCTCCCGTCCGCGACGCCGTTGCCACGAAGTCGTCGCTGCCCGAAATTCAGTTCCAGATCGAACGCTACGGTCCGCGTCCGATCCGCGCCGAAGGCGTCACGGCGCGGATGCCGCCGGTCTACACCGCGTTCGCGACGTTCGCTCTGAGGCGCACGCCGACGCCGGCCGACCAGGCGACGCTCGCGGACGCGCTGAAGAAGATCGAGTCGAGCTATCCGTTCAGCCCCAGCGGCGTCTTCATGACGATCGCCTACGGGATCCCCTATTTCGAACGGCTCCCCGGTGGGATGGCCGGCGCACTCGTCGCCTCACACGTGCCGCGCCTGCTCGCCGAACAGCAGCGCTACGTACTCGAGGAGGCCGTCCCCGGCCCGACCGACGTCTCCCCGCAGAACCCTGACGTTGCCAAGCTCCGCTTTCAGGTACCTGTCCAGATCGAGGCCAACGACGTGCTCGTGACAGTTCGCAGCGACTCGAGCGCGAACATCGACGACGTCCTTGCGTGGCTCGCCGGGCCCGCTACGACGCTCGCCGGCGCGAACGTCGGGCCCTCGGGTCTCGAAGGCCTGCTCGAAGCCACCTCCCGCCGCCTCTCGTTCACCCAGGCTGGATTGCCGCGTAAGGTCGCAGAAGAAGCGCGCCTCGACTACGCCGAGATGATCAACCCGGCCTCGCCGATGTGGATGGGCTTCGTCTCCCAGCAAGTCGGCAGCAGCGGGCCGGCACCGATCACGACTTTCGCCGGCAACAGATCGGCCAAGCTCACGACAGCGCGTGGACGCGACTACTTCAACCACGGCTCGATCGTCCACCTCTCGCACGCGATCATCGATCTCGAGCAGTTCTACGCGCGCCCGTCGGAAACGTATGCACGGCGCGAGGCGGCGATGTTCAGTGCCGACCCGCTACCGAGACAGGGAAACGCGGACCAGTACAGCGACGGCGGTGGCCCGGCGTTCGTACCGAACGTGTTCAACGGAGTGCAGCAGGCCGAACGCGAAGCGGAAGGCTCAACGACGTTCGACAGGCAGCCGCACATCGCGCACACGACGGCCCTGCAGCGGTCGAGCAGGGCGCCCGACCGCACTCCGATGCACATCCGCGCCGACGGCCCCGGGTTCGACTCGCTCGACGTTCCCGATGGCTCCGAGCAGCCCAAGCTCCACTTCGCGATCTATGTGCCGACGGCAGACTTCTTCGCCGCGATGCGCCGCAACCAGGCGTCCACCGACCTCGTCCAGCGCGGCGTGCCCGAACAGAACCAGGGCATCGAGCGCTTCCTCACCGCCACTCGCCGCCAGAACTTCCTCGTGCCGCCGAGGCGCAACCGGGCGTTCCCGCTCACCGAGCTCGCCTGAGCGACAAGCGTCGGCGCGCCTGGGCTTGACCGTCTCTGTTAGCAGGTGTACGTTGGGCTCATCCCGGACATCAGACCCGGGATGTCGGTAGGTGCAGCGCATTGGCGAGGGGACGGGCCCCAGTCGCTAGGGGTCGACACTCAGGACGTCGGCGACCGCGCCCGCCCGCCTGGTAGACCCGCCGGCGACCAGGGATGAACCGAGGGAGGGACAGCAGCATGCAACTCACGTGGAGTACCACGAGAAGCGTCGCCCGACTGTCGCGTGGCGTGTTCGTCGCCGTGTTGGCAGCAGCATGCTTCGGCGTGCTCGCAAGCGCCGCGGGCGCGGCTGAAGTCGACATCGTCACGCAAGGCGAACTGCCGACGACGGCGCCGCGGCACGTTCACTACTTCAACACGATTCAGGCGGCCGTCGACGCAACCAAAGCCGGAGCGTGGGTGTTGATCGAGCCCGGCGTCTACGACGAAGAAGTCAAGGTCACGAGGCCGCACAACGGGATCTTCATCCGCGGCATGGATCGCAACGGAGTGATCGTCGACGGCCAGAACAAAATCGTCCCAGGCGGGCGCAACGGGATCGAAGTCTACAAGGCCAACAAGGTCTGGATCGAAAACCTCACGGTCCGCAACTTCGAACGCGAAACCACCGACGGCCCCGGCGGAAACGAGATTTGGTGGAACGGCGGTGAGGGCAGTGAAAAAAACGGCGCGCACGGATGGTGGGGGCGTTACCTGACCGCATATGACACCGGCCTCAACGGCGGCTACGGCATATTCACCAACAACGAGACCGAAGGCGAATGGGAAAACATCTACGCCTCGGGCTTCAACGACTCGGGTATCTACCTCGGCGCTTGCGCTGAATGCAAGGCGCGTATCAACAAAGCGACGATGGAATTCAACGCACTCGGCTATTCCGGCTCGAACTCCGGCGGAAACCTGATCATCGAAAACTCGATCTTCCGTCACAACACCACCGGCGTCGCGCCGAACTCCGAAAATCCCGGCGACGGTCCGCCGCCGCAGAATGGTGCATGCGAACACTCCAAGCCGCTGCACAAACACAAAGGCAAGTTGCCTGAATTCAGCTCGACCGAATTCGCACACTGCACGATCATCCGCGACAACCTGATCACCGAAAACGACGACCTCAGCGCACCTGCCAACGGATCGTCGGCGGCGGCCCCATGGGGCGCCGGCATCGAGCTTCCTGGCGACTACGGCGATCTGGTCGAACACAACGAAATCACCAACAACCCGAGCGACGGCGTGCTCGCGTTCGAGTACCCGAACCCGTATCCGCCGACGAGCGAAACGATCTACTTCCAAAACGCCGGCAACAAGGTCGCCGACAACACGTTCTCCGGCAACGGCTACCGCGGTGGCAGCTATGCCGGCGACGTCGCCTTCCAGGGCGGCGACTTCGGCAGCATGAAGTCGACCAACAACTGCCTGACGGGCAACTCGTTCGCCGACGCTACGTACCCGGCCGAAATCGAAGGGACGTGGGGCTGCCAGAACAAAACGACACCGAACCCGATCAGCTCCTACTCGTTCCTCGAATACCTGATCGAACTACAGGCCGAATCCGAAAACCGGCCGACGACCGAAGCGGTCGGGCCGCCGCCGGCTCAGCCGACGATGGCTAACCCATGCGAAAACGTGCCGACCAACCCGCTCTGCCCGTAGGGGTCGGCCTGACCGTGTCACGCGGAGTGCCGGCCCCCTGCGGGTCGGCACTCCGCGGTTGGGACGCGCCTGTCCGCGGTGTCGGTCGGTGGCGATGCCTTACGCTCCAGCCGTGACCGCAGAGGAGCTCGCGAACCTCGCGCATCTGCGCCGCGCACGCGACCTGATCGACCGCGAGTTCGCGCAACCGCTCGACGTAGCTGCTCTCGCCCGCGCCGCGTTGATGTCGAGCGCGCACTTCTCGCGCCAGTTCCGCGCGGCTTACGGCGAGACGCCGTACGCCTACCTGATGACCCGCCGGATCGAGCGCGCGAAGGCGCTGCTGCGCGGCGGCGACATGTCCGTCACCGAGGTCTGCATCTCGGTCGGCTGCACGTCGCTCGGTTCTTTCAGCGCGCGCTTCACCGAGCTCGTCGGCGAGACGCCGACGGCCTATAGGACGCGCGACCACGACGCGCTCGCGACCGTGCCCGGATGCATCGCCAAGGACCTGACCCGTCCGATTCGCAGGCCGAGTCGCAACGCGAGCAGGATCGGAGAAACGAGCACCGCGCGGACGCCCTAGCCTTGCCCGCATGAACCTAACTCTCTCGCAATGCTTCGTCCTCGTCGAGGACCCCGATGTCTCACTCGCCTTCTACCGCGACACGCTCGGCCTCGAGCTGCGCAACGACGTCGCGCGCGGCGAGTTCCGCTGGATCACCGTCGGCGCCACCTCCCAACCGGGCGTCGCGATCGTCCTGACGAACTACCTCAACGGCAGTCCCGCCGACAGCGATGCGCTCGCCGCGCTCCTCGCCAAGGGCGCGCTCAACGGCGTCCACTTCCACACCGACGACCTCGACGCGACGTTCGAGAAGCTGCGTGCGTCCGATGCCGAGATCGTGCAGGAGCCGACCGAGCAGCCATGGGGGACGCGCGACTGCGCTGTGCGCGACCCGTCGGGCAACCTCGTGCGGATCGACCAGCCGCCGGCGTAATCGAGGAGACGATGACGACGACGAAGAAGACCGAAGACGCGACAGATCGAGCAGCAGCGAGCCCGTCGGAGCTGATCGACGCGAGGATCGACGAGCTCGGCGATTGGCGGGGCAAACTGCTCGCTCGCGTGCGAGCACTCGTCAAGCAGGCCGATCCTGAAGTGGCCGAGGAGTGGAAATGGCGCGGCGTGCCCGTCTGGACGCACGCCGGAATCATCTGCACAGGTGAGACCTACAAGAACGTCGTCAAGCTGACCTTCGCCAAGGGCGCCTCGCTGGATGACTCCTCCGGACTGTTCAACTCGAGCCTCGACGGGAACACCAGGCGCGCGATCGACTTCCACGAGCAGGACGAGATCGATGAGAAGGCGCTGACGGCGCTGATTCGCGCCGCCGTCGAGCTCAACGCGGCCGCGCCCGCCGGACGGCGCACAAGCAAGCGCGCGTAGACGAGCTCGGCCAAGATCGCGTTCGACTCAGCGAGCGAGCGCCCGTCGTCGAGCACGTGCGTCCGAACGCGCAGCCCGGCGAAATACGGGTACGTGATACTTGCTCGATGCTGCGCCTGGTCACGATCCCGATCAGCCACTACTGCGAGAAGGCGCGCTGGGGCCTGCAGCGCGCGGGGCTCGACTACCGCGAGGAGCGCCATGTGCAGGGCATCCATCGGATCGCCGCACGGCGCGCCGGCGGTGGCTCGACGGTGCCGGTGCTCGTCACGCCCGAGCAGTCGATCGGCGAGTCGCAGCAGATCCTCGAATGGATCGACGAGCGCCTGCCGCCCGAGCGGCGCCTGTATCCACCCGACGAGCGCTCGCGCGGGGAGGTCGACGCCCTCTGCGAGCGCTTCGACGGCGTGCTCGGCCCGACGGCGCGACGGCTGATCTACATCCACATGCTGCGCGACCGGCCGCTCGCGCTGCGCTTCAACAACGACGGCGTCCCTGCTTGGGAGGAGCGAACGATCCGCGTCGGCTGGCCGGCGATGCAGCTCCTGATCAAGCGCGTGCTCGAGATCGGACCGCACAGCGAGCAGCAGGACGAGCCCGTCGTCTGGCGCGAGCTCGACTTTGTCGCGAGCGTCCTCGCCGACGGGCGCCCGTACCTCTGCGGAGAGCGCTTCACCGCAGCCGACTTGACGTTCGCGGCGCTCGCGGCGGCCGTCGTCGTGCCGCCGAGCTATGGCGTCGCGCTGCCGCAGCCGCCCGAGATGCGCCCCGCGCTCGCGGCGCTCGTCGAGCGCGCGCGAGAGCATCCGGCCGGCGCCTATGCGCTGTCGCTGTTCGCCGATCGCGCCGCGCAGAGCGACGAGCGCTCGCCGCGCCCGTGATCGTCCTGTACGACGACGACTGCGGCTTCTGTCGCTGGTCGGTCGCGTGGGCGCTGAGGCACGATGACGGCGATCGCCTCGTCGCGGTGCCCATCCAGTCGCCGCTCGGCGCCGAGCTGCTCGCGGATCTCGACGCGGACGAGCGCCTGCGCTCGGCGCACGTCATCGACGAGCACGGCGCGCGCCGCTCGGCCGGCGCGGCCGCGGCGGAGGTGCTGAGCGCGCTTGCACCGACGCGCGCGCTCGGCCGGCTCGCGAAGCGCGCGCCGGCGCCGACGTCGTTGCTCTACGACTTCGTCGCGTCGCACAGGCACGGCATCGGGCGCCTCGTCGGGCAGCGCGCGCGACGGCATGCCGACGAGTTGCTCGACGCGAGGAGCGTGAGCAGCGCAACCGAGCTCAGCGCTCGCCGGCGCGCCACCCGCGGTGCGGGTTAGGCCGACGGCAACGCCGAGGCATTGCGCGCAGCATTTGGGCGCGCACGCCACATTCGCTCGAACTGGCGCATCAGCGCCGGGTAGACGATCAAGTAGCGAAACGGCTTGATCAGCGCCATGTACGCCTCGCCGAGCGCCCCGCGCGGCTTGACGTAGACGGCCATCTGCCCCTGATAGTGGCCGTCGCCCTGCTCGGCCCACGCGAGGTGCATGACGCCGTGGACCGTCTGGTTCGACAGCTCCGCGGCGAACTCGTTTCCGGTGCGGTACAGCGGTACGAACGGGAGCGAGGCGAAGTGCAGATCGCTCGCGCTGCCGCGTAGATCCTCAGGCAGCCGGTCGACCAGCGAGCTCTCCGTGCTGCCCGGAATCGCCAGCTTGCGCGCTTCGTCGCAACCGTCCTCGGCAGGCGCCGAGATCCTGCCGAGGTCGAGCCAGCTGCCGAGCCGGTCGCGGACGTTCCACAGGACACGCGTCGGAAGCGATTCGGCGTGCGCCGGATCGGAGGACAGCGCGAGCTCGATCAGCGCTTGGAAGTCCTCTGCGCTGCCGTGAACAGGGAGCGCCCAGACGTCCTCGACGGTGAAATCGGGCGCGATCTCGCGGATGCGCCATGGACGGGATTCGTGCTCGCTTGCTGAAAGCCTCATCTGGTCTCCAGTCCTCGCTGCGGGTATCCGTCGACCCACAGAGTAACATACATACATGCATGTATGCAACATGGAGAGGCGCGAAAGACGGTCATCGCGCCCGCCGACGGGCCGCGCGTGAGCCCGGCGAGCAAGACGCACGCCAAGCACGCAATTGAAAGGCGCGCGACGCAGGCTGAGCGCAGCGCGCGCACGCGCGCGGCGCTGCTCGAGTCGGCCGCGCGCGGCCTGTCGCGCTACGGGTACGGCAACCTCGTGCTCGAGCGCGTTGCGAGCGACGCCGGCTACACGCGCGGCGCGCTCTATCACCAGTTCAGCGACAAGCAGCAGCTTGCGCTGGCGGTGATCGACTGGGTCGATCGCACCTGGCGCGAGGAGGTCGGGCGGCGCGTCGAGCGCGAGCGCGATCCGGTGACTGCGTTGATCGTTCTCGCACGCGGCCACGCCGTCTACTGCCGGCGCGACGTCGCGCGCGTCGCGATCGCGCTGAGGCTCGAGTTCGCCGGGCACGACGATCCGGTCGCGCGCCGGATCGAGCAGGTCTCACAGAGCCTCATCAAGCGCTGCACACGCCTCGTCAATGCGGGACGCCGCGCACGAACGATCCCACCCGGGCCGCCGGCGCGGGCCGTCGCGCTGGCCTTCGTCGGCGCGCTCGAGGGCGCCGTGATCGAGCTCGCCGGGC
Source organism: Solirubrobacteraceae bacterium (assembly GCA_035552575.1). Taxonomy (GTDB): domain Bacteria; phylum Actinomycetota; class Thermoleophilia; order Solirubrobacterales; family Solirubrobacteraceae; genus Palsa-744. The sequence goes on along the minus strand of DASZLB010000168.1, from coordinate 29,900 downwards.
AGGCACCGTACGACGAGCAGCTCGCGGCGCGCGTCGTCGCAGGCGTGCTCGGGTTGAGCGAAGTGCCGCCGGCCGCAGGCCGATCCTCGCTCGGGCGCGATCGCTCCGACGAATCGCGCGATTAACCGAAATCCAGCGCGGCCCGTAGAGAATCGACTCTTTGCAGCGAGCGCGCCTGCGTCACTACTGCTACGGTGGGCGAATCCGGCTGGGTAGTCAACCAGCATCGCAGTGCCCGCGCTCGTAGCCTTTGCTCAGCAATCTCCGCGTTCGCAGCACTCTCAACGCAGGAGGAAACGAAATGGCTACAGGAACAGTGAAGTGGTTCAGCGACGACAAGGGCTTCGGCTTCATCACGCCCGACGATCAGTCGAAGGACCTGTTCGCGCACCACTCGGCGATCATCGGCGAGGGCTACCGCTCGCTCGCCGAAGGCGCGAAGGTCTCCTATGACGCCGAGGCCGGCGACAAGGGCCCGAAGGCCGTAAACATCCAGGCGCTCTAAGCCGCTCGCCGGCGAGAACGGACGGACGCGCATGGCTTCGAGCAGCAAGAAGAAGACGACGATGGCGAAGCTCATGCGCGAAAGCAAGCTGCGTGAGCGTCGCCTCGACAAGCAGGCGAGGAAGGACGCGCGCAAGCGCTTGTCTGCCGACGGCGCGGGCGGCCTCGGCGAGCCGCCGAGTCTGACCGGCGACGAGCCGTCGCAGGCCGCCGAGCCACCGCAGGCCGCCGAGCCATCGCAGGCTGCCGAGCCACCGCAGGCCGGCGAGCCGTCGCAGGCCGCCGAGCTGCAACCCGCCGAGACGGGCGGCGCAGAGGCGCTCGTCGACGCCTGAGCGCGCTCGCCGCGGCCGGCGGCGCGACGGGCCGCTCAAGCATCGCGCTGTAGCGCCTCGACGAACGAGCCGAGCGCCTGCGTCGCGCGTGACAGCGCCGCGAGCTCGCGCGCGGAGAGCCCTTCGAGGTCGCTTCTCAGCGCCGTCAGGAACTCGGCGCGAAACGCCTCGACGGCCTTGCGCCCGCGATCGGTGATCGCGACGAGCACGACGCGGCCGTCCTCGGGCAGGCCCGTACGCTCGACCCAGCCGCGCGCCTGCAGGCGCCCGACGAGGACTGTCATCGTCGGTTGAGCGAGCCCCTCGAGCTCGGCGAGCTGCGTGATCCTGCGCGGTCCTTCGGCGAGCACCGCGAGCACCTCGATCTCGGTGCGCGAGACATCGCCTGTCGGCACCTGCTTGACGAGCAGCCGCACGAGCAGCGCCGCGCGCGAGAGCAGGTTGCCGGCGATGTAGTCGATTCGCTCCGAGCGCTCGGCAGGCACCGATTTTTCGGTCATATCGAGAACTATATAGTTTATAATATTTTTTATAAATAGATCAAAAAGCTCTCGAACGAAGGAGCGTCGCCATGTTCCGTAACGTGCTCGTAGCCATCGACGGCTCACCCGATGCCGACCGGGCTTTGGAGCAGGCGATCGACCTGGCCGCCTGCGAGCGCGCCAGGCTGACGCTGTTCACGTCGGTCAACTCACCGCCGGCAGTCGTGTACTCGGGCATCGGCGGCGACGTCGTCACGAAGCTGACCAGCGAAGCGCAGGCCGAAGCAGAGGCGATCCTGCGCGCGGCGCTCGAGCGCGTGCCCGGCGACGTCTCGGTGACGAGCGTCATGTGCAAGGCGCCCGCCCGGCCGGGCCTGCTGCGCCAGCTCGAGGACGGTTGCCACGATCTGATCGTGATGGGCTCGCGCGGGCGCGGCGCGCTGCGCTCGGCGTTGCTCGGCAGCGTCAGTCACTACGTGCTGCACCACAGCCCCGTGCCGGTCCTGATCGTCCACGCCGACGCTTCCGGCGAGACGCGCGCAGCAGAGCCCGAGAGCCTCGGCGCAGGCGCGCGCTGACGAACGCGCGCTTCCGCTGCTGCGCCGCGCCGGCCGCGCCGCGCCGCGGCCGGCGCGGCGGCCCGGAGCGCTGTGCGTACGCTGAGGGATAGAGATGTTCGTCCTCGCCCTGATCCTCGTGCCCCTGCTCGAGCTGATCGCGTTCATCGAGGTCGGCCGCGCGATCGGCTGGCTCGCCGCGATCGTCCTGCTGATCGCGACGTCGCTGCTCGGCGCGCAGCTCTTGCGCAGCCAGGCGCGCGCCGCGATCGAGCGCGTCTCGCTCGCCGTAGCCGGACGGCGCCCGAGCGCCGGCGCCGCGATCGACGGCGCGCTCGGGTTCCTCGGCGCCGTGCTGCTCGCCGTCCCCGGCTTCGTCACCGACGCGCTCGGCGTCCTGCTGCTGCTTCCGTTCACGCGCCGGCTCGTACGCCGGCGGATCTCGCGTCACTACGCGGCGCGCCTGATGAGCTTCTCCGCGAGAGCAGCTAGCGCCGGCCGCTTCGCGCCCGGCGCAGCGCGCTCGACGCGGCGCCCGGCCGACGTCGAGTCGACTGCGATCGAGGACGACCTCGACGAGCTCGGCCGCGGCCGCTGAGGAGCAGTAGCCGTGAAGTGCCCGATCGCGCCGCCGCGGCGTGGCCTCGTTCCTACTAGGCGGCAGCCGGCTCAGGGTCGGGGCGGATCACGACCGTGTCGGCGACCCGGACGATCTCGTCGGCTGCGAGCTCGGCCCGTGAGGCGTGCTCGCGAATCGCCTCTGGACTCGATGCCTCGTAGATGCAGACTGTGCCGACGCGTCCGTCCGGCTCGCTGAGCACGTAGCTGCGAATCCAGCGGATGTCATCTGGCATCTGCTCGTCCGCGACGGCTTTCGAGCGCCCCGCCGCGATGCCGAGCTCGTCGGCCGAGCTCCACGCGCCGCGCCTGAAGATTACGTACGTGTCCATTGCTCCTCCTCGCCCCGAAAGGCCGGTATTGAGTTCACATAGCCGAACGACTGTAAGGCACTCGGCTTGCGCGAGCGTTCGCAGTACGTCGTAGGATCAACCGATGCGCCCGCAGCCGCTGATCGTGGTCCACGACGTCGAAGCGAGCAGCCGCTTCTACCAGCGCCTGCTCGGCCTGCAGAGCGATCACGGCGGCAGCGACTACGAGCGCTTGAGCAGCGACGGCGAGCTGATCATGCAGTTGCACGCCTGGACGGTCGAGCATCACCACGGGCCGATCGGCGATTCGAGCGCGCGGCCATACGGAAACGGTGTGCTGCTCTGGTTCGAGGTCGACGACTTCGACGACGCTGTGCAGCGAGCAGCCGAGCTGTCAGCGGAGATCGTCATGCCGGTGCATCGCAACCCGCCCGTCGGCGAGCCCGGTGGGCCCGCCCACCGAGAGCTCTGGCTGCGCGACCTCGACGGCTACGGCATCGTGCTCGCGAGCCCCGACGGCGAGGCAGCCGAATGACACTTGGCTTCGCTTGACGGCTCGCTGGCGGCCGGGCGCGGCTTGCCGCTGCGACGCTCAGGGAGCGAGCCGCTCGACCAGCCAGCCGCCACCGTCGGCGCGCCGGTAGCGCAGCCGGTCGTGCAGGCGATCGGAGCGCTGCTGCCAGAACTCGACGCTCTCGACGGACAGGCGATAGCCGCCCCAGTGCTCCGCGCGCGGCAGCTCGCCCTCGCCGAACTGCTCGCGCAACTCTGCGACGCGCCGCTCGAGCACGTCGCGGCTCTCGACTATCTGGCTCTGCGGCGACGCGAGCGCGCTCAGCTGGCTGCCGCGCGCGCGGCTGTGCGCGTATGCGTCTGACTCGGCCGCGCTCGTGCGCGCCACCGAGCCCGTGATCCGCACCTGCCTGCCGAGCTCGTCCCAGTAGAACATCAACGCCGCGCGCGGGTTCGCCGCGAGCTCGCGGCCCTTCGCGCTCGTGTAGTTCGTGAAGAACACGAAGCTGTTCTCGTCGAAGCCCTTGACGAGCACCATCCGCAGCGACGGCACGCCGTCGAGCGTCGCCGTCGCGAGCGCGGCCGCTTCGGGCATGCGCAGCCCGGCCTCTCGTGCATCGCGCTCCCACGCGGCGAACTGGCTCAGCGGGTCGTGCGCGACATCCCGCTCGCGCAGCGGCTTGCCGTGATCGGTCATCGCGTCATTCTGACCGCACGGCCGAGCGCCCTCCGGCGCGGAGCCGGCCGCAGCTTTGCCCAGCGTCGCAGCGCATCGAGCCGAGCGTCAGCCGATCGTCGCGACGTCGATCACGAAGCGGTAGCGCACGGCGCTTCGCTCGACGCGCTCGTACGCGTCATCGACCTCGCCTGCCGAGATCAGCTCGATCTCCGGCGCTACGCCGTGCTCGGCGCAGAAGTCGAGCATCTCCTGCGTCTCCGGCAGGCCGCCGATTGGCGAGCCGGCCATGCTGCGCCGCCCCGAGATCAGCGAGAACGCGCGGAACGTGTCCGGCTGCGACGGCGCGCCGACGCTGACGAGCGTGCCGTCGACGCGCAGCAGCGAGAGGTAGCGGTCGAGCGGCAGGTTCGCCGAGACCGTGTTGAGGATCAGGTCGAAGCTGCTCTTCAGCGCCTTGAACGTCTCGCGCTCGGACGTCGCGTAGTAGTGCTTCGCGCCGAAGCGCAGGCCGTCCTCCTGCTTGCTGAGGCTCTGGCTGAGGACCGTCACCTCGGAGCCCATCGCCGCCGCGATCTTCACCGCGACGTGCCCGAGCCCGCCCATCCCGACGACCGCGACTTTCTTGCCCTTACCGGCTTGCCAGCGCTTCAGTGGCGAATACGTCGTGATCCCGGCGCACAGCAGCGGCGCCGCGACCTGCAGCTCGAGGCTGTCCGGGATCGTCACGACGAAGCGCTCGTCGACGACGACCTGTTGGCTGTAGCCGCCGAACGTCGGCTCGCCGTCGTACTCGCGGCCGTTGTACGTCGGCACGGCGCCCTTCGTGCAGAACTGCTCCTCGCCTGCCTCGCAGTACTCGCACTCGCCGCACGAGTCGACGAGGCATCCGACGCCGACGCGGTCGCCGGCCGAGAGCTTCTGCACGCCCGAGCCGACCTCGGCGACGATTCCGGCGATCTCGTGGCCGGGCACCATCGGGAAGATCGAGCCGCCCCACTCGTCCTTGACCTGGTGGATGTCCGAATGGCAGATGCCACAGAACTTGATGTCGATGAGGACGTCGTGCTCGCCGAGATCCCGGCGCGCGATCGTCGTCGTGTCAAACGGTGCGCCCGCCGAGGGCGCGCTCAATGCCGGCGTGGGGGCCATGGACTCTCCTGACGCTTGTTCGCGGCGTGCGCCGCAGGATGCACAGCCAACCTAACAGCCGCCCGCCGCCGCGCCCGGCAGGCTTCCTCGCGAGCGCCCGACGCTCGCGCGCGCTTGGCGCAGCGCCCGGCTGAACCGCCCCCGCAGGCGCGCGTCAGCGCCGTGCAGGAGGTGCCGCGCGGCGCGCCGACGCCGCGCAGTCGAGGCACAGGACGCTGTCGGGCATCACCCGCAATCGTCCCGGAGCGATCGGCTTGCCGCAGGAGTCACACGTGCCGTAGGAGCCCTCTTCGAGCTTCGCGAGCGCTCGTTCGGTGCGCGCGAGCGTGCTCTCGAGCGACTGGCCGACGCCGATCTCCGTAAGCCGGCTGATCGCCTCCGTCGTCCCGTCGCCGATCCGCTTGCCGAAGCCCTGCGCGCTCCCGAGCTCAGGGCGCTTCGCGAGCGCCGCGACACGCGCCTTCGTCGTGTCGCGGTGCTCCTCCAGTTGCGCTCTCACCTGTGTGAGGTCGAGATGCTCGATGGGTTTCAGCATGACAGCGCTAGAAGCTTCTGCGAAGCAGCCGACGCACCGGCGGCCGGCGAAATCCGACCTGCGCGAGCGCGGCGTTGATCGTCACGAGCGCACCCGAGCTGACGAGCTCGGCAGCGCCGAGCGCGTTGACGATGCGCTTCGCGCGCGCCTCGCCTGCGGGTGTCTCGGCCGTCGGCGAGGCGCCGTCGGCGAGCGCTACCGCGCCGCCCGGCTCCATCCGCGCGAACAGCACGCCGCCGAGCGCCGAGGCCAAGCCGCTCACGGCGACTGCGCCCGCGGCGACGTCCTTTGCTCGCGCAAGCCGGCGCTCGCTTGCCGAGAGCATCCCGTCGGCCGCCTCTTCCTGGCGCGCGAGCGCCCACCCGGCGAGCACGGCGAGCAGCGAGACGCTGTTGACCGTGCCGTAGCGCCGCCATGCGCGGTTGACGACGAGCCCGCGCTCGCGCGGCGCCGAGATGTCTGCCAGCGCCGGATGCATCCCGACGCGCGCGAACAGGTTGCCGCCGAACAGCGCCGCCGCGCCGAGGTCGTGAAGCGCGCGCCCGCCCGAGGCGAGGCGGTCGTCTGCAAGCGCGCTGCTCATAGTCTCTGTCTATCCGAGCCGGGCTGTCGCGAAACCTCAGCGCTTCGTCGGCAGGTCGAGCGTGTCCTCCTCGCGCACGCCTTCGGCGAGCTCCTTCGCGCGCTCGATCTCGGCATCGACGACCGCGCCGAAGATCAGCACGTTGTTCGTCAGCCACAGCCAGACGAGCAGGATGATCGCCGCCGCGAACGAGCCGTACGTGACGTTGAAGCTCTTGAAGTTCGCGAGATACGTCGAGAAGCCGGCCGATGCGGCGAGCCACAACGCGACGCCGACGAACGCCCCCGGCGTGATCCAGCGAAAGCCACGGTGGTGGACGTCCGGCGTGACGTAGTAGACAAACGAGAAGACGAGCAGTGCGCAGGCGAACGCGCCCGGCCAGCGCGCGATCCGCCAGATCGAGGCTGCCGTGGAGCCGAGCACTTCGTCGGCGATGCCGCCTCCGGCGAACATCAGCACGAGCGTGCTCAGCACGAGCGCGAGCAGCACGACCGTCGAGGCGAGATCGGTCAGCTTGCGGCGCACGAAGCTGCGTCCGGACGCGGTTTCGAAGACGACGTTCAGCGCGCGGCGCGTCGCCTCGAGGTAGCCCGTCGTGCCGTAGAGCGCCGTCACGAGCGCGAGCAGCAGCCCGGCGACGGCCGTTCCCTTGCTCCTCAGCGCCGCACGCACCGCGGCGTCGATCGGCGCGAGCGTCGCTGCGGGCACGACGCCTCGGAGGTGGTTGATGATCGCGTTGTACGTCCCCGGGTACTCGCCGAGGATGCCGAGCAGCGAGACGGCGAGCAGCAGCGTCGGGAACAGCGACATCAGCGCGTAGTAGGTGAGCGCCGCGCCGTGATGTGTGCCCTGGTCGTCGTAGAACGCGAACGCCGAGCGCTTCGCGATCAGCCACGCGCCGCTCATCGGCGGCGAGCGCCGCGCTTGATGGTCAGAGACCCGCCGTTCACGTTTCGTACGAGAGCAGGTCCGGCAGACGAGCGTCGCGCCAGCCATGCGATTGCGCGCTCGCCGGCGTGCTCGACCGTCCAGCGCCGTCCGTTGAGGACGGCTCAGAGAGCTTGCTACCCTTCCCTCTGTATAACGAACCTGTACAAGCTGTTTAGGAGATCGACTTGAGCGACTTCAGCATCGGCGAAGTGGTCAGCCGCACGGGCGTAGCCGAGGGCACGCTGCGGATGTGGGAGCGCCGGCACGGCTTCCCGAGTCCTGTGCGGCTGGACAGCGGCCATCGCCGCTACAGCGACGCGGACCTCGAAGCGATCCAGCGCATCGTCGCCGACCGTGCCGCCGGGACGACGCTTCCTGTCGCGATCGAGCGCGCGAGGAAGCCCGCGAGCGCTCCGCCCTCGCTGTTCGCATCGGTGCGCGACGCGCACCCGGAGCTCGATGCCCAGCTTCTGTCGAGGCCCGCGATGCTCGCGCTGAGTCGCGCGATCGAGGACGAGTGCCTTGCGCGGGCCGAGCGCCCGCTGCTGTTCGCCTGCTTCCAGCGCGAGCGCAACTACCGCGAGCAGGAAGCCCGCTGGCTCGAGCTCTCGCGTACGGCCGCGCTCGCCTGCGTGTTCGCCGAGTTCGAGGAGCCGGCGACGCCGCTCGCCGGGCCGGCCGAGATTCGCATCGCAGCCGATAGCCCGCTGATGCGCGAGTGGGCGATCGTCTGCGACGCGCCTGGCTATGGCGTCTGCCTGACCGGCTGGGAGGTGCCTCGCAGCTCCAGCCAGCCCGCCGGGCCGCAGCTGTTCGAGACGCTTTGGAGCGTCGAGCCGGACGTCGTGCGCGGAGCGGCGCGGGCCTGCGCCGCGATGGCGCGCTTTCAGTTGAAGCGGCTGCGCCCGAAGGTCCAGAGGCGCCTGGACGAGCCCGCGAGCCAGCCGACGTGGCAGCAACTGCGGCTCGCCGCCGCGATCAGCGGCCGCGCCTTCACGAAGCTGCCCTACGAACGAGCCTCACGTGTCGCCAACGGCTAGCCGCCTCGCCGCGATGCAGCGCTCGGGCTACTTCGACGAGCGCTCGATGCTGCAGCGCGTGCATCGCGAGCGCGCCGTCGCGCTGTCGGGCCCGCGCGCTCTGCTGATGCAGGCCGCCCATCCGCTTGCCGTATTCGGCCTGCTCGCGCACTCGAGTGCGCTCGACGAGCCGTACGAGCGTCTCGCGCGCACGGCGCAGACGATGGACACGATCGCGTTCGGCTCGCGCGCCGAGGCCGACCGCCTGACGCGCCACGTGCGCGCGATGCACCGGCGCGTCAGCGGCAAGCTGCCCGAGCCGATCGGCTCCTACGACGCCGGCACGACGTACCGCGCCGACGATCCCGAGCTGCTGCTGTGGGTGCTCTTCTCGCTCGTCGACTCCGCGCTCGTCGTCTATCGCAAGTACGTCCGTTCGCTGACCCGCGCCGAGGAAGCGGCCTTCTGGGAGGACTACAAGGTCGTCGGGCAGCTGTTCGGGCTCGAGCGCCGCGAGCTGCCCGACACGCTCGACGACCTCGACGCCTATCGCCGGCGGATGCTCGACGGCGACGAGCTGCACGTGACCGACTGGGCGCGCCGGCGCGCGCGCCAGATCGTGCTCGCCCCGCCCGTGCCGCTGCTCGCACGGCCGCTGCTCGAGACGGTCAACTTCACGACGATCGCGCTGCTGCCGGACTCGATCCGCGAGCAGTACGGCTTCTCGCCGCTGCCGCCAGTCGCGCTGCGCAAGGCGCTCGTCGCCGGCGGCGCCGACTACCTCAAGCGCGCCGTGATCCCGCTGCTGCCCAGCCGCGTGCGGTTCGTGCCGAGCGCGCGCGCCGCGTAGCGCCGCCGCCGCCGCTAGATGCGCGGGCGCGTGATCGCGCCGGGTGGGGTCGGTCGGCGTTGCGTGTATCGAGCGCGCTTGACAGCTCAGCCGGTGGCTGCTCAGCGCGAGCCGGCGGCTCGTCTGTAGCGCGCGACCGCGAGCGGCGCGAACACGGCGACGATCACGAACGACCAGACGACGGCGCCCCAGACGCTGTTGTGAGCCGGCGCGCCGAGCCACAGGTGGCGCATCGCGTCGACCACGACCGTGAACGGATTGACTTCGGCGAACTGGCGCAGCCCGTCGGGCATCGAGGCGACGGGCACGAACGCCGAGGAGATGAACGTCAGCGGGAAGACCGAGATGAACGCGACCGAGTTGACCGATTCCGGCGAGGAGACGAGCAGGCCGATGAAGCCGAGGAACCACGAGAACGCATAGCCGAATAGCAGCAGCAGCCCGATCCCGCCGGCTGCCTCGAGAACGCTCGTATGAAAGCTGAAGCCGATGATCACGCCGGTGACGAGCAGGATCGTGATCGACAGCGTGTTCGTCGCGACATCTGAGAGCGTGCGCCCGGCGAGCACAGCCGCGCGCGACATCGGCAGCGAGCGGAAGCGGTCGATCAGGCCCTTGCCGACGTCCTCGTTGAGACCTAGTGCGGTTGCGAATCCGCCGAATGCCGTGTTCTGAACGATGATCCCCGGGATCAGGAAGTCGACGTAGCTGTAGCCCGGCGTCCTGATCGCGCCGCCGAAGACGTAGCGGAACAGCAGCACGAACATGATCGGCTGGATCGTGAAGCCGATCAGCAGTTCCGGCGCGCGCGGTAGCCGGATCAGGTTGCGCTCGGCGATGATCAGCGTGTCCGTGACGAGGCGTCTCATGCGACTCGCTGCTCCTCGCGCTCAGGCGCTCGCTCGCCGCCGGCCCCATCCTCCTCGGCGGCGTGTCCCGTCAGCGCGAGGAACACGTCGTCGAGCGTCGGGCGGCGCAGCGCGAGATCGTCGACGCCGATGCCGGCCTCGCTGAGTCGTCTCACGGCGTCGACGATCGCGCCGTTGCGTTCGCGCACGTTGACCCTGACGAGCCCCGCCTCGGCGCTCGGCGGCTCGTCGGACATCGGCGCGAGCGCTCGCACGGCGGCGTCGGCGTCGGCGGCGTTGTCGAGCGTGACCTCGAGCCGCTCGCCGCCGAGTCGGTCCTTGAGCTCGTCGGACGTTCCCTCGGCGATCACGCGGCCGTGATCGATCACCGCGATCGTGCTCGCGAGCCGATCGGCCTCGTCGAGGTACTGCGTCGTCAACAGCGCTGTCGTGCCTTCGGCGACGAGGCCTTCGATGACCTCCCACAGGCCAAGGCGGCTGCGAGGGTCGAGCCCCGTCGTCGGCTCGTCGAGGAACAGCACAGGCGGCTTCGCGACGAGCGCCGCCGCGAGATCGAGGAGGCGGCGCATGCCGCCCGAGTACGTCTTCGTCGGGCGCCCCGCCGCTTCGGCCAGGTCGAAGCGCTCGAGCAGTTCGTTGCCGCGAGCCTTCGCGGACTTGCGCGGCGATCCGTACAGGCGACCGACCATCGTCAGGTTCTCCAGGCCCGTGAGATTTTCGTCGACCGCCGCGTACTGGCCGGCGAGCCCGATCCGCTCGCGCAATGCGGCCGCGTCGCGCTGCACGTCGAGGCCGAGCACGCTTGCGCTGCCGGCATCGGCCTTCAGCAGCGTCGCGAGCACACGCACGAGCGTCGTCTTGCCCGCCCCGTTCGGACCGAGCAGTCCGACGACCTGACCTTCGCGCGCAGTCAGATCGACGCCGTCGAGCGCGCGGACGTCGCCGAAGTGCTTGACGAGCCCGCGCACCTCGATTGCCACGTCGTCGCTCATCGCCCCGCCAATACTACGTCTGCCCGGTGACTCACCTGTGGCGGCCTCGACGAGATGTCGACGCTAGGACCGCGCAAGCGACCACTCGATCTTGCCGAGCCCTGGGAACCCGAGCGCGGCTGCCGTCGCACCCGTCAAGTCCCACTCGCGCCCGGCGATGTACGGCCCGCGATCGATCACCGGCACCGTCAGGCTGCGCCCGCCGTACGTGAACGTGATCAGCGTGCCGCACGGCGCCGTCTTGTGCGCGACGCCGAGCTGGTCGCGCCCGAGCACGCCGCCGCACGCCAGTCCGAGGCCGTAGTCGGTGAACACCGACGCGACGCTGATCTGCGTGCCCGACTTCGGCTCGGAAGTCCACGGCAGCAAGTCTTCGAGGTTCGCCGCCGCCGCGCTCAGCGACTGCTCGCGCTGTTCGCGTTCGACGGCCGCCATCTGCGCGAGCTCGCTGCGCACTTCCGCGTCCGAGGCCGCGCCGGGCGCAGGCTCGAACGCGGCAGGCACAGGGTGGGCCGGCGGAATCGCGCGGTGCGCTCGCTGGTGCGCCTGCTTGCTCGGCGCAGCCCGTGCCGGCGGCGAGCGCCGTGTAGCGACTGTCGTCGCGGTCGAACCCGCCGTGCTCGTCGTCTTCGCGTGCTCTCGTTCGCTGCGTGCGGTCGTCGGCTGGGTGACGCTGACGCCGCAGCCGCTTGCGAGTGCTGCGGACAGCGCAATCGCGAGGCCGGTCGCGCTCGCGCGGGTCAGGCGCTGTCCGGTCACGCTCCGATTATCGCGCCGACTAGCGCGCGCCGCGCGGTCGACGCCGCATTCGTCCCGGAGCCGGGCCTATGCGCCGGACCCCACCGCCGCCGCGCCGCTCCCCGCAAACGCAAACCTCACGCCGGTCAGCTCTTCCGAGACGTCCCACAAGCGCAGCGCCGTCTGCGGATCGCGCGCGGCGCGCGTCGGCCTGACGATCTTCGGCTCGCCGCGCATCTCCTGGAAGCCGTCGGGACCGACGAACGAGCCGCTCGGGATCTCGGCCGTCGCCGCGTAAAGCGTCGGCAGCGCGCCCTGCTCGGCGCTCTGCGCGTAGACGCGATTGAGCACGGCCGAGCCGAGACGCTCGATCCGCGACGGCGTAACGGCGAACTGCAGGTTCGTCGCCGAGTAGCCCGGGTGCGCCGCGACGCTCAGCACGTCCGAGCCTGCCGCTTTGAGCCGGCGGTCGAGCTCGAGCGCGAACAGCAGGTTTGCGAGCTTCGACTGGCCGTATGTGAGCCAGCGGTTGTACGAGCGCTCGCGCTGCAGATCGTCGAAGTCGATCTTGCCCATCTTGTGCGCCGTGCTGCTGATCGTCACGACGCGCGCGTTCGGCGTCGCGAGCAGCTTGCCGAGCAGCAGGCCCGTGAGCGCGAAGTGGCCGAGATGGTTCGTCGCGAGCTGCAGCTCGAAGCCGTCGGCGCTCTTCGTGTACGGCGGCACCATCACGCCCGCGTTGTTGATCAGCAGGTCGAGGCGCTGCTCGCCGATCTCGTCCGCGAAAGCGCGCACCGAGTCGAGCGAGGACAGATCGAGCTTGCGCACGTCGAGCTCCGCACCGGCGTTAGACGCGCGGATCTCCGCCGCTGCGGCCTCGCCCTTCTCGGTGTTGCGCGAGGCCATGATCACGCGCGCGCCCGCGCTCGCGAGCAGGCGCGCCGCCTCCAGGCCGATGCCGCTGTTCGCGCCCGTGATCAGCGCAGTGCGCCCGTGCTGGTCGGGGATGTCGTTCGTTCTCGCAGGCATTCGGTCCCTTTCGGTCGGCGTCTCGTCGCCATTATGACACTAAAGATGTCAATTGGCGACTAGAGTGTCAGTTGGCACTCACGATATACTTTTGGTCGTGACGACGGGCCTGCGCGAACGCAACAAGCTGCGCCGCCGCGAGCAGATCACGCAGGCCGCGCTCGCGCTGTTTGCCGAGCGCGGCTTCGATGGCGCGACGATCGACGACATCGCCGCCAAGGCCGACGTCTCGCGGCGCACGTTCTTTCGCTACTTCGCGCGCAAGGAGGACGTGATCCTCGACTGGAAGCGCCAAATGGCCGACGAGCTGCGCGAGGCGATCGACGCGCGCCCGGCCGAGGAGTCGCCGCTCGATGCCGTGCACGGCGCGCTCGCGAGCGTCGCCGCCGGCTACAGCGATCGGCCGGAGCTGACGCTCGGGCTGATGCGGCTGTTCGAGTCCGGTCCGGCGCTGCACCCGAAGGCCGGCTACCAAGCGTGGGACGCCGTGCTGACCGAGGGCCTCGCGCGACGGATCGGCGTCGATCCGCTGCGCGATCCCGCGCCGCGGCTGCTCGCGACCGTCGGCTTCGCCGTGCTCAGCGCGACCGTGCAGAGCTGGGGCGAAGCCGGCGGCGCGCAGGATCTGCTCGTCCTGCTCGACGAGGGCTTCACCGCGCTTCGCGACGCCACCGCGCCAGTCTCCTGACGATTGACGGCGCCGTCGAGCGGGAAGCGAAAAGACAACCGATAAAAATCAGGTCGACGACGACCACCGCGAAAGGCTGGAACCGACGATGAAGCAACGCAAGCTTGGCGATCTGGAGGTCTCCGAGCTCGGGCTCGGCTGCATGGGGATGTCCGCCTTCTACGGCAGCGCCGACGAGGACGAGGGCATCGCGACGATCCAGCGCGCGCTCGAGCTCGGGATCGACTTCATCGACACCGCGCAGCTGTACGGGCCGTTGACGAACGAGGAGCTCGTCGGGCGTGCGATCGACGGGCATCGCGACGAGTACGTGATCGCGACGAAGTTCGCGCGGCGGACCGACGGCGCCACCCCGGGCGATCTCTCGACGCTCGGCCCGCTCGACGGCTCCGCCGAGCACGTGCGCTCCGCCGTCGAGGGTTCGCTTGCGCGGCTCAAAACGGATCGCATCGACCTCTTCTACCAGCACCGCGTCGACCCGAACGTCGAGATCGAGGAGACCGTCGGCGCGATGGCAGAGCTCGTCGAGCAGGGCAAGATCCTGCACATCGGCCTCTCCGAGGCCGCACCCGAGACGATCCGCCGCGCGCACGCCGTGCATCCGATCGCCGCCGTGCAGACCGAGTACTCGCTGTGGACGCGCGATCCCGAGGCCGAGGTGCTGCCGACGTGCCGCGAGCTCGGCATCGGCTTCGTCCCCTACTCGCCGCTCGGTCGCGGCTTCCTCTCCGGGCGCTTCTCCAAGCCCGAGGACCTCGACGAGGACGACTTCCGCCGCAAAGGCCCGCGCTTCACCGGCGAGAACCTCGACGCGAACCTGAAGCTCGCCGCAAAGGTCAAGGAGATCGCCGACGAGGTCGGCGTCACGCCTGCGCAGCTCGCGATCGCGTGGGTGCTCGCGCAGGGCGACGATCTCGTGCCGATCCCCGGCACGAAGCGGCGCTCCTACCTGGAGCAGAACGCCGCCGCGGCCGAGATCGAGCTCTCAGACGAAGTGCTCGCGCGGATCGACGCCGAGCTGCCCGACGTTTCCGGCGAGCGCTACGACGAGGCCGGGATGGCGAGCGTCAACCTATAGGCGGTACGTCCGGGTTGGAAGGCGCGCAGCCGTCCAACCCGGAGGCCTGCCGAGAGTTCGCCTACGCGCGGGCGCGCGGGCGACGCTGACCGGAGCGTTTCTGCCCGGCAGGGCGCTCGCCCGGGCGCTGGCGGTGGTTGCGCTTCGCCGCCGCCGCGCGCGGTGCGCCACCCTTGAACGGCGAGCCCCCGCCGAGGCCGTGCTCGATGCTCAGCTTGTTCGCCATCTGCCGCGCTTCGTTGCGGTCTGCCTCGCCGACGAGCGTGATGCCGACGCCGCGGCGCCCCGCGCGCCCCGTGCGCCCGATCCGGTGGACGTAGACGTCGTGGTCGCCCGGCAGGTCGAAGTTGATCACGTGCGAGATGTCCTGCACGTCGATCCCGCGCGCCGCGACGTCAGTCGCGACGAGCGTGTCGACGCGGCCCGAGCGGAAGTGCGCGAGCGCCTGCTCACGTTGCTTCTGCGAGCGGTTGCCGTGCACTGCCGCCGCCTTCACGCCATTGCCCGCGAGGCGCTTGACGAGGCGGTCCGCGCCGCGCTTCGTGCGCACGAAGACGAGCGCAAGGTCGCGCTCGGCCGAGAGCTCGCTGACGAGCGCGTCGACGCGACCGTCGCCCTTGACCGTGACGAAGCGGTGCTCGACGTCGGCCGTCGCGTGATTGCCCGACGGGCCGTGCTCGTGCTTGATCGCGTCGCGCGTGTAGTGCGTCGCGACGCGGCCCGCCGCGCCGTCGAGCGTCGCCGAGAAGAACAGCGTCTGGCGCTTGGACGGGCAAGCGTCGACGATCCGGTCGACGGCCGGGCGGAAGCCCATGTCGAGCATCCGGTCGGCCTCGTCGAGCACGAGCATGCGGATCGCGCCGAGGCTGAACGCTTTGCGGTCGAGCAGGTCCTCGAGCCGGCCAGGCGTCGCGACGACGATGTGCGACTTTGCCGCCGACTGCGCTTGCTTCGTCAGGCCGACACCGCCATACACGGCCGTCACGCGAAGCGCACGCGAGTGCGCGATGTCGCGGATCTCATCGACGATCTGGCTCGCGAGCTCGCGAGTAGGCGCCAGCACGAGCGCCGCCGGGCGCGGGCCCTCGGCGCGCAGGCGCTCGACCATCGGGATCCCGAATGCGAGCGTCTTGCCCGATCCAGTCGGCGACTTGACGAGCACGTCGCTGCCGTCGAGCACGTCGGCCATGACGAGCTGCTGAACTGCGAACGGCGCCGAGACGCCGCGCTGAGCGAGGACGTCGACGACCGGTTTCGACACGCCGAGATCGGCGAAAGACTGCAAAGACATGTAACTCCTTTAAGGCGGCTGAAGCACCGCGTCGATTCGGGAGGCTGATGCTGACCCGAACCGCGTTGTGCGGTACTCAAGCGAGCTGCCTCGCGGCCGAGGATGTCGACCGCTGTCAGCAACGTAGCACGGTCCGTGACCGCCGCCACGGCGCTGATCGCGCTCGTGCACCCGTTCGGATCGCCGCCCGCGGGTCGTTTCGCGCGTGCAGTCGCCGTCGCAAGGACCAGATCAGCTCGTTGAAAATCGCACAATCACGCTACCCTGAGTAGATGGCAATCACCCAGGCAGACCGTGCAGCAGAGCGCCGCCGCGAGAAGCTCGAGCAGATCGACCAGCAGGTCAAGGAAGGCGCGCTGACGATCCGCAAGATGACCGCCGAGGAGCGCAAGCGCTTCCCGGTGCAGGCCTCCAGGCCGTCGAAGTCCGTCAAGGGCTCGCGTCCGGCCAAGGCCCCGCGCCGATGACCGCCTTCTTCGTCGGCGGGATGAAGCCCGGACCGCGCGCAGAGGACGCCTATGGCGAGCTTTGCCGGATCTCACAGGACCTCGCCGGGTCGCCGGCGCGCTTGCGCCGGATCCACAAGCTGCGCTGCCGCTTCGACGGAAGCGATCGCGAGATCGAGGTCGGCAAGCCGCTCGCTCCCGGCAGCGGCGTCGTCTCGGCGATCATCGACCACGGTCGCATGGAGGCCTTCGTCGTGCACACCGCCGCCTCCGAGGGCAGCCGCGAGCAGGTGCGCATCGGCAACCCCGTCTACGGCGTCACCGAGTTCTCGCAGAGCGCCTGAACTTCGCCGCGCCGATGACTTGCGGCAGGCCGTTCCGTCTCCTCTCCTGAGAGCGAGACAAAGGAGCCCCGCATGGCCGACCGCGACCGACTGCAGCTCGCGCGTGATGCCTACCGCGCGTATGAGACCGGAGACCGTGCGCTGATCGAAAGCGTGCTCAGCGACGACTTGATCTTCTACAGCCCAGCCGACGTCGGCATCGACCGCGAGCGCTACTTCGAGCGCTGCTGGCCGAACGCCGCCGCGATTGCCTCGTTCGAGTTCGTGCGGCTCATCGAGCTCGGAAACGACGAGGTGCTCGTCACGTACGAGAGCACGAAGACCGACGGGCAGCGTTTCCGCAACACCGAGGTCCTCACGTTCACCGGCGAGAAGATCTGCAAGGTCGAGGTGTACTTCGGCTGGAATCTCTGAGCTGCCCGCGCGCGGAGTGGCTTATGCTCGCCGTCGATGACCCGCTCGACGCACCGGCGTGGCCAGCTCTACGCGCTGGGCGCCGCCCTGGCGTGGTCGACCGGCGGGATCCTCCAGCGCCAGGTCTCGGCCGGGGCCGCCGATCAGATCGTCGGCCGCGCGATCTTCGCGTTCGTCGCGGTGCTCGCGTTCGTGCGGTTCGGAGAAGGCGTCGAGCTGCGTCCTGCGCTTCGCTCGGTCGCGACGGTCCCGGGCTTGGCCGTCGCCGCCGGGATCGCCGTCGCCTCGGCGAGCTTCATCGTCGCGCTCAACCACACGAGCGTCGCGCACGTGCTCGTGATCCAGGCGATCACACCGATCCTCGCCGGTCTGTTCGCCTTCTGGACCTTGCGCGAGCCGCTGTCGGCGTGGACGTGGTCGGCGATGGTCCTCGCCGTCGCCGGGATCGCCGTGATGGTCGGCGTCCCGAGCGGCGGCAGCGCGCTCGGCGAGCTGATGGCGTTGATCTCGCCGCTTTCGTTCGCCGTCGTGATCGTCCTCGCGCGCCGTCACCGCGACGTCTCGATGACGCCCGCGACGGCGCTCGCGCAGCTGATGCTCGTCGTCTTCGGGCTGCCGTTCATCCACGTAGCGCAGCTAGACGGAGGCGACGTCGGCTGGCTCGCCCTGCTCGGCCTCGGCCAGCAGGGCTTCGGGCTCGTCTTCTTCACGATCGGCGCGCGGCTGATCCCGGCCGCCGCGATGGGCTTGATCCTGCTGCTCGAGTCCGTGCTCGGCACGGTGTGGGGCTGGCTCGGAACCGCTGAACGACCGAACGTCTCGACCGTGCTCGGCGGGTTGATCGTGCTGACGGCCGTAACGATCAAGCTCCGCGACGACGGCCGCGCAAGTCCGGGCTAGTCGCATACGCACAGCAACGAACGTGGACGTGGCCAGACGCTTCTATAATGCTTGCTAGCAAGCAAGTATCTCAGGAGGAGCCGTCTTGGCCGCGTCCCGATCAGCATCACCAGCATTGAGCAATGCCGCCCCCGCCCCCGCCCCCGCCCCGGCCGCAGCCGGCCCGGCAGCGGCGACTTCGAGCGTGGCGAGCACAGCGGCGATCGAGGCCGAGCCGACGGCGCGGCTGCGCGCCGTGCTCGGCAGGCTCTCGCGGCGCCTGCGCCCGACGCTCGCCGGCTCGGGCCTGACGCCCTCTGAGATATCGGTGCTGTTCACGATCGTGCGCTTCGGCCCGCTGCGCCTGTCGGAGGTCGCCGAGATAGAGCGGCTCAACCCGACGATGCTCTCGCGGATCGCCGCGCAGCTGGGCGACGCAGGCCTGATCCGCCGCAGCGCCGACCCCGGTGACCGGCGCGCGGCGCTCGTGCAGGCGAGCGCGGCCGGGCGGCGGATGCGCGAACGGATCCACCGTGAGCGCACGCGCGCGCTCGACGCGCACGTGCAGCAGCTCGACGAGTCCCAGCGCGAGGCGCTGTGGCAGGCGCTGCCCGTGCTCGAAGAGCTCGCCGAGCGCCTGCCGGGGCCGCGCCCATGATGCGCTTGAAGGGCGTCGGTCGCGTCACGTTCGCGGCGTTCGCGATTCCGAACTACCGCCGCTACATCTCAGGTCAGTCGATCTCACTGATCGGCACGTGGATGCAGATGGCGGCGCAGTCGTGGCTCGTCTTGACGATCACGCGCTCGGCGACGACGCTCGGGCTGATCGTCGCGCTGCAGACGCTGCCGGTGCTGCTGCTCGGCCCCTACGGCGGCGTGATCGCGGATCGCGTCGACAAGCTGCGCCTGATGACGGCGCTGCAGGTCGCGATGGGCGTGCAGGCGCTCGTGCTCGGCGTGCTGACCGTGACCGGCTCGGTGCGCCTGTGGGAGATCGGCGTGCTCGCGGCGCTGCTCGGCCTGAACAACGCGTTCGAGAACCCCGCGCGGCAGTCGTTCATGCTCGAGATGGTCGGCCCGGAGAACCTGCGCAACGCCGTCAGCCTCAACTCGGTGCTCGTCAACGTCGCGCGCGTGATCGGGCCGGCCGTCGCCGGCGTGCTGATCGCGACGGTCGGCGAGGGCGTCTGCTTTCTCGTCAACGCGGCGAGCTTCGTCGCAGTCGTCGCCTCGCTGAGAATGCTCGATCGCGCGGCGCTGACGCCGAGCGCGCCGAGCCCGCGTGCGCCGGGGCAGTTGCGCGAGGGCCTGCGCTACGTGCGCCGCACGCCGGAGCTCGGCGTGCCGCTGCTGATGATGGCGCTCGCCGGCGCGCTCGCGTACGAGTTCCAGGTGACGCTGCCCGTGATGGCGCGCCAGGGCCTGCACGCGGGCGCGACCGCATACGGCTTCATGACGGCCGCGATGGGCGTCGGCGCGGTCGTCGGCGGCCTGTTCGTCGCGAACAAGGGGCGCACCGGACTGCGCCCGCTCGTACTCGCGTCGAGCGCGTTCGGCGTCGTCCTGCTGCTCGCCGCGCTCGCGCCGAACCTGCCCGTCGAGATCGTCGCGCTGGCGTTCGCCGGAGGTGCGAGCATCTCGTTCATGTCGACGGGCAACTCGACATTGCAGCTCACCGCGGCCCCGGGCATGCGCGGCCGCGTGATGTCGCTGTGGTTCGTCGCGTTTCAGGGCTCGACGCCGATCGGCGGGCCGATCGTCGGCTGGGTGATGGCGCAGGCCGGCGCGCGCGCGGGGCTCGGGCTCGGGCTCGGCGGGATCACGTGCCTGCTCGTCGCGCTGCTCGGGCTGCTCGCGCTGCGACGCCTGCGCTCGGGCGCGCCGCGGGCGTCCGGCGCGCTGAGCGCGGCGCGGTGAGCGAGCTCGAGTTCCTCGGCGCGCTGCACGTCGAGCTGCTGCGCCACACCGAGTTACACGCCGAGCGTCATTCGCACGAGCTGTTTCAGACCTCGACCGTGCAGGCGCTGCTCGCGGGCAGCTACGACGGCGACGTCACGCTCGCGGAGATCCTCGAGCACGGCGACCTCGGCCTCGGCACGCTGAACGGGCTCGACGGCGAGCTGATCGTGCTCGACGGCGAGGTCTGGAAGGCGGAGCTCGACTGCACGCTGACGCGGCCCGAGCACTCAGCGAAGACGCCGTACGCCGTCGTCGTGCCGTTCGCTCCGGAAGACCCGATCGCGCTGCGCGGCCCGTTCGGCGAGGCCGAGCTCGAAACCCGTCTCGGCGAGCGCGTGACGCAGGCCAAGCGCCCGACGGCGATCCGCATCGACGGGCGCTTCGCGGAGCTGCACGTACGCTCGGTACCGCGCCAGGCGCCGCCGTACAAGCCGCTCGCGGAGGTGATCGGGCAGCAGCAGATCAGCGTGCTCGGGGAGGCCTCCGGGACGATGATCGGCTTCTGCTTCCCCGATGCGCTCGACGGCATCGAGATGGTCGGTGCGCACCTGCACTTCCTCAGCGACGACCGCATGCGCGGCGGGCACGTGCTCAGCTACACGCTGCTCGAAGCGACGGCGCTGCTCGACGGTGCGACAGGGCTGCACGTCGAGCTGCCCTCGGCCGTGCGCGCGCCGCGGCGCGGAGGCGCGCTCGACCAGGCGGCGCTGCACCGGCTCGAGTCCGACCGCTGAGCGGAGGCCGCGAACGCGCCGCGCGCTCGAATACGCTTCGTCGATGATCGGGGGACTCCGTGCACGCATGCGCTCGAGCAGGGCCGCTACGCTCGGCGCCCTCGCAGCGTCGTCGTTGACCATCGCCTGCCTGGCGGCCGCACCGGCGTCGGCGACGATCGCCTACGAGCGCGGCGCCGCAAGCCCGTCGATCTGGGTCGCCGAAGACAGCGGCGCCTCGCCGCGCCAGCTCGTCGCGGCCGGTGGCGGCTTCGAGCCGAGCATCGCGCCGGACGCCAGCGCTGTGGCGTTCGCTTCGCTGCCGGTCCACGGCAATCCGGCGCTCGAGCTCGTGCCGATCGCGGGCGGCCCGGCGACGACGCTGATGCGCAACGAGGCGAACCTGACGAACACGGCATGGTCGCCGGACGCGAAATCGATCGTCACGGCGCAGGGGGAAAGCGGCGGGCGCGAAACGCTCGTGCTGATCACGCTCGCGACGAAAGCGACGCGCGTGATCGCGACGGGCAGCTTCGACGGCGTGAGCTTCTCACCGGACTCGACGCAGCTCGCGTACGCGCGCGCACCGAATGACCGCGTCTTCCCGCCGGCAAGCGACATCTACACGGTGCCGGTCGCGGGCGGGACGCCGCGGCGGATCACGAGCAATCACCGCAGCACGACGCCCGTCTGGGGCCCCGCGAAGATCGCCTTCGCGCGCACGTTCAAAGCGCCTGGTCGCCGCGAAGACGCGCCGAAGAGCAACGTCTGGCTGATGAACGCGGACGGCTCGCAGGCGCGCCAGCTGACGCGCCAGAAAGCGCCGTTCCTGCTCTCGGGACCGGCGCCGCTTGCGTGGTCGGCCTCCGGCGCGCAGCTGCTCGCGCAGTTCAGCGGCCAGGACACGATCTACGGCGAGGCGGTCAACCCGAGCACGGGGGCGGCACGGCTGCTCAGCTCGAACAAGTCGCTCGCCTACGGGCTGATCGCGGCGGGCATCTCGCGCGACGGCACGACCGTGCTGGGCGCGACGGGCGGATTCGAGCCCGGTCCCGGCCACAACATCGTCAGCGTTCCGTTCGCCGGCGGCCCGGTCAAGGTGTTGATCCGAGGCGGCTTCGCGCCGAGCTGGACCGGCTGAGCGCGGCTCGCGGCCGTCGCGCAGGTGCTCCGTGCACGGCGGCGCACGGTGGAATACTGAGGGCGTGTCGTACAACACCGAGCTCGGTCCGTCGCTGTACGTGCCCGCGAGCGAGCGCTACGAGGCGATGCAGTATCGCCGCTGCGGGCGCAGCGGCCTGCGACTGCCGGCGATCTCGCTCGGGCTGTGGCAGAACTTCGGCGACGACTTCCCGCTGCAGAACAGCCGCGCGATCCTGCGCCGCGCGTTCGACCTGGGCATCACGCACTTCGACCTGGCGAACAACTACGGCCCGCCGTACGGCAGCGCCGAGAAGAACTTCGGGCGGATCTTCGCGGAGGACTTCCGTCCGTATCGCGATGAGCTCGTGATCTCGACGAAGGCCGGCTGGGACATGTGGCCGGGCCCGTACGGCGAGTTCGGCTCGCGCAAGTACCTGCTCGCGAGCCTCGATCAGAGCCTCTCGCGAATGGGCCTCGACTACGTCGACATCTTCTACTCGCATCGCTTCGACCCCGACACGCCGCTGCGCGAGACGATGGGCGCGCTCGACTATGCCGTGCGCAGCGGCAAGGCGCGCTACGTCGGCATCTCCTCCTACGGGCCGCACCGGACCAAGGAGGCCGTCGACGTGCTGCGCGAGCTCGGCACGCCGCTGCTGATCCACCAGCCGTCCTACTCGATGTTCAACCGCTGGATCGAGGACGAGCTGCTCGACGTGCTCGAGCGCGACGGCATCGGCGCGATCGTCTTCTCGCCGCTGGCGCAGGGCCTGCTGACGGACAAGTACCTCGGCGGCATCGCGGAGGACTCGCGCGTGCGCCGCGGCAACTACTTCTCCGAGGAGCTCGTCAGCGAGCAGAACCTCGAGCGCGCTCGCGCGCTGAACGAGATCGCGAAGCGGCGCTCCCAGACGCTCGCGCAGCTCGCGATCTCCTGGGCGCTGCGCGACGAGCGCGTCACCTCGGCACTGCTCGGCGCGTCGAGCGTGAAGCAGCTCGAGCAGAACGTCGCCGCGCTGGCACAGCTCGAGTTCGACGCGCAGGAGCTCGCGGAGATCGACGCCCACGCACAGGAGGGCGGCATCGACTTGTGGGCGGAGTCGAGGCGCTCGTGAGTCGCGCCGGAGCTCGCGCGATGCGCGCATTCCCGACGGCGCCCGTCGCCGCAGGCTCGCTGATCGCCGGCTACGCGGTCGCCGCCGGCTCCGGCTCGCGCCCGCTCGGCGGCGTCGTGCTGCTCGCCGGCGGGATCTGGTGCGTGCGCGAGTGGGCGCGGCGCAACGACACGCGCACGGCGCTCGTGCTCGCGTGCGCCGGCCTTGCGGCGTTCGTCCTCTCACACGTGCTCGCGCTCGCGATCGGCGCGTGGCCGGCCGTGCTGCTCGTCGCCGCGGCGATGGCGATCGCGACGTGGCTGCGCGCCGACGCGCGACCACGAATGGCCGCTCCGGCCTGAGCTCCTTACTTAGAAAGCTCTCAGCTTTCGCGCATTCGCGCCTAAGGTCGACGCCGGATACTCAGATCCATGAGCATCCACCTGAAGAGCATCGCGACCGCCGTCACGCCGCATCTGTACTGGCTAGCGAGCCGCGCCACCGGCAGCGCCGCGCTGCTGCTCTCGAGCGTCTCCGTGTGCGTCGGGCTGGCGATGAGCAAGCGCGTCGCGAAGGGTCGCCTCGCGGATCTGCGCATCGCGCACGAGGCACTGTCGCTGGCGACGATCGTCGCGCTGCTCGTGCACGTGCTGACGCTGCTCGGCGACGGCTTCCTGAACCTCGGCGCGGCCGAACTGGCGATCCCGTTCGTCAGCGGCTACGAGACGCTGTGGACGACGATCGGGATCGTCGCCTTCTGGGCGATGCTCGCGCTCGGGTTCTCCTACTACGCACGCGCGAAGATCGGCGTGCAGCGCTGGCGCGTCCTGCACCGCTTCACGGCGCTTGCATGGGTGCTCGGCCTCGCGCACTCGCTCGGCGAGGGCACCGACGCCGGACAGGCATGGTTCCTCGCGATGACGGCGATCGTCGTCGCGCCCGCGCTCGTGCTGCTGATCGGACGCTGGCTGCGCCTGCCGAAACCCGCCGGCGCGCCTCGCGTCGGAGCGACGCGATGACGCCGGCGCAAGCAAAGGCGCTCGCGGCAGATCGCCGCACGGAGCTACGCCGGCGCGCGCGGCGCATCAGGCGCTCGGTCGCGGCGACCACCGCAGCGCTGTTCGTCGCGCTGTTCCTCGTCGTCTACGTGCAGCTCGCGTCCGGGCACGACCCCGCGCTGTCGGCCTCGTCGCAAGCGCGCTCGACTTCGACTGTGCACAAAGCGTCGAGCACGAGCGGGAGCAGCGGCAAATCGACGAGCACGAGCACGAGCACGACCGAAGCGGCCGGAGAAGCAAGCAGCGGCGAAGCGGCCGGCGAAGCAAGCAGCGGCGAAGCGAGCAGCCGTGAAGCGGCCACCGGCGAAACGAGCGGCGAAGCCGCCAGCGCCGGATCGAGCGGCAGCGCGGAATCGCCCGAAAGCGAAGGATCGAGCGCGGCATCGACCGGCTCGGAAGAATCGAGCGGGTCGAGTTCCTCGGGCGAATCGCCAAGCGCCGTGAGAACGTCGCAGTCGTGATGGCGCGCGACGAGCAGGTCGAGCGCTTCGCGTGCTTCGGCTCCCGCTGCACGGTGCTCGTCAGCGGCGCCGACGCGACGCGCTCGGCTTCGGCCGCGGCGCTCGCGGCACGGCGATCGCTCGAGCTGTGGCACGAGCAGTTCTCGCGCTTCCTGCCCGACAGCGAGCTGTCGCGGCTGAACGCCGACCGGCGTCGCGAAGTGCCCGTGAGCCGGCTGCTGGCGCGGCTCGTCGCGGCGATCGGCGGGGCCGGGCGTCTCTCCGGCGGCCTCGTCGACGCGACGCTGATCGAGCCGCTGCAGGCGGCCGGCTACGAGCACGACCTCGGTGAGCCGCTGGAGCTCGCGCGGGCGCTTGCGCTGGCACCGGCACGCAAGCCCGCGAGCGCGAGTCGCGCACGCGCGTGGAGCAAGCTCGAAGTCGATCTGCGCAGCAGCGTCGTGACACGGCCGCCTGGCCTGCAGATCGACAGCGGCGGTCTTGCGAAGGGCCTGTTTGCGGACGTGCTCGCGGCGCGACTGGCGAGGCATCGGAGCTTCGCCGTCGACTGCGCCGGCGATCTCGCGCTCGGCGGGGACGCCGGCGCAGCACGCCGCGTCGAGGTCGAGAGCCCGCTCGACGGCAGCGTGCTGCACACGTTCGAGCTGCGATCGGGCGGCGTCGCGACGAGCGGCATCGCGCGGCGCAGCTGGCTCGACGGCGACGGGCGCCCGGCGCATCACCTGCTCGATCCCGCGAGCGGACGTCCTGCCTTCACGGGAATCGTCCAGGCGACGGCGCTCGCGCCGAGCGCGCTCGAGGCCGAGATCAGGGCGAAGTGCGCGCTGCTCGCCGGCCCGCGCACGGCGCGCGCGCAGCTGCCGCACGGCGGCGTCGTCGTGCTCGACAGCGGTGCTCATCTCGTGTTCGAGCCGCAGCCGAGCGTGACGCTCGCGGAGCTCTCGAGCTTCGGCCGCGGGCTCTCCGGCGCGGGCGCGCCGAGGACGTCTCGCGCGTCTTCAGACATAATCGCCGCATGAGAGCGATCCAGATCGTCGAGGAAACCGGCCCCGACAGCGCTTTGCGGATCGTCGAGCTGCCCGACCCGGAGCCGTCGCACATGCTCACGCCGGGCGAGGGAGTGCTCGTCGACGTGTACGCCGCCGGCGTCTCGTTCCCGGAGGTCCTGCAAACACGCGGGATGTATCAAGTCAAGCCTCCGCTGCCGTTCGTGCCGGGCAGCGAGGTCGCCGGCATCGTGCGCAGCGCGCCGCCCGGCGCGCAGGTGCGCGAGGGCGATCGCGTCGCCGCCTTCTGCGCGCTCGGCGGCTTCGCCGAGGTCGCCGTCGCCCCCGCCTACTTCGCGTTCCCGCTGCCTGACGTGCTCGACTACGCGCAGGGCGCGAGCCTGATCCTCAACTACCACACGGCCTACTTCTGCCTCGTCACGCGCGGGCGCCTGAAAGCCGGCGAGACGGTGCTCGTGCACGGTGCCGCCGGCGGCGTCGGGACGGCTGTGCTGCAAGTCGCAAAGGCGCTCGGCGCGCGCTCGATCGCGCTCGTCTCGACCGAGCAGAAGGGCCGCGTCGCCAAGGACGCAGGCGCCGACGAGACGGTGCTGCTCGGCGACACTTGGAAGGACGAGGTCAAGGAGCTCTCCGGCGGCGGCGTCGACATGGTGCTCGACCCTGTCGGCGGCGATCGCTTCACCGACAGCCTGCGCTCGCTGCGCGAGAACGGTCGCGTCGTCGTCGTCGGCTTCACCGGCGGCTCGATCCCCGAAGTCAAGGTCAACCGCCTGCTGCTCGGCAACACCGAGGTGATCGGCGCCGGCTGGGGCGCTTACGTGATGGGCAAGCCAGAGGTCAACCGCGAGATCGGCGCCGCGATCGCGCGGATGATCGACGACGGCTTCGTGCGGCCCGTCGTCGGCGAGCGTTTCCCGCTGGAGCGCGCCGCCGAGGCGCTGCGCGCGATCGACGAGCGTCGCGCGACGGGCAAGGTAGTGCTCGAGGTCAGGCCCGACTAGCTACCTGCGCTCGAGCAGTTCGCGCCAGGCGCCCGGAGGCGCCGGCTCGGTCGACTCGAGGAAGTCGACGAGCACTTCGATGAAGCGCTCCGGCTCGTCGAGCTGCGGGAAGTGCCCCGACTCGGCGAACAGCTCGAGCCGGCTGCTCGGCAGCGCTTCGTGCGTCGCGAGCCCGTGTGCGACCGGGATGATCGAGTCGCGCTCGCCCCAGATCAACAGGAACGGGATGTGCGCGGCCAGGTAGAGGCGATTCGACGCGTCGACGCGCTGGCCGCTCGGCTCGACGACGGCGCGCAGCGTGTGGACGAAGGCCGATCTCGTCGCCGCATCGGCGAGCGTCGCGTGCCCACGCGCGATCTCCTCGATGTCCGTGCGCGCGCGCAGGCCGACCTTGCCGAGCATCCTTCCCGCGAGCCGGCCCGCGTCGAGCAGCCGTGTCGCCGCGAGCGCCGGCAGCACGAACTCCGAGCCAGGCAGCGTCGCCGCGCGCAGCAGGATGCTCACGTCGCGCCCGAGGCCGCCCGAGTCGACGAGCGCGAGGCGTTCGCAGCGTTCCGGGAACTGGTAGGAGAACTGCATCGCGATGCCGCCGCCGAGCGAGTGCCCGACGACGCTCGCGCGCTCGTGCCCGAGCGCGACGAGCAGGTCGCGAATGCTGCTCGCGTGCGCCCCGAGCGAGTAGTCGCCGCGCGGCTTGTCCGAATCGCCGTGGCCGATCAGGTCCGGCGCGATCACCGTGAAGTTGCGCGCGAGGCTCGGGATCACGCGCACCCACGTCGCCGAGCTCGACGTGATCCCATGGATCAGCACGAGCGGCGGCCCGCTGCCGGCGACGCGGTAGGCGATCTGATCTCCGTGCAGCTTCATCTTGCGCAACTGCGGCTGGTCCGGATCGGCGCGGCGTGAGCGCGTCGACGCCGCCGTGGCAGCCTGCTTCGCCTTTGCTGGGCGCTTGCGCGGCGGCGTTTGCTTCGACCCGTCTTTGGCGCTCGCTGGCCTCTGCATGCATCCTCCGTCTCCGTCGCGGCTGCGTCGCGCAACAGTAGCGGGCGCCAGCGCGGCGGTCTCGGCGCGCCCCGGCCCGTCAGCGTTGCTTTGCGTAAGAGCATCGTAGGAGTCCTCGGGTGCCTGCTGTCGAGATGCGCAGCGTGCGCAACAATCGATCGCATGAGGGTCCTCGTGGTCGACGACGATCGGGCCGTGCGCGACGCGCTGCGTCGCGTGCTGACGCTCGACGGCTACGACGTGCAGAGCGCCGACGGCGGCGCCGAGGCGATCGAGGCCGTCGCGCAGGCCGTCCCGGATGCGGTCGTGCTCGACATCGGCATGCCCGGGATCGACGGCATCGAAGTCTGCGAACGCGTGCGCCGGCTCGGCAACCGCGTGCCGATCCTGATGCTGACGGCGCGCGTAGAGATCTCCGATCGCGTCGCGGGCCTCGACGCGGGCGCCGACGACTACCTGATCAAGCCGTTCGACGTCAACGAGCTGAAGGCTCGGCTGCGTGCGCTGCTGCGCCGCAGCGGCCCCGAGTCAGAGCCCGACGAGCTGTCTTTCGCGGAGGTCAAGCTCGACCGCGCGCTGCACGGCGCGAGCGTCGGCGAGCAGTTCGCCGAGCTGACGCGGACCGAGTACCAGCTGCTCGAGCTGTTCATCCGCAACCCACGCCAGGTGCTGCCGCACAGCGTGATCTACGACCGCGTGTGGGGCTATGACTTCGGCCCGGCATCGAACGCGCTGCGCGTCTACGTCGGCTACCTGCGACGCAAGCTGCAGGAGCTCGGCGCGCGCGATCTGCTGCACACCGTGCGCGGCGTCGGCTACGTGATGCGCGAGCCGTGAGCCTGCGCACGCGGATCGCCGGCGTCGCCGGGCTCGCGGTCGCGCTCGCCGTGCTCGCTGCCGCGATCGGGCTGTACCTCGCCGTGCGCTCGGACCTGCGCGGGCAGATCGACGAGTCGCTGACCCAGCGCGCGCAGGGCTTCGTCGCGGCTGCGCCGCTGCTGCGCGACAGTGGCGGCAAGTTCTCCGTCAATGCCCTACCCGGCCGCGCAGCGCCGCCGGCGTTGCGCGTGCACGCCGGTAAACAGGGACCGCTGCCGAAAGCCGTCCAGCCGGCGCGCTTCGGCGCGGCGACGGGCTACGTGCAGTTCGTCTCCGCCGCCGGGGTCGTCGACGCGCCCCGCGGGCAGGGGAAAACGCCTGAGATCCCGCCGAACGCCGCCGAGCGGGCGATCGCCGCGAAGGGCAGCGGGCGCGCGCTCAGCGACCGCACCGTCAAGGGCACGCACCTGCGCGTGCTGAGCGTCGGCACCAAAGGCGTCGCCGGCAGCCCGCGCGGCGCCGTGATGATCGCGCGCCCGCTCACCGAGGTCGACCACGAGCTCAGCCGGATCCTGCTGATCCTGCTCGCCGTCGGCATCGCCGGGATCGCGCTCGCCGCGCTGCTCGGCGCGCTCGTCGCGCGCACCGCGCTCGCGCCGATCGCGCGCTTCACGCGCCGCACCGAGTCGCTCGCCGGCGAGCTGAACCTGTCCGAGCGCCTCGAGGCCGGCGGCGGCGACGAGCTCGCGCGCCTCGCGACCAGTTTCAACACGACGCTCGACGCGCTCGAGCGCTCGCTCGCGGCGCAGCGCCAGCTCGTCGCCGACGCGAGCCACGAGCTGCGCACGCCGATCGCCTCGCTGCGCGCGAACATCCAGACGCTCGAGGACGCCGATCGCCTGCCGGCGGCCGAGCAGGTGCGCCTGCGCGAGGACATCGTCGACGAGCTCGACGAGCTGACGGCGCTCGTCGGCGACGTCGTCGAGCTGGCGCGCGGCTCGCACGCGCCATCGGAGCTCCAGGACGTGCGCCTCGACGAGGTCGTCGCCGGCGCCGTCGAGCGCGCGCGCCGGCGCGGCGAGCTGAGCTTCGCGCTCGACTTGCAGCCGACCGTCGTGCGCGGCGAAGCAGAGCGGATCAACCGCGCCGTCTCGAACCTGCTCGACAACGCGCGCAAGTGGAGCCCGACCGGCGGCGTCGTCGAGGTCTCCGTGCGCGACGGCGTGCTGAGCGTGCGCGACCATGGGCCCGGCTTCGAGCAGGACGAGCTCGGCAAGGTCTTCGAGCGCTTCTACCGCGCCGAGCGAGCGCGCAAGCTGCCAGGGTCCGGGCTCGGGCTCGCGATCGTGCGCCAGGCAGCCGAAGCGCACCGCGGCTACGCGCGCGCGACGAACGCCGCCGGCGGCGGCGCGTGCCTGGAGGTCGGCTTCGGTTCGGCGCTGCAGCTCGCGCCGCACGCCGAGCCGCTGACGGCCTCCGCACCCCGGTAGCGGCCTGCGCGTGGCACAGCGTCCCCGTCCAGTACGCCGACGATTGATCTAAGAAGTCACGAAGAATGCCCGGAAAACAGCCGTTTTGCGGGGATTTGCGGGTAGCTGTCGCGGTACAGTTCGAAAGATGAGACAAAAGAGCGCGGGCGCATGAGACGCGTCCGTCGCCGCTTGCCGCACAGCAGCACTTTCGGCCGTCACGCTGCCGTGACCGCGCCGAGAGGGACGTGAACCGATCCCAAACAAGAGGGGTACGACATGAAGGTCATCGGAGCCGGACTTCCGCGCACCGCAACGACAACCCAGATGTTCGCGCT
>DASZLB010000167.1:0-7308 GCA_035552575.1 Solirubrobacteraceae bacterium | reverse complement strand
GTCGACTACTACGGCGCGATGACGCCGCTGAACCAGCTCGCGACGATCTCCGCGCCCGAAGCGCGCCTGCTCAGCGTGCAGCCCTACGACAAGTCCTCGATCAAGCTGATCGAGAAGGCGATCAACGAGTCAGACGTCGGCCTGAACCCGTCGAACGACGGCAACGTCGTGCGGCTCGTCGTGCCCGAGCTGACCGAGGAGCGCCGCCGCGAGCTCGTCAAAGTCGTCAAGAACCTCGCCGAGGAGGGCCGCATCGCGATCCGCAACGTGCGCCGCGACACGATGCAGCAGCTGCGCGAACTGAAGGCCGAGGGTGAGGCGTCCTCCGACGACGAGCATCGCGCCGAGGTCGAGCTGCAGAAGCTCACAGACAGCCGCGTGAGCGACCTCGACGAGGTGCTCAAGGCCAAGGAAAAAGAGATCCTCGAAGTCTGATGGCGGCCGCCGAGCAACGGGCGTCCGCGAACGGCCGCTCCGCGGCGGTCGAGCGTGACCCCGAGCGCGAGGCCGAGGCCGAGGGGCAGCCGACGGCGCGCTACGTCGCGATCATCACCGACGGCAACGGGCGCTGGGCGCGCGAGCGCGGACTCTCCGTCAACGAAGGTCACAATGCCGGCGCAGACACCGTAAAGGCCCGCCTGCGCGACGCAGCCGAGTTCGGCGTCGAGGAGCTGACCGTCTACTCGTTCTCGACCGAGAACTGGTCGCGGCCGGCCGAGGAGGTCGCGGGCCTGATGGAGATGTTCTCGCGGCGGATCGCCGGCGAAACGCCGGAGCTGAACGCCGAAGGCGTGCGGATGCGCTTCATCGGCCGCCGCGACGGGATCTCCGCGGAGCTCGTGCAGCGGATGGAGGCCTCCGAAGCGCTGACCGCCGAGAACGAGCTGATCACGCTGTTCGTCGCTTTCAACTACGGCGGGCGCGCCGAGATCCTCGATGCTGCGCGGCGCTTTCAAGGCGGTACCGAGGAGGACTTCCGCGCGTGCCTCTACGCGCCCGAGATGCACGATCCCGACGTGATCATCCGCACGAGCGGCGAGCAGCGGCTGTCGAACTACCTGCTGTGGCAGTCCGCCTATGCCGAGCTGATCTTCCGCGACGAGCTGTGGCCCGACTTCTCGCGCGAGGCGCTGCGCGAGTCGCTCGCCGAGTTCTCCCAGCGACGCAGGCGCTTCGGCGCGCGGTGACGGCGCGCTGATGGCAAGCAGCGCGCGCACTCCAGGCGGCCGCGCGAACCGCGCGCGGCGCGCCGGCGCCGGATCGGGTGCGGGAACGCGCGCCTCGCGTGGATCCGCGAGCTCAGCCTCGGGCGGCGCGCGCGGGCCTTCCGGCTCGCGCGGCTCGCACCGGCGCCCGCCGCGCGATCCGCTGATTCGCCGCCGTCGGCCGCGCGCGCAGGGCGACGGCGGTTCGCAGTCCGATCTCGGCGCACGCCTGCTCGCGGCCGTGCCGGCGATCGCCGTCGCGCTGTTCCTCGTGATCGAGGGCGGGCTGATCTTCACGCTCGGCCTGTTCGTGCTCGGCTGCTTCTGCCTGCACGAGCTGTACGGGATGTTCGAGCGCGCGCATCCGGTGCGGCTCGCCGGCTTCATCGCACTCGCGGCGCTGCTGATCGCGGCGAACTACGGCGATCAGTTCCAGGTGCTGCTCGTGCTCGTCGCAGCGCTGCCGCTGCTGTTCGGCTTGACGATGCTGCAGCCGCGCCCGAGCGTCGGCGGCCTCGCGGTCACGCTGCTCGGGATCTACTGGATCGGCCTTGCGCTCGCGCACGCCGTGCTGCTGCGCGGCCTGCCGCACGGGCTCGGCATCGTCATCGACGTGCTCGTCGGTACGTTCCTCGGCGACACCGGCGCGTACTTCGGCGGGCGGATGTTCGGCAAACGCCCGCTAGCGCCGGCGATCTCGCCGAACAAGACCGTCGAGGGGCTCTTGATCGGGATGCTCTGCACCGTGCTCGGCGTCTGGATCGCCGGGCGCTACCAGGAATGGCTGCCCGGCACGCACGCGATCGTAATCGGCATCGCGATCGCGCTCGTCGCGCCCGTCGGCGACCTGTTCGAGTCCTTCGTCAAGCGCGAGGCTCGCACGAAGGACTCCGGCGGGCTGTTCGGCGCGCACGGCGGAGCGCTCGACCGGCTCGATGCAGTGCTGTTCGCGGCCGTCGTCGGCTACTACGTGTGGGCAGCTTACGCATGAGCCTC
The DNA here is from genome assembly GCA_035552575.1 of Solirubrobacteraceae bacterium. GTDB lineage: Bacteria > Actinomycetota > Thermoleophilia > Solirubrobacterales > Solirubrobacteraceae > Palsa-744. The sequence goes on along the minus strand of DASZLB010000167.1, from coordinate 5,107 downwards.
ACACGCCGAGGCTGAAGTCCTCGATCACGCGACGCAGCGCGGACTCGAACGCCTTGCGCGTGCCGTCGCTGCGCCAGTTCGGAAACGGCAGGCAGATCCACGGCGTATCGGGACGCTGCGACTGCTCGACGGCTTCGCCGACGAGGCGCTCGATCCGCTGCAGCACGCCGACGACGACGCGCGGCGCCTCGGCGCCGATCGTGTCGGCGATCCGCGCGACGCTCGCGCGCACGTCGGCATCCGCGGGCCGGCTCGCCGGCTGATCGCCGCGCCGCGGCGAGAAGTCATCGAGGAAGAAGCCGGCCGCCGCGAACGCGCGCAGGAACGCGCCCGGGTCGCTCGGGAAGTCGCGCTGCTCGACGAGCACGCGCCGCGTGCAGGTGAAGATCGTCGAGCGCGCGAGGTAGAAGAAGCCGCTGCCCGGCGGCGGCGACTCGCCGAGCAGCAGCAGCTCGAGCTCGCCGTGCGCCGGGCGGTACTCCGCGCGCAGGCGCTCGAGCTCGCCGCTCATGCGCGTGCGAGCCGAGCGCTGCGGCAGCGCAGCGCTATCTGCGCCGCCCTCCGCCGCGACGGTCCCACAGCCATTTCAACGTGACGAGCTCGAACGCTTTCTTGAACACTGCTGCTCCTTTGAGTCGACTCGGTGTACCCGTACAAGCCATACCCGCGCCGGCGTGCGCTTATGCGTGTGGAGCTTCGGGCCGTTCGAGCAGCACGCGCGGCTCGAAGCGTCGCCGCCCCGACATGCAGGCCATTGCTGTAGCGTCACGGCCGTGAACGCAGACGACGACCAGCGCGCGGACGACCTCGAGGCGGCGCTCGACGAAGGCGACGTCGGCCGCGCCGCGAAGATGGCGAACAAATGGTCGACGTCGAACGCGGAAGTCGCGCTCGGCGAGGTGCAGCGGCGCAGCGACGCGCATCGCCGCGACGTGGCCGAGTCGGCCGCCGGCGACGCCGACCTGACGCGCTTCACTCAGCGCGACGCCGATATCGCGGCCGTCCGCGAGCTGCTCGTCTGAGCCGCCTCGAGCCGCTCCGGCGGCGCCGTCGGGACGAGCGCAGGTTGCTCGAGCGGCTCGGCTTCATCGGCTGCGTCGTCGGGCTCGGCTGCGTCGGCGGCAGGCACGTGCGCGACGGCGAGCAGCGCCTTGACGATCGCCGGGTCGAAGTGCGTGCCGGCGCAGCGCTCGAGCTCGGCCGCGGCGTCCTCGAGCGACATCGCTCGGCGGTATGAGCGTGTCGTCGTCATCGCGTTGAAGGCGTCGCACGCCGAGACGATCCGCGCCTCGAGCGGGATCGCCTCGCCGCTCAGCCCGTCCGGATAGCCGCTGCCGTCCCAGCGCTCATGCGAGGCGCGCACGATCCGGCCGATCTCGCTCATGAAGCCGCCGATCGTCTCGAGCATTCGCTGCCCCTCGATCGTGTGCGTCTTGATGATCGCCCACTCGTCCTCGTCGAGCTCGCCGGGCTTGTTGATGATCTCCTTCGGGACGGCGATCTTGCCGACGTCGTGTAGCAGCGCGCCGAACTCGACGTTGCGCTGGCGGTCGGCCGCGAGTCCGATCTGCTGCGCGACGTCGAGCGACAGGCGCACGACGCCCTTGCAGTGCTCGCCCGTGTAGGCGTCGTCGGCCTCGACGACGTCGCCGAGCAGCAGCGCGGTGCCCTGATAGGCGTCGTTCAGCTCGGCGAGCTGTCGCAGGCGCTCGTGGCGCTCGTGCGAGAAGAGCTCGAGCATGCCGAACAGCGGCGCGACGAGCACGAGCGCGAGCTGGCTGTGCGTCGCGATCGTCGAGAGCACGACGGCGATCCCGAGCGCCGAGAGCGCGAGGTCGATCGCGTAGACCGGGCGGTACTCGGCGACGAGCTCTCCGATCGCAAGGCCGCCGTACATTCGCTCGCGCGCGGCGCTCGCGGCGAAGTCGCAGGCGAACTGCGCGGCGAGCGCGCCGAGCAGCACGCCCCAATGCCCGATCGGTGAGTCGACGCCCGCGAGCACGAGCACGATCGCGGGGCCGATCGCGAACCAGCTGTTGCCGAGCGTCGTCAGCAGCCAGCTCGGCGAGGCTTCGCGACGCACGATCCCAGGCGCCATCCCGAGCGCGAGCGCGAGCGGCACGAGCAGCGGCACGATTGCCGGCGGCAGCGCGAACAGCATCGGCACGAAGACGACCTGCGTCGGCACGGTGAAGCCCGCGCCGACGTCGAAGCGGACGTGCCCGGCCACGGCGATCGCGACGACGTACAGCGCGGCTGTCGCGAGCGAGAAGCTGCCGACGCCGCCGAGCAGCGCGAGCGCGATCGCGGCGGCGAGGAAGCCGCCGCCGACGAGCGCCGCCGTGAGACGGTGCGTCGCGTCCATCGGGCGGCGAAGCCGCGCGTGGAACTCGCGCGCTCGCTCGGCCTCTTGCATTGCGTGTGCAGACATGGCGTCGGGGTCTGTATCGCCCGTATACGCGCGTGGACTTGAAGATCAAGCCCAGGAGAGGACAGGCTGCTCGTCCGCGCCTTGAGCCCGATCGGACATACGTCCGTCGTCCTTAAGGTGCAGCCGGCGTGCCCCGATAGTGCCCTTGTAAGGAAACCCACCAAGCACTGAAAAAGGCAAACCCGTCGTGAGGCGGGGACGCAAAGCTAGAGGTCTCAAGGACGAGATAGCTCGGTCGCCAGTGGAACGTCACGGAGGATGCAATGACTCTGTCTCGCCCCACGGCAAGCAAGATCGCAGGGAAGTTCGCAGGTAAGTTCGGCAGCGCAGCGGGTATCGCCCTCGGCGTGCTCGCGCTTTCTGCAGCACCGTCGCTCGCGGCCAAGCAGCAGCCGCTCGCGGAAGTCGCATCGGCGCCGGCTCCGGCCGTCGCCACGGCCGTCGCTTCGGCGCCGGCAGCTGCTCAGGTCAAGGAAGCGCCGGCGAAGGTCAGCGCCGAACTCGCGGTCTGCCCCGGGCAGACCTTCTCGCAGCCCTTCGAAGCGCTGAAGGACTCGAACTACTACACGCTCGTCGAAGGCAGTGAATTCAACGGCCCGAACGAAGGCTGGGAACTGAACAACGGAGCGAGCATCGTCGAAGGGACGCGTCCCGACGGCAGCTCGGGCGGGGTTCTCGACCTCCCGAGCGGCTCCTACGCGGTCAGTCCGCCCGTCTGCGTGACGCTGCAGTACCCGACGGCACGCGCCTACGTCGAAGACGTGCAGGGCAGCGGCGGCGTGATCGTCGGCGTCTACTACGCAGCAGTGAAGACGGGCCCGGCCGGCCAGCCGGTCGGCGTGCTCAACGCGAAGCCGGGCAAGGGCTGGGAACTGTCGAGCCCGTTCAACGTCAAGCCGCAGCTGGGCGGCAGCGAAGAAGGCGCTCGCGAAGTGCGCTTCGTCTACGCGAACACGACGAGGAGCAGCGACTTTCACCTGTCGGGTCTGTACGTCGACCCGCGGATGAGCTAGTCGCCGCCGGAATGTCGAGGATCGCACGCAGCTGAGATTCGACGGTGGGGCGGTTGCCTCCGTGGCCGCCCCATCGCATCTCCTGCGAAGAAGATCCAAGGCGTAGCACGCGCCGAGCGCGCAGCAAGCGCGCCAGTGTTGAGCAAGAAGAGCCCGGTTCTCCGGGCTCTTCGCGTTCTGCATGGAACGTCTAGGCGAGACGTCGTAGGGTCCCGGGCGATGCGCAAGCGCGTGCTGATACTCGGCTCGACCGGCTCGATCGGCGTGCAGGCGCTCGACGTCTGCTCGCGCGAGGACGAGCTCGAGGTGATCGGTCTCTCGGCGGAGCGCTCGTGGGAGGAGCTCGTCGCGCAGGCGTGCGCGCACGGCGTCGGACGGATCGCGCTCGCCGACGAGGACGCGGCCGCGCGTGCGGCCGAGGCGTGGACGGACGGGCAGGTGCTCGGCGGCGCCGAAGGGCTCGTGCGGCTCGTCGTCGAGTCGGGCGCCGATCTCGTGCTGAACGCGCTCGTCGGCTCGGCCGGGCTCGGCCCGACGGTCGCGGCGCTCGGCGAGGGCATCGACCTGGCGCTCGCGAACAAGGAGTCGCTCGTCGTCGGCGGCGAGCTCGTCGGCGCGCTCGCGGAGGCGACGGGCGCGCAGATCATCCCAGTCGACTCCGAGCACACGGCGCTGCACCAGCTGATCGCCGGCCAGCCGCCGGGCGCGGTCGAGCGGATGACGATCACCGCCAGCGGCGGTCCGTTTCGCGGTCGCACGCGCGCTGAGCTCGCGGACGTGACGGTCGAGCAGGCGCTCGATCACCCGACGTGGGCGATGGGCGGCAAGATCACGATCGACTCGGCGACGCTGATGAACAAGGGCCTCGAGGTGATGGAGGCGCATCACCTGTTCGGCACGCCGTATGAGCGGATCGACGTCGTCGTGCACCCGCAGTCGCTCGTGCACGGGCTGATCCAGCTCGCCGACGGCGCGATGCTCGCGCACATCGGCCCGAAGGACATGCGCATCGCGATCTCCTATGCGCTGCACAGCGGCGAGAGCGCGCAGCTGCCGATCGAGCCGCTCGACCTCGTCCAGGTCGGCGAGCTGACGTTCGAGCGCGTCGACCTCGACGCGTTCCCGTGCCTGCGCCTCGCCGGTGAGGCGGCGCGCGCCGGCGGGACGGCGCCGTGCGTGCTGAACGCCGCAAACGAGATCGCCGTGCACGCGTTCCTCAACGGCGGCCTGCGCTTCCTCGAGATCGCAGAGGTGATCGAGCGGACGCTCGACGAGCTCGGCTCCCAGCCGGTGCGTGCGTTCGAGTCGCTGTACGAGGCCGACCGGCAGGCACGGGACGTCGCAGCCGACCTCGTCGCGAGCTTGCGCTGAAAGATTATTTATAAATAATTGTTTGCCTGCGGCGAACCGCCGGGGCGGGCTGGGTCGCATGCGACACTGAGGCGATGAGCTGGCTGCTGACAGCGCTCGGGATCACCGCGCTCGTGATCCTCCACGAGCTCGGTCACTTCGCCGTCGCGAAGGCCGTCGGGATGCGCGTCGAGCGCTTCTCGCTGTTCTTCGGGCCGATGATCGTCAAAGTGCGCCGCGGCGAGACGGTCTACGGGATCGGCGTGATCCCGCTCGGCGGCTACGTGAAGATCTCCGGGATGAACCCGGCCGA
>DASZLB010000166.1:0-6512 GCA_035552575.1 Solirubrobacteraceae bacterium | reverse complement strand
GCGCCGCACCGAGTCCGACCCGGCGTACACGATCGCGCACAACCTCAGCCTCGCCGCGCGCGAGCTGCGCCTCGACGCGCTGATCGTGCCGACGCTGTCCGGGCGCTCCGCGCGGCTCGTCTCCGCGCACCGCCCGACCGTTCCGATCTACGCGCTCTCGCCCGGCAAAGAGACCGTCCGGCGCTGCGCGCTGATGTGGGGCGTGCAGGCCGCCTCGATGCGGCGCCACGAGACGACCGAGGCGCTGATCGCCGACGCCGCACGACGCGTCGTCGAGCTCGGCTGGTGCAAGAGCGGGCAGCGCGTCGGGATCACCGCAGGGCTGCCGTCGGGCCGTCCCGGCACGACGAGCCTCGTGCAGATCCAAGTGCTGTGAGAGTGCTCGCCGGCGCCGCGCGCAGCGGCTCGCGCCGCCCGCCGCGCTAGGCCTCGCGCGGCAGCTCGAACCAGACTTTCGTGTCGCCGCGCGACTCGACACCCCAGCGTGCCGCGACTTTCTCGAGCAGATACAGGCCGTACCCGTCGTCCGTGCGCGCCGGATCGCGCGGGCGCGGCGTGAAGCCGACGCCCGCGTCGGTCACCATCACGCGGATCGTCCGCTCGCCGAACGTCGCCACGAGCTGAACGCGTGCGTTCGCGTCGGCCGCCGAGTGGCGCACGGCGTTGCTGACGACCTCCGAGACGAGCAGGATCAGCGACTGGCACAGCGGCGCGCCGAGGCCGAGCTCGCGACAGCGCGCGGCGATCTCGGCCCTCGCGATCGCCGGCGCGTCGACGCTGCGCTCGAGCTCGAGCTCGACTCGCAGCGAGCGCCTGCTGTTGCCTGACGAGGTCATTTCGGAGGGGTGCGCCGTCACGTGACGCTCGCGTCCTCGACGAACGGCAGGTTCTCCTCGACGCCGCTGACCTGGAAGACCGTCAGCACCTGCGCGTCGGGGCGCAGCAGCCGCAACTCCCAGCCCTGCTCGGCGGCTCGCTGGTCGAGCACGATGAACAGCCGCAGGCCCGAGGAGTCGACGAAGCCGAGGCCGCTGAGATCGACTGTCAGCTGCTGCACCTCGTCCGTCAGCGTCGCCTCGATCGCTTCTTCGACGCGCGGCACGGTGGCGATGTCGAGCTCGCCCGCGAGCGTCACCGTCGCGCTCGCTCGGTCGCGGACGACGTTTATCTCAAAAGGCGTACCCGGCACGTTTCCCCCTTACCCGCTTTGCGCGGCTCCGACGCCCCCCGCGTATCGCGCATCCTCGCGATCGTCGTTCGAGCTGCCGGCGAGCCGCATTATCACCACTGCCGTGTCGTCGGCCTGCGCGCCGACCTCGAAGCCCTCGAGCTCGGCGACGAGACGCTCGCGGACCGACGCGGCGGCCTGGCCGTGCGCCTGCGCAAGCGCCGCGCTGAGCCGCGTCGCACCCCAGCGCTCGCCGCCGGCGCCGACGGTGTCGGTGACGCCATCGGTGAAGGCGACGAGCGTCTCGTCCGGGCGCAGCTCGAGCTTCGTTTCGGGCCAGCGCGTGCGCGCGAGCGCGCCGAGCAGCGTGCCGTGCTCGCCGACCTCCGCGGCGCCGTGCTCGCCGATCCGGACCGGCAGCGGGTGCCCGCCGACGGCGAGCGTCGCCGCGCCGTCGGGCGAGATCCGCAGGCACAGCGCCGTGCACAGCGAGATCGACGGGCGGCGGCGCAGCGCCGCGTCGATCCGCGCGAGCACCTGCGCCGGGCGCGCGTCGTATTCCGACGCGGCACGCGCCGTGTAGCGCACGAGCGATGTCACGGCCGCGGCCGCGACCCCCTTGCCGGTGACGTCGCCGATCATCATCAACCAGTCGCCGTCGACTTCCCAGAAGTCGTAGAAGTCGCCACCGACGCGGTTCTCCTCGCCGGCGGGGCGATACAGCGCGGCCACGTCCCAGCCGGCGATCGGCGGGACCGCGTCGGGCATCAGGCTGCTCTGCAGCGTGCGCGCGATCTCCGAGCGCTCGCTGTACAGGCGCGCGCTCTCGACCGCGAGCGCCGCACGCGAGGCGATCTGCTCGGCGAAGTCGAGGTCGCCGCGATCGAAGCGGCGTCCCGAGTCGGAGCTGACCATCGTCAGCGCGCCGATCGTGCGCTCGCGGATCACGAGCGGCACGATCAGCGCCGAGCGCATGCCGACCTCGCGCAGCAGCTGCAGATGCTCTTCGTCGAGCGCTGCCCCGACGAGCAGCTCGTCGGGGATCTCCGTGTAGAGCTGCGCTTCGCCGGTGCGCTGCACCAGGCCGAGGCCGCGCTCGGGATCGAGGCGATCGGGCTCGTATGCGCGCAGTCGAGCAGCCGTGCGAAGTTTGTCCGCGTCCGCGTGCGCGATCGCAACCGGTTCGCGCCCGCCCTCCTCGGTGAACAGGTCGACGGCGCACCAGTCCGCGAGCAACGGCACGGCGAGGCCCGCGACGTTGCGCAGCGTCTGCTCGTAGTCCATCGAGGAGGCCAGCACGTCGCCGACGCGCGCGAGGAATTCCATCCGCAAAGACGCTCGCCGGCGCTGCGTCACGTCCTCGATGATCGTCACGGCCAGCTCGATCGTGCCGTTCGCGTCGCGCACGGCGGTCGCCTTCAACAGCGACCACTGCTCCTCGCCGGTCTCGCGATGCACTGCGCGCAGCAGCAGCGGCTCCGGCTGCTTGCCGCGCAAGAGCTGCACCGACGGCAGGTCGTCCATCGCGATCTCCTGCCCGTGCTCGTCTCGCGTTTCCCACGGGCCCATCAGCTCGCGCGGGTCGGCTTCGCGGAGCTCCTTGCTCGAGGAGAAGCCGAGGCGCTCGAGCGCTGCCGGGTTCGCGTAGACGAGGTGGTTGTTCTGCGCGCGGATCGTCACGGCCTCGGCGAGCGCGTCGAGGATCACCGACAGCCGCTGATCGCGAATCGCTCGCTCCGTCTCGCCCCGCATCGCCGGATTATCCAGGCGAGCGGCTCAGATTGCCAGTCCCTGCGCGCTCAGCGCGCGCCGACGCCCGTGCGGCCGTAGAACTCGGCCTCCTGGCGACCGAGCTCGGTCACGGGCGGATCGCCGTACATCCACTCGCGCGCGATCCGGTGCCAGTTGGCCTCCGCGCGCAGCTGCGAGAGCACGGCGAGCGTCAGCATCTCCATCCGCCGGCCGAACAGGTGCTCCGGGCGCATGTCCTGGTGGCGCATCTCACGGAAGTGGCTCGAGCGCGGATCGGAGCTCTCGATCATCACCTCCGTGGCGATCTCCGGCGTCAGCTGCACGACCTCGTCGCTCGTGTACCACCAGATCGCGGACTGGATGAAGTCGAGCAGGTGCTCCGCGTCGACGCGGTCGGGATCCGGCAGGAACCCCGACTTCGCGAGCAGGCTGTGCAGCGCCGTCGCGTTGCGCTCCGAGACGGCGCGCTGCGCGGCGAGCTCGAGGTCGACAGGGCCCGACTCGAGCCGCTTGAACAGGCCGAAGTCGAGGAACGCGATGCGGCCGTCGCCGAGCAGCAGGAAGTTGCCCGGGTGCGGGTCGCCCGAGAACTGGCGGTGGCGGTAGAGGCAGCCGAGGAAGAAGCGAAAGACGATCTCGCCGATCCGGTCGCGCTCGGCCTGCGAGCGACCCTTCAGCTCCTCGAAGCCGACACCGGCGACGAACTCCGAGACGAGCACGCGCTCGCGCGAGAGCGAGCTGACGACCTCCGGGACGACGATGAACGGGTGCCCGGCGAAGATCCTCGCCAGCGAGCGCTGATTCTGCGCCTCGAGCTCGTAGTCGAGCTCCTCGACGATCCGCTCGCGGACCTCTTTCGTGATCGCCTTGACGTCGAGACCCGGTGTCATCCGCTTGAGCAGGCGCATGATCATGTCGAGGTTCTGCATGTCCGCACGGACGGCCGTCGCCACGCCGGGGTATTGAACCTTGACTGCGACGTCGCGCCCGTCGTGCAGCGTCGCGCGATAGACCTGGCCGATCGACGCCGCCGCGATCGGCTCCTGCTCGAACGACGCGAAGACCTCCTCGATCGGCTCTTCGAGGTCGTCTTCGATGACCTTGCGCATCTGCTTGAACGAGACCGTCGGCGCCGCGTCGCGCAGCTTCGCGAGCTCGCGCTGGAACTCCTCGCGGTGCTGCTCCGGGACGAGGCCCATGTCGAGGAACGACATCACCTGACCGAGCTTCATCGCGGCGCCCTTCATCGTCCCGAGCGCCGCGACGATCTGCTTCGCCGTCTCGAGCTGGCGCTTGGCCATCGCCTCCTCGGCGGCCTGCTCGCCGCGCGTCACGTTCGCCGCGCGCGTGCCGAACTGCTTTACGGCCTCCCCCGCCGCGAGCGAGGCAACGGTCGCCGTGCGTCGCACGCGCGAGGTCGGGATTTTCTCGCTCTCGCGTGCCATCCCCTGCATCCTAGGCGCCCGCCGCATCGCGGCAGCCGAACGGCCGGCCGTTCTAGCCGTTTCGCTCCACGCGCGAGCCCGGGACGATGTCGTCCTTGCCGTCCGCCCAGCGCACCCAGGCCTTCGTCCCGCCGTCGTAGTCCTGGCCGAGCAGCACGAGCGTCGCCGGCTCGCCAAGCGCCGTGCACGGCTCGGCGCCCTCCGGATCGAGGCCGCGCCAGACGCGGATGAAGCTGTTCGAGTCCCACTCCTGCGCGACGCTCGTCGCCTCGGAGTGGCCCGGGTAGACGATCGTCTCCGGCGCGAGCTCCATCAGCGTGCCCATGATCGAGTCGCGCAGGTCCGTGTACGTCGTGTGGCCCGGCGCTTTGACGCCGCCGACGGAGTTCCTGAACAGCGTGTCGCCGGTGAAGACGACCGCCTGACCGCCGCTGAAGCCGCCCGGCGAAGCCGTCGAGGAGCCGCGGCGCGGGCGCACTTCGGCCGAGACGCCGGCGGCGAGGCCGGAGCGGTCGCCGACGAGGAACGAGAGCATTCCGGCAGTGTGTCCGGGCGTGCTCAGTGGGCAAACCTCGAGCGTGCCGAAGCGCAGCGTCTGCCCAGCCTCGATCGCGCCCATCGACTCGACGCCCTGCGCCTCGCCGCCGTTCTCCTCGGCTGCCGCCTTGATCAGGTCGGCCTCGACGGGGTTGATCACGACCTCGATCTCGGGCCAGCGCTCGCGCAGCTCGTCGACGTCGCAGACGTGGTCGTAGTGGTGGTGCGTCAGCAGCACGTGCGTCGGCGTCAGCTCGAGGCGCTCGGCGGCCGCGATCAGCGGCTTGACCGGACCGCCTGCGTCGACGAAGAATGCCGGGCCGCCGTCGCCGTCGGCGACGAGGTACGTGTTCGAGAGGAACTGCGGATTGCTGGCCGTCTCGACGATCACAGCGCCATCCTTGCACGAAGGCGGCTAGGCCGAGTGGACGAGCTCGCGCAGGCCGTCGAGGTAGCGCTCGTCGCCGACATCGCGGCGCCACTGCAGCACGCCGACGGAGCTCGCGCGCGCGAGGATCCGCTCGTGCGCGGCGCCGAGCGTCGGCGCCGTCGTCGCAAGCGCGACGGCGCGCGAGGTGCCGACGGTGCGGTACGTGTCGGCCGCGACGTGCTCGGCAGAGGAGAAGAACACCTCGCAGTGGGCCGCTTCGGTCGCCTGCACGTCGAGCTCGAACTGATAGGGCTTCGGCGCGCCCTCGCGCGGCAGCGCGTAGTCGGGCGAGACGAGGTAGAGCACAAGCGACGCGTCGCTGCTCAGCGGCACGTCGGCCGCGCTCAGCGCGCCCGCGCAGATGCGCTCCATCGCGTGCGGCCAGCTGCCCTCGAGCAGGCTCATGATGTTCATGCACTCGGGGTCGCCGAAGCGCGCGTTGAACTCGATCACCTGCACGCCGTCGGCGGTCGCGAAGAAGCCGCTGTTCATCACGCCCGTGAAGCGCCGGCCTTCGGCGCCGAGACGCTCGATCACGCGCTCGACGATCGAGCACGCCTGCGAGTAGTGCTCGCTCGTCATGAACGGCAGGATCGGCGCGGCGCTCGTCAGCGACCCCATCCCGCCCGTGCCCGGGCCCTCGTCGCCGTCGAAGCGAAACGGGTAGTCGTACGTCGAGGCCGGGAAGACGACCGTCTTGCCGTCGCTGATCGCCTGGATCGTGAACTCGGCGCCGAGGATCTTCTGCTCGATCAGGACCGAGCTGCCCTGCTTCGCGCGCGCGAGCAGGCTGCGCGCGTAATCGCCGGCCTCGGCGTGGCTCGCCAGATGCGGCCCCATCACCTTGACGCCCTTGCCTCCGGTCAGCCCGGACGGCTTGACGACGACCGGCGTCGCGCCAAACGAAGCGATCGCCTCGGCGACCTCGCCCGCGCTGCGGATCACGCGCACCTGCGGCGTCGCCTCGGGGGCGACTTCGGCGAGCAGCTCGCGCGCGAACGCCTTGTTCCACTCGATCTCGGCGCCTGCGCGCGTCGGCCCGACGGTGGCAGTCCCCTGCGCGAGCAGCTCGTCGACGACACCCGCCTCGAGCGGTTCGTCGGCGCTGATCATCGCGATGTCGATCTCGTGCTCGCGCGCGAACGCGGCGACGGCCTGCGCGTCGCATACGTCGCCGAGC
>DASZLB010000165.1:0-50185 GCA_035552575.1 Solirubrobacteraceae bacterium | reverse complement strand
GGCGACGGGCAACGTCTACGAGGACGTCGTCCACGGCCTCGCCGTCGCGCAGGCCGGCGGCGACATCATCGCGGTGATCCGCTCGACGGCGCAGAGCCTGCTCGACTACGTCCCGTATGGAGCGACGACCGAGGGCTACGGCGGCACGTTCGCGACGCAGGAGAACTTCCGGATCATGCGCGAGGCGCTCGACGAGTGGTCTGAGCAGCACGGACGCTACGTGCGCCTGTCGAGCTTCTGCTCGGGGCTGTGCATGCCGGAGATCGCCGCGATGGGGGCGATCGAGGGCTTCGACAACATGGTCAACGATGCGCTGTACGGGATCCTCTACCGCGACATCAACCCCGTGCGCGGGCTGATCGACCAGCGCGTCTCGCGGATGATCAACGGCTACTTCGGCGTGACGATCAACACGGGCGAGGACAACTACCTGCGCACGGCCGACGCGATCGAGGCGGCGCCGTCGGTGACGGCATCGCAGTTCATCAACCGCCAGCTCGCGCTCGACTCGGGCGTGCCGGACGAGCAGATCGCGCTCGGCGACGCGTTCGAGATCGACACGCCGGTCGTCAACAGCCTGCTTTACGAGTGGGCGCAGGCGCAGCTGACGCGCGAGCTGTTTCCGGAGTGCCCGGTCAAGTACATGCCGCCGACGCGTCACATGGACGGGAACCTGTTCCGCACGCACGCGGCCGACTCGCTGTTCAACCTCGTGACGATCGCGACGGGCCAGGGCATCCAGACGATCGGCGTGCCGACGGAGGGGATCTTCACGCCGCACGTGCACGACCGCGTGATCGGCATGGAAAACGTCAAGTACGTGTTCGACGCCGCGCGCGACCTCGGCGAGGAGATCGAGTTCAAGGCGGGCGGCATCGTGCAGACGCGCGCGCAGGAAGTGCTCGCCGGCGCGCACGCGCTGCTCGAGCGGATCGCCGAGAACGGCCTGTTCGCGGCGCTCGGCGAGGGAGTCTTCGGCGACGTGCCGCGCCAGATCGACGAGGGCCGCGGCACGGAGGGGATCGTCGAGGTCGGCGAGGGCTACGTCAATCCCGCGAACGAGCTGATGCGCGGAGCGTCGAGCCTTGCCTGAGCACAGCGCGAACGGAACGAACGGGGCGGGCGCCGGCGCCGCGGGAACGGGTGCGGGCGCCGGGCGCAAAGTCGACCTCTCGCGCGTGAAGCCGTACGCAGATCACCTCGGCGACGGAATCGTGCAGTTCAGCTTCACGCTACCGGTGCCATACGGCCTCGCGGCGCGTAAGGCCGCGCAGGAATGGGCGGCGAAAATGGGCTTTACGCACCCGGAGGTCGTGCATTACCAGGAGCTGACGGACGGATACACGTACTTCGTCATGTTCGGCGAGTCCGCGCAGACGGTCGACTACGCGTCGCTGAGCGACGAGGGCTTCGACATCGAGTACATGTCCGAGGACGAGATCGAGCACTTCGCGGCGCGCACGGTCGGTCGGCCGATCGTCGTCGTCGGCGCGGCGACGGGAACGGACACTCACAGCGTCGGGATCGATGCGATGCTCAACCTGAAGGGCTTCCACGGCCATCACGGGCTCGAGGGCTACAAGGCGTTCGAGACGCACAACCTCGGTAGCCAAGTGCCCAACAGCGTGCTCGTATCGCGCGCGATCGACCTCGACGCGGATGCGATCCTCGTCTCGCAGACGGTCACTCAGCAGAACCTGCACATCGCGAACCTGACGGAGCTCGTCGAGATGGTCGAAGCGGAGGGCCGGCGCAAGCAGATGATCCTCACCTGCGGCGGCCCGCGCGTGTCGAACGAACTCGCGAAGGAGCTCGGCTTCGACGCGGGCTTCTCGAAGGGCACGTACCCGCACCACGTCGCGAGCTTCATCGTCCGCGAGCTCGCGGCACGAACGGGCGAGGAGGATGCGGCGCCCGCGCACGCGGCGGCGCACACGACGTCCTCGAACGGGGCAGCGCCGCCGCATACGGATGGCTGACGGGGGGCCGGCGCGGCTGAGCGGGCTGCTCGCCGGCACGCGCACGCTCGCGCTCGTCGGATTGGCGAAGAACACGGGCAAGACCGAGACGCTCGCGGCGATCCTGCGCGAGCATGCGACGTCCGGCACGCAGGTTGGCGTCACCTCGATCGGCCGCGACGGCGAGGAGCACGACGTGATCGACGCGCGGATCGACAAGCCGCGCGTGCAGCTGCAGCGCGGCAGCCTCGTCGCGACGACAGGCGCGCTGCTGCGAGCGAGCGGCGTGGCCCACGAGCGGCTGACGCAGACGGGCATCCGCACGCCGCTCGGCGAAGTCGTGCTGGCGCGCCTGTCCGAGCCGGGCGCGATCGAAGTCGCCGGCCCGAGCGCGGCGGCGGACCTCCACACGGTGAGCGAGGAGATGCTCGCGCTCGGTGCCGAGCAGGTGCTGATCGACGGCGCGATCGACCGCCGCGCAGCGTCCTCGCCCGCGGTCGCCGAAGCGCTCGTGATGGCGACCGGCGCGATCCTCAGCGAAGACATCGAAGCGGTCGTCACGGCGACGAGCGACGCAGTCGATCTCGTCAGGCTGCCGCTCGCGGCCGGCACGGAGCGCGGCGGGGCGCACAGCGGCGGCGATCCGCCCGCGGCCGACTGGGTCACGCTCGAGCGGCGCCTCGTGCTGAACGCCGAGCCGGCCGAGATCGCAGCGGCGCTGCGCGAGCATTCGCAAGTGAGCACGTTCGCCGTCGAGGGCGCGCTCGGCGAGCGCTTCCTCGAGGGCCTGCTCGCGGCGCGCACGGAGCGATCCGGGCGCGAGCTGCGGATCGTCGCGGGCGACCCGACGAAGGTCTTCCTATCGCGCCGCGGCCCGCGCTGGTACGCGCGTCAGGGAATCTCGATCGAGGTGCTCCAGACGATCGAGCTGAAGGCGATCACGGTCAACCCCGTGGCGCCGCAATCGCACCGCTTCGACTCGCAGGCGCTACGCGAGCTGATCGGATCGGCCGTCGCCGGCGTGCCGATCCTCGACGTGCTCGATCCGTCCTACTTGGCGCCGTTGGCGAAGTAGTCGGCGTTGATCTGCGTGAACTTCTGCCACTCGTCCGGGAGCTGGTCCTCAGCGAAGCAGGCGTCCACGGGGCAGGCCTCGACGCAGGCGTCGCAGTCGATGCACTCCTCGGGGTCGATGTAGAGCATCTCGACGCTGTCGTATCCCGGCTCGTCGGGCGTCGGGTGGATGCAGTCGACAGGGCACACCTCGACACAGGAGTTGTCCTTCGTGCCAATGCACGGCTCTGCGATCACGTAGGCCATTCGCTTCTTTCCTGGTTGTTTGCGGTTGGTTCGCGCTGCGGGGAAGTTCGGACCAGCGCCGTATTTTAGGGATGGCGACCGTCCGGAGAAGGCTCATCGTAGATGATCGCCCGCTCGATCCTGGCCGGGAGCGACCCCACTCGGCCCGACGTATCTCCGCTAGGTTTGGGCGATGCTGCTGCTCACGGGCGCAACCGGGCTGGTCGGCTCGGCGCTGCTGCGCCGGCTCGTGGCCGAAGGCGAGCAGGTGCGCTGCCTCGTGCGCGACCCGCGCAGGCTCGGCGCCCAGCGCGTGCGAGTGCAGATCGCGCTCGGCGACTTGACCGACCCGCCGTCGTTTCGCAACGCGATGCGCGGCGTGCGGACGGTCGTGCACCTCGCCGCGTCGATCCGCGATCAGCCGCAAGGCTCGATCGAGGAGCTCAACGGAATCGCGACGTGGCGGATGGTGCAGGCGGCCGAGCGCGCCGGAGTCGAGCGCTTCGTGTTCTTCTCTGCACTCGACGCCTCGACGCACCATCGCGCGCGCTTTTTCCGCGCGAAGGCGCTCGCCGAGCAAGCGGTCGAAGCGGCGACGTTGCAGTCGATCGTCTTCGCGCCGTCGATCGTCTACGCACCGGGCGACCCGTGGCTGACGCTGCTCGAACGGTTGGCGCTGCTGCCGGTGATGCCCGTCTCCGGACGCGGCCGCGCGCTGTACCAGCCGATCTGGGCCGAGGACGTCGCCGACTGCGTCGTCGCGGTGCTGCGCGGTCGTCCAGGAGGCGCGCGCATGCCGTCGAACGGCACGAGCGCAGGCGGCGTCGCCGGCGGCGAGAGCCCGGGCGCCGAGCACGAGCGGCGCGGCGGCGAGCGGCGGCGGCGATCGCGCTACGAGCTCGCCGGGCCGGAGACGCTCAGCCACAACGATCTCGTGCGCATCGTGCTGCGCTCGCTGCACCGACGGCGCGCGCTCGTGCACGTGCCGACACCGATCGTCTCGCGCACGCTGCGCGTACTCGAGCGCATATCCGGGCCGAGCGCGTTTGCGACGTGGGACGAGGCCGAGCTGATGGAGGTGCCGATGCTCTCGACCCGCGGCACCGCCGATGTCGAGGCGCTCGGCGTCTCACCGCAGCGCATGCCCGCGGTGCTCGGCGTCGGCTGAGACGTCGCACGCGCGCGAGACCCGAGCGGCGCCGAGCGCTCGACCCGATCGCCGGCGCCCGGTTCCACTCCTATCGGTCTGCGCGTCCTGCGGTCGCCTCGCTTTCTCGTGCCCCCGATACCGGCCAGTCGTCATCCCCACTGATGAAGACTTTCTCGGGCGCCCGCCCCCGGGCCCGAGGCGACTGCTCGTCGGCCAAAGCTCGACCTCGGTCAGTCGACAGCACGCGATGCTAGGAGAGCATCGTGCATTCGGCAAGCAACGTTTCTCTCGCCGTCAGCTCGTCTGACCGGCGGGACGAGCGAGCGCCGGCCGGCGTTCGGCCCATGGCTGCGCCGCTTCGAGCTGCGCCGCGAGCGCGAGCAACTGCGCCTCGCCTGCGGGGCGCCCGACGATCTGCACGGCGAGCGGGAGCCCGTCGGCGCCTTCATAGAGCGGCAGCGAGATGCCCGGCTGACCGCTCGCGTTGAACACGGGCGTAAACGGCGTGAACAGCCCCGAGCGCGAGAACGTCGACATCGGGTCGGGGGCATGCGTGTCGAGCGTCCCGAGCGGCAGCGGGCGCTCGGCGAGCGCCGGCGTCAGCAGCGCGTCATACGGGCTCAGGAAGGAGACGAGCTTGCGCGCGAAGGACTGCAGCGCGACGGCTGCGCCCATCGACGGGATCGAGCCGAGCTTCAGCACCATCGAGTAGATCGCCCAGCTCATCGGCTCCATGTCCTCGGCCGTCGGCTCGCGCCCGGCGACGCGACCGGAGTAGGCGATCGACAGCGCGATCTGGCTCGAGAAGACGGCGCCGAACAACCCGCTCAGCGAGTCGTCCTGCCATGGCGGGTCGACCTCCTCGACCTCGTGGCCGAGCGAGCGCAGCAGCTCGGCCGCGTCGGTGACGGCCGCAGCCGCGAGCGGATCGACGCTCGCGCCGGGGACGGGCGGCAGCGTCGTCGCGGCGATCCGCAGCTTGCCGGGGTCCGTGGCGGCAGCCGCCGCGAACGGCTCGGACGGGGGCGGCGCCCACGTCGCGTCGCCGAGCTCGTAGCCCTCGAGCACGTCGAGGATCGCGGCCGTGTCGGCGACGGTCCGCGTCAGCACGCCGTCGATCCCCAGCGAGGAGTCGCCGAGCTCCGGCGCAGGCGAGATGCGCCCGCGCGAGGGCTTCAGGCCGACGAGCCCGCAGCATGCGGCCGGGATCCGCACCGAGCCGCCGCCGTCGTTGCCGTGCGCGACCGGCACGAGGCCGGCCGCGACCGCGGCCGCGGCGCCGCCGGAGGAGCCGCCGGGCGTGCGCTCGAGATCCCATGGGTTGCGCGTCGGTCCGAACATGCGCGCCTCGCTCACCGGCAGGATCCCGTACTCGGGCAGCGTCGTCGTGCCGACGATCACGAAGCCTGCCTCGCGCAGGCGGCGCGTGATGTTGTGGTCGTAAGCTGCGATGTGCTCGGCCATCAGCTCGCAGCCGTAGGTCAGCCGCAGTCCCTCGACGGGCCGGTTGTTCTTGATCGCGATCGGCACGCCGGCGAACGGTCGCTCGTCGCCCGCGGCGATCTGCTCGGCCGCGGCGAGGGCGCCGTCGGCGTCTACCTGCACGAACGCGTTGAGCGCCGGGTTGAGTTGCTCGATTCGCTCCAGTGAGATCTCGGCGAGCTCGCGTGCGGAGACCTCGCCGGCGCGGACCATGCTCGCCAGCTCGCTCGCACTGCGGAACATCAGATCGCTGTCGCTCAAGGCCTCTCCTCTGACGCGGCTCACCGCGCCTTCGCGCACGGCTTCCACCGGCCTCGCAGCCTACTGGCGTGCCGATTCCTGCGACGATAGAGGCCTGCCCACAAGGCAGCTTCCCGTCAAGCATCAAGCTCAGAAAGCGAGTGCCATGAGCGCGGTTACAGCACCGGAGGTCCAATCGGGCCTCGAAGGAGTCGTCGCCTTTGCGACAGAGATCGCAGAGCCCGACAAAGAGGGTGGCGCACTGCGCTACCGCGGCGTAGACATCGAAGAGCTCGTCGGCAACATTCCCTACGAGCAGGTCTGGGGCCTGCTCGTGGACGGCCACTTCAATCCGGGCCTGCCGCCCGCCGAACCGCACTCGCTGACGGTTCGCTCGGGCGACCACCGCGTCGACGTGCAGTCGGCGCTCGCGATGCTCGCGCCCGAGTGGGGCTTCGGCCAGCTGATCGACATCACCGACGAGGAGGCTCGCGACAACCTCGCGCGCGCTTCCGTGATGGCGCTCTCGTTCGTCGCGCAATCCGCGCGCGAAGCCGGCCAGCCGCCCGTGCCACAGTCGGAGATCGACGAAGGCAAGACGATTCCCGAGCGCTTCCTGATTCGCTGGCGCGGCGAGGCCAACCCGGACCATGTCAAGGCGATCGACGCGTACTGGGTCTCTGCAGCCGAGCACGGGATGAACGCCTCGACGTTCACCGCGCGTGTGATCGCTTCGACGGGCGCTGACGTAGCGGCGGCGCTGTCGGGCGCTGTCGGCGCGCTTTCGGGGCCGCTGCACGGTGGCGCGCCCTCGCGCGTGCTGAAGATGCTCGAGGAAGTCGAAGCGAGCGGGGACGCCGAGAAGTGGGTCTCTGACGCGCTCGACCGCGGCGATCGGCTGATGGGCTTCGGCCACCGCGTCTACCGTGCCGAAGACCCGCGCGCACGCGTGCTGCGGCGGACCGCCTCGGAACTGGGCTCGCCGCGCTTCGAGGCGGCCGAGGCGCTCGAGAAGGCGGCGCTCGCGGAGCTGCACGCGCGCCGTCCCGATCGCGTGCTTGCGACGAACGTCGAGTTCTGGTCGGCCGTCGTGCTCGACCTCGCCGAAGTCCCGCCGGACCTCTTCACACCGCTGTTCACGTGCGCGCGCGTCGCCGGCTGGTCGGCGCACATCCTCGAGCAGAAGCGCGAGGCGAAGCTGATCCGCCCGACGGCGAAGTACGTCGGCGAGGGACCGCGCCCGGCGAGCGCCGTCGAATAGCGCCACGCCAGGGACGACGGCAGGTCATCCCGCTCGAGCGATGACCTGCCGAGCCGCGATCAAGCTGACGTAATTTGCGGTTTAGGACGCTTCTTCAGGGGTATCTCGCGCGAATGGTGATCCTGTTGGTTGTGCTCGTCTGGCCGGCGTCGCTCGCGCTGTTCGTGGCACTTCGCGCGAAGGCGACAAAATCGCGTCTGGACAGGCGCTTTGCGGAGTCGCGCGCTGCGCACGCCGAGGCGTCACGCTCGGATCGCGGCGCGGTTCGGCTCGGCCTCCAAGGCCACTCAGGCTTCGCGCAGCCCCCGGGCTCGCGCTAAGCCGCGACGGCCGGCGCGGTCTCCTCCGCGCCCGTGAACAGCCAAGGGTTGTGCTGGGCGATCACCTCACCGCTGAAGCGCTTGTGCCGTCCGTAGACGACCCATGTCGTATCGACGGCGCCATAGACCTCCTCGACGCGCAGCCGCTCGGGGTGTTCGCGCGCATGGTGCAGATGCGTCAGCCCGGCGTCGTACGCGCCCGCGAGCAGATGGCGTGCGACGACGGGCTTCGACGGCTCGTCGATCACGGTGCCCCAGCGCTCGAGGTCGAGGTAGCCGCGAGTCGCCGAGACGATGCCGAGGCTCTGCGGGCTCTCGACGTCGGTGCGCACGAGCAGCGCGAGCTCCTTCGTCGGGTAGAGGAACGTGTCGATCACGAAGACGTCCTCGTGGTAGCGCTCGGTGACGAGGTGCACCTGCACGTGCGCACTGCACTGCACCAGGAACGTGTGCGGCTTGCTGCGTACCTGCTCGACCGCCGCGAGCAGGTCTTCGACGAGGACGAGCTCGAACTCGTCGATGCCCTGGAAGTCGAGGTAGTGAAGCAGCGCGTTCTCGTGGCACGTGCCGCGAGGCCCGAGCGTGATGAACGTCGGCCGGATCACGATCGGCCCGTTTCGCTGGAGGCGAGCGCGCGCGGGTCTGCCCGCTCGTGCTCGGGAGTACCCATCAACTCGTCCTCCATGCGGCAGGTCGCGGCGATCAGCAGGTCGAACAGCGCCGCCGTGAAGTCCTGCGGAAGGTCGACTTCGGCGCCGCGCGCGAGATAGCGCGCGCGAACCTCTGCGACACGGCCAGGCTGCATCATCGCGATGTCGTGCCCGCTCTTGTACTCGGCGACTTCGCGGCAAACCTCGAAGCGCTTGCCGAGCAACCGAGCGACCTGCTCGTCGATCTCGTCGAGCCGGCGGCGATAGGGCTCGAGCCCGCTGCTCATTGGATCGTCAGCCGCATGCGCGATCCGATCGGCATGAAGTCGTTGTCGAGATAGAAGCCTTCGGTCGCCTTGATCCGGCGAAAGCTCTCGCGCGGCAGCCCGACCTCGATCCGCGTCAACCTGCGCTCGCGCGCGAGGTCGACGAGCGCGGTCACGAGGTCGGCGCCGATCGAACGGCTGCGCCAGGCCGAGTCGACCCACAGGTCCTGGATCAGGCCGTAGTGCCCGGGCACGTGCATCGCGAGCTGCCAGCTCGCGGCGAGCAGCCCGACGACGCGCTCGCCGGCGCGCGCGACGAGCACGGCCCCCGCATCGCGGTCGCCGATCAGCTCGCGGACGACCTCCTCGAGCTCCAACGTGCCCGGCGGCGAGCCGCCGAGCTCGAGCAGCAGCTCCTGCACGGCGACGACGACGCCGGCGACGTCCTTGCGCGATGCGCGACGGATCAGCCAGCTCGTCTGCGGCAGCGGCGCCAAGCCGGCTTGAGCGACGCGGCTCATGCTGCCTCGAGTCCCGCGAAGTGCGGCTCGAGCTCGACGGTCCAGGCGTCGGGCGAGGCGCTGCCGGTGACGGCCTGCGCGATCGCGCGCATCGGCGCGCGCGCCTTCAGCAGGATCTCGTCGAACTCCTCCTGCGGATCGGACTGCATCACGATCGCACCGCCGGCGCCGATCGTCGTCGCGCCGGGCCGCAGCACGATCGTGCGGATGACGATGCTCAGATCGACGCTGCCGTCGAGCGAGAAGTAGCCGATCGCGCCGGAGTAGACGCCGCGCGCGACGCGCTCCGTTTCGTCGATGATCCCCATCGTGCGCAGCTTCGGCGCGCCCGTCATCGAGCCGCCGGGGAAGCATGCGCGCACGCACTGCACAGGCGAGCGCTCGGACTCGAGCACACCGGTGACAGTCGAGATCAGCTGATGCACGGTCGCGTAGTCCTCGACGACCATCAGCTCGGGCACGCGCACGCTGTCGACCTCGCAGACTCTTCCGAGGTCGTTGCGCAGCAGGTCGACGATCATCAGGTGCTCCGCGTAGGTCTTCTCGTCGTGCGTCAGATCGGCGCGCAACGCGTCGTCCTCGGCCGGGTCCGGCGAGCGGCGCGTCGTGCCCTTGATCGGTCGTGCTTGCACGCGGCGCTCGCGGTCGACCGAGAGGAAGCGCTCGGGCGAGGAGCTCAGTACTGCGAGCTCGCCGAGCTTCAGGTAGGCGGCGAACGGAGCCGGGTTCGTGCGCCGCAGCACGCGATAGAGCTCGAACGGCTCGGGGCTCGCCGAGGTCGAGATTTGGTCGGTCAGACATACCTCGTAGGACTCGCCGGCCGCGAGCGCTCCCTGGCACCGCGCGATGTCGGCGAGGTACTGCTCGCGGCCGCGCCCGCAGCTGAAGCTGACCTGCTCGGTTGGATCGACGTCCTGCGCGGGTTCGCTTCGTCGAGGCGACTCCTCCTCGGCCGGTTGCTCGAGCAACTCGCGTACGGTCGCTTCGGCGCGCTCGAGCCAGCGCTCGGCCTCGCTGTCGCCGTCGCGACAGAGCACGAGCAGGTCGGTGCGGCCGGCGAGGTGATCGACGAGGACGACGCGGTTTGCGAGCATCATCAGCGCGTCCGGCACGTCGGAGCGATGCGCGTTCGGCGAGCCGCAGTCGGCCTTGCACTCGTAGCCGAGGTACCCGACGAAGCCGCCGAGCAGTCCCTTCGCGGGCGCCTCGGGAGACTCGATGCTGCGCTCCGCGAGCTCGCGGTCGAGCACGTCGAAGATCGAGGCGAGCTCACGCGTCGTGCCGCCGCTGCGATGCGCCGTCACAGCTTTCTCGTACACGTCGTATTCGAGCACGCAGCGCTCGGCACCGGCCGATGTGCCGAGGTAGGAGCACTGCGCCAGACGCGTCGGCGCATCGGCGCTGTCGAGCCAGAAGGCGTGCTCGAGCTCGCCGAACAGGCGCTCGAACAACGACTCCGTCGAAGGTTCGCCGGCAATCGAGCGGACACGCAGCTTCAGCGGCGCGTCGTCCGCCGCGCCGGCGTCGGGCAAACCGGTCGGCGCCGGCGCGGAGCTGAACCGGCGCGACTGCGTCCGCGCCCGCGCCCGGTTCTCGAGCCTGTCGTAGAAGTTCTCGACGATCCGCCGCCCGTGCTCGGTCGCGATCGACTCGGGGTGGAACTGCACGCCCCACAGCGGCCGGCGGCGGTGTTCGATGCCCATCACGACGCCGTCGTCGGTCCACGCCGTCACGCGCCCCTCCGGACCGAGCGAGCCGCTCACGGCGAGCGAGTGGTAGCGCACGACGGAGAAGCCCTGCGGCACGCCCGCGAACAGCCCGCGATCGTCGTGCTGGACGCGGCTGAGGCGACCGTGCATCGGTTCCGGCGCGGCGCCGACCATCCCGCTCAGCAGGTTGCCGATGCCCTGGTGGCCGAGGCAGATGCCGAGCACCGGGATCTCCGAATGGCGCAGGATGTCGGCGCACACGCCGAAGTCGTGCCAGCGCTGCGGGCGCCCAGGACCCGGCGAGAGCACGATCGCATCGAAGTCCCATCGCGAGAGCGCCGTCCACGAGATCGCGTCGTTGTGCACGACGATCGGCTCCTCGCCGGAGACGGCCGCGAGCAGGTGGAAGACGTTGTACGTATAGGAGTCGTAGTTGTCGACGAGCAGCGTGCTCATCACGCGGCCTCCAGGCCGAGCCCGCGGGCGCTGCGCTCGAGCAGCGTCTGCACGACGCGCTCGACGTGTTCGCCGCGCACGGCTTCGAGATGCCACTGCGTGAGGTGGCGCAGGTACAGCGCCAGCGGCCGCAGGTCGAAGCGATCGACTGCGAGGCGCAGGTGGCGGCGGTAGAGCTCCGACTGCACGACCGCGAAGCGATAAGCGGGGTCCTGCGACGGGCGCTCGGCGCGCGGGTTCGGGCGCATCTCGCGCCGCGCCTGGGCGCGCGCGAGGTCCCAGCCGAGGCTCCCCTCGCGCAGCAGCTCGGCCGGGTCGAAGTCGATGTCGGGCGTCGTCGCATGCGGCAGGAAGTAGCCGAGCGCCACCTGCGCGGCGAGGCGTTCGGGAAACGGATGGCTGCGGCGAACTGCATGCAGCGCCGCGTCGGCGTCGATCTGCTCGTCGAGCCACTCGGTCAGCTCGTCGATCAGCTGCGCGCCGGCGCTCGAGGTCACGGTGCGCTTCTGGCTCGAGACCATCCCGTGAAAGATGCTGCGGCTCGGATGGAAGCCGACGTTCAAGCCCGGCCGCAGCTCCTCGGCCAGCTTGCGGATGCTCGTCAGGTGCGCCGTCCACTCGGTGCCCGTCACCTGCAGCGAGGTCATCTGCTCGAGTTCGGGCGCCGTCAGCGCATACGTCAGCGAGCGCATGTGCTGCGTCGAGAGCCCGTCGGCGCGCACGAGCGGCATCTCCTCGAGCTCCTTCAACCCGGTCGCGTAGACGACGACTCCGTCGGCGCGCCGGCGCAGCGTGCCGCTCGAGAGGCCGTGCTCGGCAAGCTCGACCGTCTCGCGCAGGAAGTCGGACTCGAACAGGACACGGTCGAAGGCGATCCCGAGCCGGGCAAGCGTCTTGCGCTGTCCGGCGATCACCCAAGTGCGCGTGCGGTACCACAGCTCGAGCGCCTCGCGGTCGCCTTGCAGGACGCGCTTGATCAACTGGTCGGCGGCGTCGCCCTGCACCTCGACCTCGCGCGCGAGCGAGTCCTCGGCCTGATCGGGCGCGCCGACTGCCACGACGCCAGCGGATGCAACGTAGTCGGCGTAGCACTCGCCGACGAAGTGATCGCTCTTGACGTCGCCGTCCGACCACGCGTCGGCGCCGTGGCCGCTCTGCATCACGCCGGCCATCGCCTCGCCCATCGCGCGACCGAGGTCGGAGATCCGGCTGCGACGCTCGACCTGCGCGCCGGCCTGCGAAAGCGCAGCCGCGAGCGCGTTGCCGATCGTCAGGTTGCGCAGATGCCCGACGTGAAGCGCCTTCGTCGCGTTCGCGTCCCAGAACTGCACCGAGATGCGCCGGCCTTGCCCGAGGTCCGACAGCGACGCTTCCGATCCGCCGCCGGCCTCGAGCGCGGCGCCGGTGCGCTCGATCCACGAGTCGGCGACGAGCAGGCGCACGGAGTCGCCCTCGACGAGCACACGCTCGACCCACGGTTCAGCGCCGAGCCGCTCGAGCGCCGCTTGCGAGGCCTCGTCGCTCTGCCACCGCGGCGAGCGCGGGACGAGCATCACGTCATAGTCGTCCTGCGGGCGCCGCGGCGTCCGCGCGGCCCACGCGGCCGCCTCACCGGACGCGCCAAGGTTCTCGATGTGGTCAAAAAGATTGGTCATCGTCAGCTGGCCGGCCGTGGATTCACCGCCATGCACCAGCCGGGGCTCGAACCCGGATCACCGATGTTTAAGACCGGTCCTTTCACCGATTAAGGTACTGGTGCTCCGCGACCCGCCATGGCTGCCGGCGAGTCTCCGCATTGATAGTGGGGCGCCACCCACAGCGCAATTCCTCTGCTCCGCGGAGCCGGCGAGCAGACCGTCAGCCGCGCCGTCGTGGCTCCTCGCGCGACGTGAATCGCTTGCTATTCAAGCGGTTTCAGCAGTCCTCGAACACCCGTGACGCGGCGCAGAAGATAGACACAGCTACCGCGATTTAGGGGTTGGAGACAAGCCGCCAGAGAGGCTCGCGGCGGCGAGCATCGCGTGGCCTGTCGCGCGCGGCGGCGTTAACGCAGAGGGCCCGGCAGATGCCGGGCCCTCTGGCGCTCGTCGTCTGAGACGAGCTCACTGCATCCTGAATTCGGAGCTACATCATCCCCGACATGTCAGGCATCCCGCCGCCGGCCGGAGCGCCTTCCTTTTCCGGCAGCTCGGCGACGATCGCCTCTGTCGTGAGGATGTTCTTCGCGATCGACGCCGCGTTCTGCAGCGCCGAGCGC
The DNA here is from genome assembly GCA_035552575.1 of Solirubrobacteraceae bacterium. GTDB lineage: Bacteria > Actinomycetota > Thermoleophilia > Solirubrobacterales > Solirubrobacteraceae > Palsa-744. Next base: position 36,616 of record DASZLB010000165.1, on the reverse strand, counting down.
GTGACCATCGCCGGGTCGATCACGCCTGCGGCGACGAGATCGACGATCTCGTTCGTCGAGGCGTTCAGGCCCTGACCTTTCTTTGCCTTGCGCACGTCGTTGACGACGACGGAGCCCTCGAGCCCCGCGTTCTCGGCGAGCTGGCGGAGCGGCTCCTCGAGCGCGCGAAGCACGATGCGTGCTCCCGTGCGCTCATCGTCCGAACCGTCGACTGACGCGCCGTTGGAGTCGACCGTGACCGCTGAGGTGGCTTCGAGCAGTGCCACTCCACCACCGGGCACGATGCCCTCCTCGAGCGCCGCGCGCGTCGCCTGCAGCGCGTCCTCGACGCGGTGCTTCTTCTCCTTCATCTCCGTCTCGGTAGCCGCGCCGACCTTCACCACGGCGACGCCGCCGGAGAGCTTTGCCAAGCGCTCCTGCAGCTTCTCACGGTCGAAGTCCGAGTCGGTGTTGTCGATTTCGGCTTTGATCTGGTTGATCCGACCCTTGATCGCGGCTGCGTCGCCGGCGCCGTCGACGATCGTCGTCGTGTCCTTGCCGACGACGACGCGGCGTGCCCGCCCGAGTTGCTTGATCTCGGTGTTCTCGAGCTTCAGACCCATCTCCTCGGTGATCACCTCGCCGTTCGTCAGGATCGCGATGTCCTCGAGCATCCGCTTGCGGCGGTCGCCGAAGCCAGGCGCCTTGACGGCCACGCCGGTGAACGTCCCGCGCAGCTTGTTGACGACGAGCGTCGCGAGCGACTCGCCCTCGACGTCCTCGGCGATGATCAGGATCGGCTTGCCGGACTGGATCACTGCCTCGAGCACCGGCAACACGTCGCGCACCGAGCCGATCTTCGAGTTGGCGATCAGGATGTAGGGATCCTCGAGCACCGCCTCCATGCGGTCCTGGTCGGTGACCATGTACGGCGAGATGTAGCCCTTGTCGAACTGCATACCCTCGGTGAACTCGAGGTCCATGCCGAACGTCTGGCCCTCCTCGACGTTGACGACGCCGTCCTTGCCAACCTTCTCGATCGCATCGGCGATGACGTCGCCGATCTCCTCGTCGCCGGCCGAGATCGTTGCCACACGGGCGATCTGGTCCTTGCCGGAGACCTCCTTCGACTGCGAGGCGATGTTCTTGACGACTTGCTCGACAGCCTTCTCGATGCCGCGCTTCAGCGCCAGCGGGTTCGCACCGGCCGCGACGTTCTTCAGACCCTGACGGACGATCGCCTGGGCGAGCACGGTCGCTGTCGTCGTGCCGTCGCCGGCAACGTCGTTCGTCGCCGTGGCGACCTCGCGCACGAGCTGCGCGCCTTGGTTCTCGAAGACGTCCTCGACCTCGATCTCACGTGCGATCGTGACACCGTCGTTGGTGATCGTCGGCGCGCCGAACTTCTTGTCGAGCACGACGTAGCGACCCTTGGGACCGAGCGTGACCTTGACCGCATTCGCGACCGCGTCGACACCCGCCTCGAGCGCCGAACGCGCCTCGGAGCTGTACTTGATTTCCTTGTTAGCCATTCTCGTAAGTCTCCTTATGCCTCGACGAGGGCCAGGACGTCAGACTCGCGAAGCACGAGCAGGTCCTCCCCGTCGATCTTGATCTCGGTCCCGCCGTACTTGCTGTAGAGGACCTCGTCGCCCTTCTTCACGTCCAGCGGGATGCGCTTGCCGTCATCGTCGAGCCGGCCGTCGCCGGCGGCGATGACCTCACCCTTCTGCGGCTTCTCCTTGGCAGTGTCGGGAAGCACGAGACCGCTCGCGGTCGTCAGCTCCTCCTCGATTGCCCGCACGATCAGACGATCGCCCAGGGGCTTGAGCTTCATTTGTCATACCTCCATCTAGAGAGTGCTTCGGGCGCTCGCCACGTTCTCGGCCTCTAGCCGTGGGACGGAGCGCCTCTGGCACTCTCAGCCGAGAGTGCCAACGGTTTCCTTGAATATATAGACGATCCGGGGCCCTATCAAGGAAAATTGGCACTCGAAAGGCAAAGTGCCGGCGGATGTACGGCCAGGACTGCCCGAAGCACGCGCTGCGGCGGGCGATTGCCGCCCGCGCCCCTAGTTCTGTGCGCCGCCGAAGCCCTTCATCGCCTCGGTCATCCCCGTCGGCGTGTCGCGAATCTGCGAGAAGCGAACGACGGTGACGACCTCCTCCGGCGAGACGCTACGGCCGTAGATCTGTTCGAGGAAGCTGATCAGTTCCTCGTGGCGGCGGAACTCCGGATTGTCGTGCTTGATGTCGCGAGGCGAGAGATCGGCGAGCTTCAGAACCTCGACCGTGTCGATCACCGCCTCGAAGATGCGCTCGCGCGGCGAGTGCTGGTAGCCGATCGTGACCAGCACGAGCTGGTTCTTGCGGTACTTGCCCGACTTGTCGCCCAGGCGGATCGTCGCCGTCTTGCGTCCTCGCTTGAGCTCGTCGGCGAAGATCGTCGAGTAGAAGTTGAGCACCTGCACGGAGCGCAAGGCTATCGGTCTTTGCGCTCGGCCTCCAGATACGCAATCGCGCGTGTCACCATCTCGCGCTCTGCCGTGTGGCTCAGCTCGCTCTGCGCATCGCGCAGCGCAAGCCATCGCGCCTCCTCGACCTCGTCGTCGTGATCGTCGGTGCTGCCTTCGACATATGAGAACAGGTAGAAGCAAACGGACTTCGGGATCGTCTGACCGTCGCGCCGGTACCAGTAGCGTGTCTCGCCGAGCTCGGTGACGGGCTCGCCGACGACGCCCGTCTCCTCGAGCACCTCGCGCGTCGCCGCCTGCAGCGCGTTCTCCCCGGGGTCGATGTGCCCCTTCGGCAGCGCGAGCACGCGTGACCCATCGGAAGCGCGCCGCGTCGGCACGATCACGACGACCTCCTCGCCGCGCACGACGACGCCGCCGGCCGAGCGCTCGCGCGCAGGGCGCTTGCCGCCACGGCGGCGCCCGCGCGACTTCTTAGAAGACATACTGCTTCAGCGCCTCGGCGTCGTGGACGACCAGCCGGCCCCGGCCCTGCGAGATCACGCCGGCGCGCTCGAGTACGGCGAGGAAGCGGCTCGCCGACTCGCGTGAGGAGCCCGCGAGCTGCGCGAGGTCCGCCTGCGTCGCGGTCACGAGCACGTCGCCTTGCTGTCCATCGACGAGCTCTTGGTCGACGAGCTCCGAAAGCACGACGGCGACCCGGCTCTGCACCGTTTGGAAGGACTGGCGCGAGAGGCGCTCGTTCGTCTCGCGCAAGCGCCTGCCGAGCGCGATCACCAGACGCGAAGAGATCTCGGCGTGTTCTGACATCAGCCGGCGCATGTCGGGACCGAGCACGGCGACCGCCGTCGTGCGCTCGATCGCTTCGACCGTCGCCGAGCGCTTCTCGTCCTCGAACAGCGCGAGCTCGCCGAAGATGTCGCCGGGGCCAAACGTCGCGAGCGTCAGCGTGCGCCCGTCGCGGTGCGTACGGAGCGCGCGTGCGCGTCCGTCGCGCACGACGTAGCACGTGTCGCTCGCGTCGCCCTCGCGAAATACGACCTCGCCGGGCTCGAACTCGCGCGGCACGGCGAACTGCGCGATCCGCTCCAGATCGCCGTGGACCAGAGTCGAGAACACCGGAACGTTTCCGAGAAGCTCCACCACCTCCTCTGAGCGCATTCCAGCCATCCGGCAGGCATATCACACGCCGCGCGTGCGTTGACTCGGCGCGCGTGCGCGCCGCAACTGCGAGTCCGCCGAAGGTATCTTCAGATACATGTCACAGCGGCTCGTCAAGCTCTCCTCGCCGTGTCGGGCGCTCGCGCCCGCGGCGCTCGTCGCGCTCGCGCTGAGCTGCCTCGTGCTGACGCTCGCGCCGCGCTCGGCTCACGCTGTCGCACAGACGAGGAAAGCCACGCGTGCGAGCGACCCGGCGTCGCTGCTGCGCTCACGCCTCCTGTGGGCGACGATCGACGTGTGCAACGCGACCGATCAGCCCGACACGATCGGCATCCGCGGCTCGATGCCGGGCGACCACGTCGCGCACGACGCGATGTTCATGCGCTTTCGCCTGCAGTACATGAACACGACGACGAAAGCATGGGTCGACCTGACGAAAGGCGCTGCCGAGGCGTACACGAACGTCGGCACAGGCGCGTCGGCGCGCCAGGCCGGACGCAGCTTCCAGCTGAACCCTGTCGCCGGTCAGCCGGCCTTCACGCTGCGCGGCGTCGTCAACTTCGAGTGGCGCCGCCGCGGCACCGTCATCGCGCAGGCCTCGCGCGCGACGAGCGCCGGGCGCGTCAGCCTTGCCGGCTCAGACCCCGAAGGCTTCTCCGCCGCCAGCTGCCTGATCGGCTGAGCACTTGAGACGGTTGGCGCCAAGACGGTCGGCGCGGGTCAACGGTCGTCTACGAACAACCGCGGATCGTTCGTGATGATCCCGTCGACGCCGAGCGCCGTCAGCTTCGCGATCCGCGCCGCGTCGTCGACCGTCCACACGTAGAGCTCGCCGCCGCCTTCGCGCACGGCGCGGACAAGCGTGGGCGTGACGACGCGCCAGTGGGCCATGATCGCGTCGTAGCGGCCTTCGCGCAGCGCCTTGCGCGCACGCGATGGGAGCGTCGCGCGGTAGCCGGTGAGGACCGCCAGCGCCGGGATCGCCGTGAGCATGTCCGTCGTGTAATCGCGACGCACGCGCGGCACCGACCAGCCGAGGCGCAGCGCCGGCTCGGCTGCGCGAATCCGCGCGAGCGCCTCCTGGAACATCCCGCTGACGAGACTGCGCTCGATCAGCCCGTGCTTGCGCAGCGCCTCGACGACGCGTAGCTCGTAGCCGGGGATCTTCACGTCGATGTCGAACTCGAGCGCGGCGAAGCGCTGCGAGGCGAGGTGCTCGAGCGCTTCGTCGAAGCTCAGCGGCTCGCGCGCGCGAAGATCCTCGTAATCGTGCCCGACGAGCAGCCGGCCGCTGCCGTCGGTGCGCTCCGAGAGCACGTCGAGCTCGATCATGTCGACACCGTGGCGCAGCGCCGCGTCGAAGCTCGCGCGCGTGTTGCCGGGCTCGATCAGGTCGGCGCCCTTGTGGCCTACACGGCGCGGGGCAACTCGCTTGGGCGTGGCGGGCGAGGAGGTCGGCGGCACGGTCATCGCGCGTCACCTTTGCAGATGCCGAGCGCGAGCGACCGAGCGTGCGCGCGTACCTGCGACCGTGCTGCCGGCGCCGAGCTCAGTAACCGCTCGGCAGCGGCTTGCGCGCTGCCTCGATCGTCTCCATCGCCGGCTTCGGGCCGATGTACGGAGCGAGCACGAGAAACGTGAGCTGGTCGACGAGTTGCGGTAGCTGCCGCACGCGATCGTGCGCAGAGTAGGCCGAGACGATCCCCCAGATCGCACCGGTCGTCGCTTCGCGCGCGACGAGCGGACCCCGGCGCGCCTCCGGTCCGAGCTCGTCGAGCAGCTTCGTGAAGTCTTCGATCGAGCGCGTCATCCGCCCGACCATGCCTGGGCCGACGTCGAAGATCTCGATGAACGCGAGCCGGCTGAGCGCCTCGTGCGCCGCGAAGTACTCGACCAGCGCGCCGACTGCCAGATGGACGGCCTCGGGCCACGACGACGCCGGCTCGATCGAGCGCTTGACCGACGCCATCGCTTCGGCGACGAACTCGTCGAGCACCGCAAGGAAGCACGCCTCCTTGTTGGCGAACTGCTTGTGGAACGCCTCCGTGGAGATGCCCGCGAACTGGGCGATCTGCGGATCGCTGAGCTCGCCGTAGCGCTCGTCGAGCGTCAGGTGGACGATCGCGCTGAGCGCACGCGAGCGGCGATCGTCGCTTGAGAGGAAGGCGGCAGCCTGCGGCTCGACCGCGTCCGGGCGCACCAGCCCGGAGACGTTCAGGCGCTTCGCTACGGGCGAGCGGTAGGACTCCATCCAGTCGAGCAGTTCGTCGGCGAGCGTGTACAGCTCCTTCTCGCGACCCTCGTACATGCGCGTGAAGGCGACGTGGCGAATCCCGGCGACGATCGCGCGGACCGTCAGCGGCGAGAGCTCTTCGCCGTTCGGATCGGCCTGGAACGCCGTCGCGAGCACGCGCTCGAACGTCGTCGAGGCGAGCGACATCCGCTCGCGCGCCTTCGGCCCGATCCCGAGCGAGTCCACGAGCACCAGGCGCGGCCCCTTCGGCGATCCGGCTACGTCGTCGAGCAGCGCCTTGCAGGCGCCGTGCAGACGGTTCGCCCAGCCGCGCTCGCGACCCCACGCGTCGAGCACGAGCTTGCGCGCCCTTGCGACGACGATGTCGTACGTCGAGAGGAAGCACGCCTCCTTGTTCGCGAACTGCTCGTAGAACGCCCGTCGCGAGACGCCCGCGAGGGCGATCACGTCGGCGACGGTCGTCTGCGGATAGCCACGAGCGTGTACGGCCTCGATCATCCCTCCGTACATCCGCGCGCGCTGATTGCGAGCGACATCGTCGCGCGACATCCCATTTGGACCGTGAGGAAGCCTCCGGTACATGGGCGTCGGCCCCCTGTGTGTTCCGCTCATCCCCACGATTCGAGATAATAAATCATCTACGTTAGAAACGCAAGCCTACTTTGAGCTGTCCTGCCATTCTTTATACCGGAATACATTGAGCCCTTCCAGGACTGTCTCTTGCCGCCAAGCGGTGTACCGACAGGCCGAACACGGTGCGTTCGAGCGGTACGCAGCGGGGCTCTGGGTGTCTCGCACTCCGAGCGCGCGGCTTCGCGTCAGGCGCTCAAAGTCAGCCGGCGTGGACCCGAATGGAAGCCGAGCTCGAGCAGCGCCTCGGCGAGCTCGGACGCGATCGCCGGCTCACCGTCTATTCGCTCCAGCGAAAGCTTTGGCACGCGTCCGGCACGAACCGCCGCAGCCAGCGCACCGAGCGCCTGCGCGAGCGCTTCGCGATCCTCCTCGCGACCCTCGGTGAGCGTCAGCAGTCCGCGCCCGCCGCGCTCGACGTAAAGCACCGGCACGTCGGCGACGAGCACGACATAAGCGCCCGCGACGCGCGCCGGACGACGATCGCGGCCGGCGCGCTTCGGCCACAAAAGTGCCGCCCCGTAGGGCTGCGCCGGGTCGGCGGCTGCCAGCACGAGCGTCCTCTCGGCCTCGCCTGCCGGGCCGGCGCCGCCCTGGGCGCCGGCAGCAGAGCGTGCCGAGCGCAACCGCTCGACGGCGCCCGGCAGCGCGAACTGCGCGCCGCCCATGCCCTCGACGAAATATCCGCGGCGGCAGACGCCGAGCGTCTCGAGGTTGCCGAGCGTGTCATAGAGCATCGCGAAGCCGCCCTTGATGCCCTCCGCGAGCACCTGCTCGCGCGTGAGCACGCCGTAGCGCTCGAGCAGCAGCTCCGCGAGCGCGCGGCGGCGCTCCGGCCCGGCAGTCCCGCCGGCCGCCGGCGCCGGCGCTTTGCCTGCGGCCTCGGCCGCGGGCAAGGCCGAGGCGAAGATCGGCCCGGTCAAAGACCAGCGACCCTGCACCTGCGACTGCGCGCCGGTGCGGCGCGAGCCGAACCGGCGGACGGATGCACGCCGCTCCGGGCGGGCGCGCGCGAGCGCCAGCCGCGGCGCGCGCAGCGGCGCCCATGCGTCGTTCGTCGCCTCGCCGGCCCAGACAAGGTCCCACAGCGCCTCACGCAGCTCCTCGGCCGGGAGCGCGAGCTCGGCGAGCAGGTCGCTGAAGAAGCACGGGCTCTGCGCCAGGCGCGCACGCAGCTCCTCGTGCGCGGGCGGCGCCACCGGCTCCGCGCCGTCGCGTTGCAGCGAGTCCGCCGGCTGAGCCGCCGGCCCTGCCGCGCGGCGCTCGTTGCTTGGCGGAGGGCCGATCAGCGGCGCGTCCTCGCGGAAGTACAGCGCGACGCGACCGGAGCGCCCGAGCGGGCCGGCGCCGACCCAGACGAGCTCGCCGCTCGCGCAGAGCATGTCGAGCCACGACGGCGAGTACGCGCCCGTGCGACGCGGCAGCACGTCGCGCTCCCAGATCTCCGCAGGCAGCGCGAGTCCCTGTAGCGGCACGAGCACTTCGCGCAGGCGATCGATCCCGGCGCCGGCCGGCGAGTGCCGATCGACGCCTTGCCACGACGGCAGGAACGCGGCGAGCGCGCGCTGATCGGCCGGCTCGATTTCCTTGCGCAACGCCGCGAGCGAGGCTCGGCGCAGCCGGCGCAGGACCTCGACGTCGCACCACTCGCGACCGGTTCCGCCGGGACGCAGCTCCCCTCGGACGAGCTCGCCGTCGCGCTCGAGCTCGCGCAGTACCGCCCCCGCATCGATGCCGTAGCGCGCGCGCAGCTCCTCGGTCGTAAACGGGCCGTGCGTGCGTGCGTAGCGCGCGACGAGCACGCGCAACGCGTCGGGCACGTCGGCGAGGAACGCTTCCGGCAGGCCGCCCGGAGGCGCCGCCGACAGCGCGTCTCGATAGAGCCCGGCCTCGTCGGCGGCGACATAGCGCTGCTCGCCGCCGACACGCATGCGGATCGCACGGCGTTCGCGCTCGAGCTCCTCGAGCAGCGGCGCCGGATCGACGCCCTCGAACACTCGCTCTGCGATCTCGGCCGCGCTCAGGTCGCCGACGTGACGCAGCACGTCGTGCAGCCCGTCACGGCTCGTCGCGCGCGTGATCTCCGAGCGGTGCTGCAGGTCGTCTTCGACACGCGCGAGCGCTTGCGGATCGAGCAGCTCGCGCAGCTCCTCTTGCCCGAGCAGCTCGCGCAGCAGGTCGCGATCGAGCGACAGCGCCGCCGCGCGGCGCTCGGCGCTTGGCGTATCGCCCTCGTACATGTACGTCGCGACGTAGTCGAACAGCAGCGAAGACGCGAACGGCGAGGCCGTCGGCGTCTCGACCTCGACGAGCGAGATCTCGCGCGCGTGCAGCCCGCGCAGCAGCGTCTGCAACCCCGGCACGTCGAGCACGTCGCGCAGGCACTCGCGGTAGGTCTCGAGCACGATCGGGAAGTCGTCGTAGCGGCGCGCGACCTCGAGCAGGTTCTGCGCCTTCAGGCGCTGCTGCCACAGCGGCGTCCGTTTGCCCGGGTACGCACGCGGGATCAGCAGGGCGCGAGAGGCGTTCTCGCGAAAGCGCGCGCCGAACAGCGCCGATCCGCCGAGCTCGGCCGTGATCTGAGCCTCGACCTCCTCCGGCTCGAGCATGATCAGCTCAGCCGCCGAGGGGAGCGCCTCGGCGTCGTCCGCGTCGAGATCCGGCAGGTGCAGGACGATGCCGTCATCCGAGGAGATCGCGTCCGCTTCGAGGCCCATCCGATCGCGGATCTGCGCCGAGATCGCAAGGCCCCACGCAGAGTGCACGCGCCCGCCGAACGGCGAGAGCACACATAGCCGCCAGTCGCCGATCTCGTCGCGGAATCGCTCGAGCACGATCGTCAGCTCGCTCGGCAGCACGCGCGTCGCCTCCTGCTGCTCGCGCAGATAGGCGAGCAGGTTGCGAGCCGCGCGCTCGTCGAGGTCGTAGTCTTGCTCGAGCGTCTGCGGCTCCTGCTCGACGGCCCAGCGCGAAAACGCGCCGATCGCCTCGCCGAGCTCCTTCGGGCGCCCGACGGAGTCGCCCTTCCAGAACGGCACCGCGCCGGGCGCGCCGGGCGCCGGCGTGACGATCACGCGGTCGCGCCCGATTTCCTCGATTCGCCACGCGGAGGCGCCGAGCAGGAACGTCTGGCCGGGCCGCGCCTCGTAGACCATCTCCTCGTCGAGCTCGCCGACGCGGCGCCCGTCGGGCAGCGTGACGGCGTAGAGGCCGCGGTCCGGGATCGTGCCCGCGTTCGCGACGGCTAGCTGGCGTGAGCCCTTGCGCGCCTTGATCGTTCCGCCGACGCGATCCCAGACGATCCGCGCGCGCAGCTCGCCGAAGTCCTTCGACGGGTAGCGCCCGTCGAGCATGTCGAGCACGTTCTCGAGCAGCTCGATCGACAGCTCCGCGTAGGAGTGCGTGCGCGTGACGAGCTCGTGCAGCTCGGGCACCGCGAACGCGTCCGGCTCGGCCGACACCGCGATAGCGACGATCTGCTGTGCGAGCACGTCGAGCGCGTTGCGCGGCACGACGGTCGGCTCGATCAAACCTTCGTGCATGCGCCGCGCGACGACCGCGCACTCGAGCAGGTCGCCGCGGAACTTCGGGAAGATCCGCCCGCGGCTGACCTCATCGACTCCGTGACCCGCGCGGCCGATTCGCTGCAGGCCACGCGCGACCGACTTCGGCGACTCGATCTGCAGGACGAGGTCGACCGCGCCCATGTCGATGCCGAGCTCGAGCGAGCTCGTCGCGACCAGACACGGCAGCTCGCCGGCCTTCAGCAGCTCCTCGACCTTCGTGCGCTCCTCGCGCGCAAGCGAGCCGTGGTGGGCACGCGCGATCTCCAGCGGCACGACCGGTCCGTCGCCGCCCGGCGGCGGCTCGCCGGGCCGATCGCGAGCGGTCTCGTCGTGCTGCTCGAGCTCCTTCGCGGCGAGCTCGTTCAGGCGCAGCGCGACGCGCTCCGCCGAGCGACGGTTGTTGACGAACACGATCGTCGAGTTGTGCGATTTGACCTGCGCGAGCAGCTCCGGGTAGATCGCCGGCCAGATCGAGCCGCGCGTCGACTCGCCCCCAGGCAACGGCTCCAGTGGATCGCGCAAGGGATCCGGAGCCGGCGTGGGGCCCGGTTCGCTCATCGACTCGACCGGCACCTCGATGCGCAGGTCGAGCTGCTTGCGATGGCCCGCATCGATGATCGTCACCTCGCGGTGCGGACCGACGAGGTAGCGCCCGACCTCCTCGAGCGGATTCTGCGTCGCGCTCAGGCCGATCCGCTGCAGGGGACGCTGCGCCTGTGCCTCGAGGCGCTCGAGCGTCAGCGCCAAGTGCGAGCCGCGCTTGGTCGCCGCGACCGCGTGGATCTCATCGACGATCACCGCTTCGACGTTGCTCAGCATCTCGCGTGCTTTCGAGGTGAGGATCAAGTACAACGACTCTGGCGTCGTGATCAAGATGTCCGGCGGCTTGCGCGCCATCGCCGAGCGCTCCTTCTGCGGCGTATCGCCCGTGCGGATGCCGACGCTCACCTCCTCCGCGCCGATCCCGCGCAGCGGCGTGCGCAGGTTGCGCTCGATGTCGTACGCGAGCGCCTTCAGCGGACTGATGTAGACGACACGCGTCCCCGGCGCGCGCTGCGCGGGGTCCCCGGAAGCGCTCGTCGCGGCGCTGTGCTCGGCGCTCAGCCGGTCGAGTGCCCAGAGGAACGCCGCGAGCGTCTTGCCCGATCCCGTCGGCGCCGAGAGCAGCACGTTCTCGCCGGCCGCGATCGCCGGCCAGGCCTCGCGCTGCGCCGGCGTCGGCGCGTCGAACGCATTCTCGAACCATTCGCGGACCCTCGGAGTGAAGCTGGAAAGAGGCACCCGTCGAGGCTAGCGCGGAGGCGCCCGTCCGCGCTGCCTCGCCGGATGCTCGCCCGAGTAGACATAAACGACAATTGTCTGTAGACGTATGGTCTGCTATGCGAGACAGTTGTATGCGTGAATCCAGCTCGCGAGCAACTGGCCGTCAACCTGCGCCGTCATCGCACGCGCCTCGGCCTCACCCAGGAGCAGCTCGCCGACGCGTGCGACCTGCATCCGACTGCGATTGGGCTGCTCGAGCGTCGCAAGCGCTCGCCTCGACTCGACACCCTCGTCGCGCTCTCGCGCGCACTCAGGCTGGAGTCCGTCTGCGAGCTGGTTGACGGGATCGGCTGAGAGCCAGGTCAAGCTCCCGCCGGCCAGTGCTCGACCTCGAGCTCGGCCATCGGGAAGTGCTTTGGATTGCCGGTCACCAGACGGGCGCCTACGCCTACGGCAGCGGCCGCTCGGACGCGCTCGGCCGCCGAGAGCCCTCTCAGCGAATCGATCAGGACAGTCGTGTCGAGCAGCAGCACTCGCGCTAGCCCACGCGGGTGGGATCGCCTTCTCGTTGGGCCCTGACCCAGCCTGACGGATCTACTTTCCAATCGTGCCCGTCTCCCGCAAGCACGCCAAGGCCTCCTTCGATGTCCTGCCACCGGCGCTCGTCCTCGAGTGCTCGCCGGACCGTCTCCGAGATGAAAGCGCTGCGGCAGCGCCTCCCGAGACGGTTGTCCAATTGCGCGACGAGGTCGTCATCGAGAGTTATGTGCACACGCATGGCCACACACAGGAAACGAACACTTGAAGTGAAGGAGCACGGAGATGGGACCATCCCGTATTGGGAGAATCCAATGCAGGCCGACCCGCCGCAGCACCCGCAGAATGGGCGGTGGCCGCAATGCAATGGCCTCCACGCGAATCCTCTCCGCAGATCTCACCGCGCGCTTGGCAAGGCGCACGCTCGAGCTCGTCGACATGGCGTCGGAGTCCGGGGCAGAGAGAGACATCGCCGAGCATGTTCTCGGCGTCCTGCGCGCCGGCGACGTCCCGGCTTGCGACGCCGGCGACACCTGCATCCTCGCCGGCGCGACGGCGCGGCGCGAGCGCCCGTTCGTGCTGCTCGCCGGCCACCTCGACACCGTGCCGGCGCAAGGGAACCGGCCTGGGCGGCTCGTCGAGGACCACGTCGAAGGGCTCGGCGCGAGCGACATGAAGGGCGGCGTCGCCGTGATGCTCGAGCTCGCGCTCGCCGGCGCGGCGGGCGAGCTCGATCGGGCGAACGTCGACATCGGCTACCTGCTGTTCGGGCGCGAGGAGCTCGCGTCATCGCAGAGCGCGCTTGCGCCGCTGCTCGCGCGCGAGGCGGGCCTGCGCGGCGCCGACCTCGCGATCGTGCTCGAGCCGACCGCGAACGTCGTGCAGGCCGGCTGCCTCGGCAACCTCGACGCCACGTGGACGTTCGGCGGCCGCGCCGGCCACTCGGCGCGGCCATGGCTCGCCGAGAACGCGATCGACCGCGCGCTCGCGGGCGTTGCCGCGCTACATGCGCTCGAGCCTGAGCGGCGCACGATCGACGGGCTCGACTTCAAGCAGGTCGCGACGGTGACGACGCTGCACGCCGGCATCGCGCGCAACGTGATCCCGGGCACAGCCACGGCGAACGTCAACTTCCGCTACTCGCCCGAGCTGAGCGCCGGCGAAGCCGAGCAGACCGTGCGCGACTGGTGCGAGCCGCACGGTCAGATCGACGTGCTCTCGAACTCGCCAGGCGCGCTGCCGCCTCACGAGAACCCGCTGTCGAGCCGGCTGACCGCCACGACCGGCGCGCTCGCCCAGCCGAAGCAGGCGTGGACACCGGTCGCCGAATTCGCGTCTGCAGGGATCGAAGCGGTCAACCTCGGGCCCGGCGACCCCGCGTTCGCGCACCGCGCCGACGAGCGCGTCTCGATCGCCGCGCTCGTGCACGCGCATACGATCCTCGAGGCCTTCCTATGCGGCTGAACGCAGATGTCGAGCAGGCTCCGGGCTACCCGTTTCTGCGAGTCGCCGAAGCACGGCGCGCTGCGCAGCAGCGCGGTCTGGAGATCGTCGACCTGAGCCTCGGGCAGCCGACCGACCCCGCTCCGCAGGCCGTGCGCGACGCGCTCGCGCACGGCGCCGCGACGCTCGCGCTATGCGAGTACCCGACGACGGCCGGTCTCGAGCAACTGCGCCTCGCGATCTCGGGCTGGGTCGCCAGACGCTACGGCGTCGAGCTCGACCACGATCGTGAGGTCCTGCCGACGCTCGGCGCGAAGGAGCCGATCGCACTGCTCGCGCGACTGTTCGCCCGTCCCGGCGACACGGTCGCACTCGGCTCTCCGTCCTATCCCGTGCCCGAGCGCAGCGCGCGCGTCGCCGGCCTGCGGCTCGCCGCCGAGACGCTCTCGGCCGAGCGCTCGTGGCTGCCCGACCCGGCTGCGATCCCGTGGGGCAAGACCGCGATCGTCTGGGTCGTCTCGCCGCACAACCCGAGCGGCGCGATTGCACCGCTCGCGTTGCTCGAGGAGCTCGCCGAGCGCTGCCGTCGCAGCGACGCGATCCTCGCAGTCGACGAGACGTATTCCGAGTTCTGGTTCGACGGCGAGCCGCCCGCGTCGGCCTTGCAGCTCGAGGACCGGCGCGGCGTGATCGTGTTCAACTCGCTGTCGAAGCGCTCCGGCCTGGCGGGCCTGCGCTCGGGCTTTCTTGCCGGCGACCGCGAGATCGTCAGCCGCATCAGACGGCACCGCAGCGACATCGGCACGACGCCGCCGGCACTCGTCCAGCTCGCCTCGGTCGCCGCTTGGGACGACGACGCGCATGTGGTCGAAGCGCGCGAGCGCTACGGCAAGAAGCGAGCCGTGCTCGGCGCGGCTGCGCACCTCGGCGCACTCGAGCACACCGGCGGTCCGGCCGGCGTCTTCCTCTGGCTGCGCGTGCCCGACGGCGACGACGTCGGCGCCTTCGAGCGCCTGCTCGAGCGCTCGCTGCTCGTCGTGCCCGGATCCTACCTCGGCGCCGGCGGCGAGGGCCACCTGCGCGTGTCGCTGACGCCCGCCGCGGAGCGGATCGCCGCAGCCGGCAGGCTGCTTGCAAGCGGCGTCGGCGCCGATGCCGGACAGCCGCCTGCGCGGGGCGCGACCTACAGCGCGGCCCCGTGATCGCGCACGAGCTCGTTCAGCTTGACCTTGTCGTGACGCTCGCCCGCTGTCAGGCGCTTGACGACGAGGACGCATGGAAGGCCGAAGTCACCGCCCGCGAAGCTGCGTGAGCGCGTCGCCCCGATCGCGACGCTCCACGCCGGGATCTGCCCACGCGCGATCTCCTCGCCCGTCTCGGCGTCGATCACGGGGATCGTCGGCGAGAGGATCGTGCCGGCGCCGACGACCGCGCCCTCGCCGACGCGCGCTCCTTCGATCAGCATGCAGCGGCTGCCGATGAACGCGTCGTCCTGCACGACGACCGGGCTCGCCTGCAGCGGCTCGAGCACGCCGCCGATGCCGACGCCACCCGAAAGATGGACGCGCTCGCCGATCTGCGCACACGAGCCGACCGTCGCCCACGTGTCGACGAGCGTGTCGCGGCCGACGTAGGCGCCGACGTTGACGAAGCTCGGCATCAGGATCGAGCCTGGCGCCAGATAGGAGCCGAACCGCGCGTAGGCGCCCGGGACGACACGCACGTCCGCGCAGCCGCGCTTCGGCGGCAGCCGGTCGGCGAACAGCATCGGCCCGGCCTCCGTGCGCTCCATCGGGCAGACGCGGAACAGCAGCACGATCGCGCGCTTGAGCCACTCGTGCACGACGACCGCGTCGTCGCGCCCGAGCTCGGCCACGCGCAGGCGTCCGCGGTCGAGCAGCTCGATCACGCTCAGCACCGTTGCCTGCACCGACGCGTCGCGATCGTCGAGCTCCGCGCGCCGCTCCCACAGCTCGTCGATCCGCTCGTGCAGCGATTCGAGCCCCCCGAAGTCCGCGATCGAAGCGAGCGTCGCCATCATGCCACCGGCGCGGCGACTTGCCGGGCGGTCTGCAGCGCGGGCACGAGCACGTCCGGCTCGAACTCGAGCGTTGCGAAGTAGTCGCGCCTGATCTCTTCGCGACGGCGGATCAGCTGGACGCTGCCGTCGCTGCGCAGCAGAAGCTCCTGCGGGCGCAGCCGGCCGTTGTAGTTGAAGCCCATCGCCAGAGCGTGCGCGCCGGTGTCGTGGACGAGCAGCAGATCGCCGACGCGCAGCTGCGGCAGCTCGCGCTGGATCGCGAGCTTGTCGTTGTTCTCGCACAGCGAGCCGACGACGTCGATCCGCTGCAGCGGGCGCTCGCCGTCCTCGCCGTTGAGCGTCACGTGGTGATAGGCGTCGGGATAGAGGGCCGTGCGCAGCAGCGCAGCGATGCCCGTGTCGACGCCCGCGTACTCGCGCCACTTGCTCATCCGGTTGATCACACGCGTGACGAGCACGCCGCTCGGCCCCGTGATGAAGCGGCCCGCCTCGAAGAACAGCTTCGGCCGGCGGCCCGTGCGCTCCGCATGCGCGCGCAGCAGCTGGCCCGCGCCGAGCCCGAGCGCAGCGACGTCGAGCTCGCCGTCGGACGGCCGGTAGGGAATCCCGAGGCCGCCACCGGCGTTGATGAACTCGAGCTCGATCCCGAGCGAGCGGTGGAGACTGTCCTCGAGCGCAAGCAGCATCGCGATCGTCGCGAGCAGTGGCTGCACCGTGAGCACGTTCGACGCGATCATCGCGTGCAGGCCGAAGCGTTCCGCGCCGGCCTCGCGCGCCTGCGCGAAGGCACCCTCGAGCTGGTCGCGGCGCACGCCGAACTTGGCCTCCATCGGCGAGCCGATCAGCTTGTCTCCGAGCCGCTCGGGACCGGGGTTGAAGCGAAACGAGCAGAGCGCTGGAGCGCCGGGGAGCTTCTCGATCAGCGTGACGTCGTCGACGTTGACGATCGAGCCGAGCGCCAGCGCCGCGGCGAACTCCTCGCGCGTCGTGTTGCTGGACGTGAAGAAGATCTCCTCGCCGACCGCGCCGCAGTCGGCGGCCAGCTCGAGCTCGGCGATCGAGCTGCACTCCATCCCGAGCCCGTGCTCGCGCAGGATCCGCAGGATCGTCAGGCTCGGCAGCGCCTTCACGGCGAAGTACTCGTGGAAGGGCAGATCGGCGAAGGCCGCCGTCAGACGATCGGCGCTCGCGAGGATGCCGCGCTCGTCATAGATGTGAAACGGCGTGCCGAAGTGCTCCGCGATCTCCGGGAGGATCGGCTCCAAGCTTCGCTTGAAGTCCTCGCTCATCGGCATCGCAGGCGCGACTCCCCCGCTACGCGCTGCGATGGGCCGTGATGATCGCTCGCGTGCGCAGACCCGACAGCGGCCGGCGGTAGTCGATCGACGCCGTCGAGACGCGCGTGAAGCCGGCGCGCTTGAGCTCTTCGGCGATCCACTGCTGCGAGAGCCAGTAGAAGCCAGGCACGTTTGCCGACTGCTGCACCGGCTCGTCGCTTTTCGGGGCGTCGTTGGAGATCACGACAGTCCCGCCCGACGGCTTCAGCCAGCTATGGAAAAGCCGCAGCGCCGAGTGTGCGCCGTCGTGGCCGTCGTGCAGGTGCCCGAGCAGGCCGTCGGCGTAGACGACGTCCCAGTATCCAGGCTGCGCATCCCACGTGTAGAGGTTCTGGCAGATTGCCGGCACACCGGCCTCGCGTGCCAGCTGAACCGCCTCGTCGAGTGCGTCGACGGCAAGCACGGGGTAGCCTTCGCGGCCGAGCACGCGCTCGACGAAGGCGTTGCCCGAGCCGAGGCTGAGCAGCAGGTTCTTGCGGTCGCGCCCGAGCGCGTTGCGCAGGTGCTCGAGGATCCACCAGCGATACGTCGGCGAGCAGATCGAAGGAGTCGTCGAGTCGCCACGAGCGATCCCGTGCTCCCATTCCTCGAAGATGCTCATCTCCTCGCTGCCGGTCAGGTAGAACGATCGCAGGTCGTTCTCGAGCGCGTTCGGCTCGGCTATCGCCGTCTCGTAGACCGTGTTCGGTTCGACGGCGGCCATCAGCCGTTGACCTCCTGCGCGCGGACCAGCCCGAGGCTGTCGAGCCCGCTCGAGAGCAGCGAGCGCATGATCCGTCCGACCGCTGGATCGGTCTCGGTCGTCAGGTACCACGTGCCGATGCGCGTGAGGAAGCGCACGAGGCGCAGGACGTCGAGCCCCTTGACGGCCCGGTCGAGCAGCGGCAGCAGCTGCGACTGCGCGACGACCGAGCGATAGTGCTCATCGTCGGCGAGTGGCAGCGGACCGCCGTCGTTGCGCGGATCCCAGGCCTTCATCCACGCGCGTGCAAGCGTCCAGCCCGCGTTCGTCTCCGCGTCGAGCACGCGCTCCGGGGTGATCGTCAGCGCCTCGTGCAGCGGGTGATCGAGGCACATCCCCATCAGCACCATCGACGCGAGATCCTGCGCGGCGCAGGCCGCACGCTCCTCGATCGCCAGCGCGCGCAGCTCCTCGTGCTCGATCAGCATGTCGAGCAGGTCGTCGATCAGCAGCGTGCTCTCCCCGCCGGGCCCGTCGTCGCGATCGGTGATCACCTCGGCGTGCAGCACCGCGGTCGGGTAGACCTTCGATCCCGGCGCGAGGCCGCGCAGGATTTCGTCGAGGTTGTCGCGCCGTTCCTCGCTGGTCAGCCGGACCAGCGTGACGTCCGTCATCTCCGTCATCAACGAGCGCCAGACAGTCAGCGCACGCAGGTCCTTCGTCGGCACGCCGTCGGCGCCGATCAGCGGGAGGTTCACGGGCGTCGGCGCGTCGGTCTCGAACACGAGCGGTCCGCCGAGCGAGCCGCCGATCACGCCCTGGGCGAGCGCGAGGCGAACGAGCGGGCCGACGCGCGGGGCGTACTGCGAGTCGAAGATCGTCCGGTCGAAACGCACGCCGAGGCGAGCGAGCGTCTCGTTCTGCCCGCTGACGGCCCAGTCGCGCACCGTGTGCCACAGGTCGCGGACGTGCTCGTCGCCCGCGGCGAGCCGTGCGAGCAGTAAGTCGGCGAGGTCGCCGTCGCTGCGCGGCTCCTGCGCGTGGCGTGCGTGCAGCAGCCCGACGAACCGATCGCTCTTCTCACGTGCAGTCGCCGGATCGCCGTCGGCGGCGAAGCGCAGGTAGCCGGCCATCGCCTCGCCCATGTCGCGCCCGACATCGGCGATCTGCGTCTGACGGGCGACGTGCGCGCCGGCCGCCTCGAGCGCGCTCGCCAGCGCATGCCCGAGCGCGATGTTGCGCAGATAGCCGGCGTGCAGCGGCGTCGTCGGGCTCGGATCGCAGAAGTCGACGATGTAGGGCGCGTCCTTCAGCAGATCGCGCGTCGTCGGCGGCAGTTGCCGCTGGCCCGCTCCCCGCGCCCGCAGCGCGCCGGCGCGCGCGTCGGCGATCTGCATCGCAGGCGCCTCGAGGAGCAGGCCCGGCGGCGCGTCGATCTGTGAGATGTCGATGGCCATGACGGTGCGGCGAAGCTACTCGGCACTCCGAAAAAGTCAAAGCCGGCGGTCGCCTGGCGGCGCTCGAGTCAACCGCGGATTCACCAAAACCGCTGCAACTCGGGCGCTCGCGGCGCCTCATCGGAATTGGACACACCGAGGAGATCGTTCGTGGGCACGTAAAAGAGAGACATTCGCCTCGAGGCAGATCGCGTCGCTGGCAGGCTTTTAAGTGAAACGCGCGGCGCATCGAGAGCGGATCCTCGGGCTGGCCTAGGCTCGCGCCACGATGGACGCAAAGCTCAACCTGGACGCCGGCGTCGTCGAGGCGTGCCGCCAGACCGCGGCGCAGATCGCCCGGCGGATGGCCGAGGAAACGGCCGGCAAGACGACGCTGTCGGTCGAGCGTGCGGTTACGCGCTTCCTCGGTGTCGACGGCATCAGCGAGCTGGACATACCGCTGCCCAACGCGCTCGTCGATCACGTCCACGACGCCGGCGAGCTCGGTCGCGGCATCGCCTACAGGCTCGGCAACGCGATGATCCAGACAGGGCAAAGCGCTCAGCAGATCGCCGAAGCGATCGGCGCCAGCGAGCTCGACATCTGCGCGCTGGAGCCGGCCGAGGACTGGGCGATCCGCGAGCTCGTCGAGAGCGAGTGTCGCACGCGGATGAGCGAGGTCCGGCTGAGGATGGACGAGCGCCGCGAGCGCCGCGAGCGGCTCGGCGGGCCGCCTCCACTGCGCTACGTGCTCAGCGCGACGGGCAACGTGCACGACGACGTCGTGCATGCGCTCGCCGTCGCAGAGACGGGCGGCGACGTCGTCTCGATGACGCGCTCGACGGCGCAGAGCCTGCTCGAACACGTTCCGTACGGACCGACGACGGAGGGCTTCGGCGGGACGTTCGCGACGCAGGAGAACTTCCGCATCCTGCGCGAGGCGCTCGACGAGTGGTGTGAGCAGAACGGCCGCTACATCCGCCTGTCGAGCTTCTGCTCGGGGCTCTGCATGACCGAGTTCGCGACGCTCGGGGCGATCGAGGGGCTCGACAACATGGTCAACGACGCGCTCTACGGGATCCTCTATCGCGACATCAACCCGGTGCGGACGATGATCGACCAGCGCGTCTCGCGCACGATCGCGGGCTACTTCGGGATGGTCATCAACACGGGCGAGGACAACTACCTGCGCACCGCCGACGCGCTCGCCGCCGCTCCGTCGGTGACGGCCTCGCAGTTCATCAACCACCGCCTCGCGCGCGACTCGGGGATGACCGACGAGCAGATCGCGCTCGGCGACGCGTTCGAGATCGATCCGCCGACGACGAACGGGCTGCTGTACGAGTGGGCGCAGGCGCAACTCACCCGCGAGCTGTTCCCGAACTGCCCGATCAAGTACATGCCGCCGACGCGCCACATGGACGGCAACCTGTTCCGCACGCACGCCTGCGACACGTTGTTCAACCTGATCACGATCGCGACGGGGCAGGGGATCCAGACGGCGGGCGTGCCGACGGAGGGCGTCTTCACCCCGCACCTGCACGATCGCGTCGTCGGCCTCGAGTGCGTCGACTACGTGTTCAACTACGCGCGCGACCTCGGCGAGGAGATCCAGTTCAGGCCGGGCGGCATCATCGTCTCGCGCGCAAGCGAAGTTCTCCGCGAGGCGTACGAGCTGCTCGAGCGGATCGCCGACGTGGGGATGTTCGGAGCGATCGAAGACGGCACGTTCGGCGACGTGCGCCGGCGCGTCGACGAGGGCCGCGGGATCGACGGGATCGTGGCGATCGAGGGCGGCTACCTGAACCCGGCGCTCGAGCTGATGGCAGAGGTGCACGTTGCCGACTGAGCTCCAGCACGTCGACTTGACGAACGTGACGCCGTATGGCGATCACCTCGGCGACGGGATCGTCCAGCTCAGCTTCACGCTGCCGGTGCCGCACGGTCCGGCGGCGCGAAAGAGCGCGATGGAGCTCGCGGCGAAGCTCGGCCTCGATCGCCCGGAGGTCGTGCACCACCAGCGCCTGCTCGACGGCTACACGCACTTCCTCGTCTACGGCCGCTGCGTGCAAAGCGTCGACTACACCGCACAGCAGGTCGGCGAGATCGACGCCGAGTTCATGAGCGAAGACGAGATCGACCCGTTCGCGGCGCAGCACGTCGGTCGCCCGATCGTCGTCGTCGGAGCCTGCACGGGCTCGGACACGCACAGCGTCGGGATCGACGCGATGCTCGACCTGAAGGGCTTTCACGGAAATCGCGGCCTGGAAGGCTATGGCGCGTTCGAGGCGCACAACCTGGGTAGCCAAGTCCCCAACGATGCTCTCGTGGCAAGGGCGATCGAGCTCGACGCGGACGCGATCCTCGTCTCGCAGACGGTCACGCAGCAGGACCTGCACATCCACAACCTCACCGAGCTCGTCGAGATCGTCGAGGCCGAGGGATGGCGGGCGCGGCTGATCCTCGCCTGCGGCGGTTCGCGCGTCTCGAACGAGCTGGCCAAGGAGCTCGGCTTCGACGCAGGCTTCTCGCGCGGCACCTACCCGGTCCACCTCGCGAGCTTCCTCGTGCGCGAGGTCGCCGAGCGAATCCAGCGCAACGGTGCGGCGCGATGAGCGGCGCGCCGCTGACGCCCGCTCCTCCGGGGGAGGAAGCCGTCGGCGCGGACGAACGCCGCGCGAAGCTCGAGCGGATGCGCGGCGAAGGCGTCGAGCCGTTCCCGCACTTGCACCACGACGTCGCGCGCACGTGGATCGCCGACGTGCTCGCCGCGCACGACGCCGCGACGATGGCGCACGGTCCGCACCCCGGTCTCGGCTACCGCATCTGCGGACGCCTGATCGCGCGGCGCGGGCACGCGAAGACGACGTTCTTCGACGTGCGCGACCAATCGGGCTCGATGCAGGTCGTGGCACGCCAGGACGCTATGGGCGAGGAGCGTTACACGCGGATGATCGGTCTCGACATCGGCGACATAGTCAGCGTCGAAGGCGATCTGTATGTCACCCAGCGCGGGCAGCTGACGATCGGCGTCGGCGACTGCACGCTGCTCGCGAAGGCGTTGCGACCGCCACCGGACCGCCATCACGGCATGGAGGATCTCGGCTCGCGCTATCGCCACCGAGAACTCGACCTGCTCGCCAACGCGCAGACGCGCGAGATGTTCTTCAAACGCACGAAGGTGATCGAGGCGATCCACGCGGTGCTGCGCGAGAAAGGCTTCACACAGGTCGAGACACCCGTGCTGCAGGCGCTTGCGGGCGGCGCATCCTCGCGGCCGTTCACGACGCACCACAACGCGCTCGACGTCGACCTGCACTTGCGCATCTCCGTCGAGCTGTACATGAACCGCTGCGTCGTCGGCGGCCTCGAGAACGTCTACGACCTCGGGCGCGCATTTCGCAACGAGGGCATCTCGCACCGGCACAGCCCCGAATTCACGATCCTTGAGTGCATGCAGACCTACGCCGATTACATGGACACGGCGCTGTGGTGCGAAGAGGTCGCCGAGCAAGTCGCGCTGCGCACGCTCGGTACGACGAAGATCGAGCAGTACGACGGGCAGGTCATCGAGCTCGCCAAACCGTGGGCGCGGATCTCACTGCGCGAGGCGATCAAAGACGCCGTCGGCCTCGACTATCTGGAGGCGAGCAGCGAGCAGTTGCTCGCGCATCTCGACAAGCCTGCGAACGAGCAGGACAAGAGCTGGGCGAAGCTCGTCGAAGCGGTCTACTCCAAGCACGTCGAGCCCTTCTTGATTCAGCCGACGCACGTGTTCGACTTCCCGCTCGAGCTGTTCCCGATCTGCAAGCGCCACGCTCAGGACCCGCGGCTCGGCGAGCACTTCGACACCGTGATCCGCGGCATCGAGGTGCTCTCGGGCGACTCCGAGCTGAACGACCCGCTCGATCAGTGGGATCGCTTCGTCAAACAGCGCCGGGGGCGCGCGGACGAGGACGACGACCAGCCGCATCCGTATGACGAGGGCTATGTGCGCGCGCTCGAATACGGAATGGCGCCGACCGCAGGCGGCGGAATCGGTGTCGACCGCCTGCTGATGATCCTCGCCGGCGTCGAGTCGATCCGCGAGGTCGTGCCGTTCCCGACCTTGCGCGAGCTGCACTGAGCGATCGCTTCCGGCAACTGGCGACCTCCGCGCAGACATCTTGCGCCTGAGGACACACCGAACAGACGCACGCGGCCACCTTGCGCGGGCGGCAACGCATCTGCCCGCGCCACCCGCCGCGAGCGGTTGCGCAACTTCCGGCGATGAGGCTGGAGACAGCGACGAAGAACTCTGCGACAGTTTTACGAAAGTCGGATAACCGGAATCCTGGGTTTCCTTTGGGCCTGCCTTAGGCTTGATTCGACGTACGCGCCGGTTGCGCCGGGATCAAACGCAATCCTTCGTACAAGGCGTACGCTCCTAGGCATGGAGCACGGATCTGTAACACCGCTCCCGGTGCGTACCCATCGGCAGTGGACGCCGCTCGCGCGCGCGCTGAACGCGGCGGGCGACCGCTGGACCTTGCTGATCGTGCTGGCGCTCTCGCGCGAGACGCTGCGGCTGAGCGTCCTGCGCAAGCGCCTACCCGGGGTCAGCTCGGGCGTGCTCGACCACCACCTCACGCAAATGGTCGCACTCGGCCTGCTCTCGCGCGAGCGCTTTCGCGAGATGCCGCCACGCGTCGAGCTCACGCTGACCGAGCGCGGAAACGAGCTGCTGCCGATCGCCGCAGCGCTCGCGCGCTGGGGGATGCGCCATGAGTGGCCGCTGCCCGACAGGCGCGAGTACATCCGCGCCGAAGCGATCCTCCATCAGCTTCCGGCACTGCTCGAGGACCGCACGGACCTCCCCGAGGGGACGATCGAGGCAGTCGTCGGCGACGGCGAGGAGAGCGTGACGAATCTGTTCCAGATCGTCGATGGGCGCCTGCAAAGCACCACGACGAGCCCGAAGGAGACGACGGCTCGCGTCGAAGGCGACGAGATGGCGTGGATCGACGCCCTCGGCCCGGCACGCGACTATTCGCGGCTGGACTTCGCCGGCAAGCGGAAGATCGCGGAGAGCGTCCTGGACGCGCTCCCGCGCGATACGCGCTACGAGCGACCCTCGGCCTGACTGCGTCCCGGGCCTTCACGGACACCGCCGCCGGGCGAGAGCTGCGGCGCCCGCGGAGACCCGGCATCGAGGGGGTGATGCCCCGATCTCTTTCTCGAACGCCGTTGGAGAGGGATAACGGCGTCCAAGCTCTTGGCCCCCTTGATTCGCAATTCAATAGATGCGCTTTGCGAGGCGGAACCCGAGAATGTTTCTCACTCAAGGTTCTAGTAGACACGCTACTTCCACATATCGGTGTTAGCCAGTTATGTTTCTGACTCGGGCGCGACGAGAGACGCCCGGCTGGGCCCCTCGCTTCGCGGGGGCGCGTGCATAGACTTCGCCGCAGATGGACGAGCGAGCGTCGCTGTGACGAGCAACTCCGCGTCCGGCGTCAAGCCGGGCGCCGGAGCCGAGCGCGGCTCGAGTGGCGGCGGTGTGCTGCCCGCGCAGCGACTGCGCGAGGCGATCGCCAACGAATGGATCGTCGCCGGCGATCGTCGCGTTCTGCCGGAGTCGATCCAGCCGGCCAGCGTCGATCTGCGCCTCGGCGAGCGCGCCTGGGTGCTGCGCTGCAGCTTCCTGCCCGACAGCGACTCGACGGTTGAGCAGAAGGTCGAGGATCTCGCCTTCGAAGAGATCGACCTGCGAGACGGGGCGACGCTCGAGCGCGATCGCCCGTACCTCGTCCCGCTGATCGAGGAGCTGCGCCTGCCGGAGGGCATCCGCGCGAAGACCAACCCGAAGAGCTCGACGGGGCGGCTCGACGTCTTCACGCGCGTGCTCACCGACCGCAGCCACCGCTTCGACGAGATCGCAGACGGCTATCGCGGCCGGCTGTACCTCGAGGTCGTGCCGCGTACCTTCGCGATTCGCGTGAAGACGGGGCTCGCACTGAACCAGGTGCGCTTGAGCGACGGCGACGGGCGGCTGGGCGATCGTGAGCTGATCGAGCTACACGAGCAGACCCCGCTGCTGTTTCGCGACGCGCGCGCGCTCGCCGAGTCCTCGCTGTCGCTCGGCGAAGGACTGTTCCTCAGCCTCGACGCCTCCGGCGGCCCTGAGAGCACAGTCGGCTACCGCGCGAAGAAGAACAGCCTGCCGATCGATTTGACGAAGGTCGGAGCGCTTCGCTGGCAGGACTACTGGGAGGCGGTCCATCCCGAGGCCAAGCAGCGGATCGTGCTCGAGCCCGAGGTCTTCTATCTGCTGCTCTCCGCCGAGGGCGTCAGCATCCCGCCCTCGTACGCTGCCGAGATGCTCGCGTATGACCCAACCGCGGGCGAGCTGCGCACGCACTACGCCGGCTTCTTCGATCCCGGGTTCGGGTACTCGCGCGCGGGAGCGGGCGGCGGCAGCCGCGCGGCGCTCGAGGTCCGCGCGCGCGACGTGTCGTTCATGGTCGAGCACGGTCAGCCTGTCTGCAAGCTCGCCTTCGAGCGCATGGCCGAGCAGCCGGACGTGCTCTACGGCACCGATGTCGGCTCGAACTACCAAGGCCAGCAAACGATGCTGAGCAAGCATTTCCTCGCGCAGGCCACCGAGCGCCTCGCGTAGCCGCACAGCTCCGCCGAGGGCCCCCGACGCCCCGCACAGCCGCGCCGAACCTCCGCGCTGCAAGATTCGCGCCCGATCGGTTTTTGACATCCCAAGCAGGGCAATCGCGACCGTGTACGAAATAAGCGACGATTGTCCGGTCTATCATCCTTCGGAACCGAACTGTTTATGATCGTCTAACGCCACGTCCCCAATTGTGGCGGTCGCAACGAGGGATTTTTCCTGGACGAGGAAGAGCCCCCTAGCCCCCATCAACGGACAGGGAACAAAGTACACATGCCCAGAACTAGTTCAAAAGCTCCAAAAGCAGCCGCTTCCGCGCAAGAGCCTGCGTGGTCGATTCCGAGCCTTCGCGAGCCGCGCTACTCGCAATCGCTCGAGCGTGGACTCGCAATCCTCAGCTGCTTCACGCCGAAACGCCCAGTGCTGGGCATCGCTGACATCGCCGACGAGCTCGGCATGAGTCGCTCGACGACGCATCGCTACGTGATCACGCTGCTTGCGCTCGGATACCTCGAGCAGGGTGCGTCGCGCAAGTATCGCCTCGGCCTGCGCGTGACCGACCTCGGCATGTCTGCGCTCAATTCGACGGGACTTCGCGAGCACGCCCAGCCTTACCTCGAAGAGCTGCGCCAGCGCAGCTCCTACACCGTCAGCCTCGGCGTGCTCGACGGCCCCGAGGTCCTCTACGTCGATCAGGCACGCAGCTTCCGCCGCGGCCCGGGGCAGTCGAACGTCGATGTGCGCACCGGCTCGCGCCTGCCCGCCTACTGCACGGCGATGGGCAAGCTGCTGCTCGCGAACCTGCCCGAGTCAGACCAGCGCGAGCTGCTCTCCCAGATCAAGCTGACCAAACAGGGGCCGAACTCGATCACCGCCAAGAAAGCGCTTCGCGAGGAGCTCGACGAGGTGCTCGACGCGAGCTTCGCCGTCGACGACGAAGAGCTCGCCAAGGATCTGTACTCGATCGCTGCGCCCGTGCGCAACGAGGCTCGGCAGGTCGTTGCGGCCGTCGACATCTCCGTGCCCAGCTCGATCATCTCGCTGGGCGAGCTCGTCGACGCGCTCGGACCGCATCTTGTCTCGACGGCCGACCGCATCTCTGCGCGCCTCGGCTACCGGCGCGACGACGAGCAGGGCTGAAAAAAGCGCCGGCGACAGCGTGATCGGTGGGGCGGCGAAGGAGGAAGGGGCCGCCCCACGCGCCCGTCGCGTACTCTCTGCGACCGGTATGTCCGCCCCGACGATCGTCTCGTTCAAGCGCGCCCTCGCGCTGCCATGCGCCGCGCTGATCGCGCTCGGGCTCTCCGCCTGCGCGAAAACGGTCTCCACGAGCGGCCTCAGCGGCGAAGCGAAGCAGGCCGCCGAAACGATCAAAGATTTGCAGAGCGATGTCACGGCGGGGGACCAGAAAAAGATGTGCGAGAACGATCTCGCGAAGGCGCTCGTGGCGAAGCTGAGCTTGGCAAGCGGCGGATGCCAGCAGGCGCTCAAAGAGCAGCTCGCCGAGATCGACTCGCTCGAACTCAACATCGACACCGTGCAGGTCACGAGCCCCGCCCATACGGCGACCGCGACCGTCACGAGCGTCTACGCCGGCAAGAAACGCAAGTCGACGCTGTCGCTCGTCAAGGAAGGCAGCAAATGGAAGATCGCAGCGCTCAGCTGAGCGCTGCGGCCTAGCTGATTCCGTCGAGCAACTGGCCCGGCGAGCTCAGCCCGAGGCCTTTGGAGAGGATCACGATCGTCTCGAGTCGCGGCGAGCGCTTGCTGCGCTCGAGCAGGCTGATCTCCGTGCGGTGCAGGTCACACTCGTCCGCGAGCGCCTCTTGCGAAAGGCCCGACTTGTCACGCGCACGGCGCAGGTTCTCGGCGAACTGCTCACGAGTGCTCGGCATGCGCTGCACTCTCACGTATGACGGACAACAGTTCCACAGACAATCGTCTCGCGACGATCGTCAGGACAGCGGACGTCCGTACTGGCGCTCGTAGTAAGCGCGATAGTCGCCCGAGCGGATCGGCTCCCACCACCACGGGTTGTCGCGGTACCACGCCACCGTCTGCTCGAGCCCCTCGTCGAAGCGGATGCGCGGCTCCCAGCCAAGCGCGCGAACCTTCGCCGAAGAGAGCGAATAGCGGCGGTCGTGCCCTGGGCGATCGGCGACGTACTCGATCTGCGACTGCTGCGCTCCCGTCGCCGCGATGATTCGTTTGACGACGTCGATGTTCGCCTCCTCGTCCGGGCCGCCGGCGTTGTAGACCTCGCCGGGAACCCCGTGCTCGAGCACGTGGCCGATCGCGCGTGAGAAGTCGCTCGCGTGGATCCAGTTGCGCACCTGCATCCCATCGCCGTACACCGGCAGCGAGTCCCCGTGCAGCGCGTTGAGGATCATCAGCGGGATCAGCTTCTCCGGGTACTGATAAGGGCCGTAGTTGTTCGATCCACGACAGATCAGCGCCGGCAGCTCGTAGGTGTGGAAGTAGCTCTGCACGAGCAGGTCCGCGCCGGTCTTCGTCGCCGAGTACGGCGAGGACGGCTGCAGTGGCGACTCCTCCGTGAACGAGCCTTGCTCGATCGAGCCGTATACCTCGTCGGTCGAGACCTGGACGTAGCGCAGCTCCGCCGCGCGTGCGGCCTCGAGCAGCACGTACGTGCCGAGCGCGTGTGTCCTCACGAATGCGTCGGGCTCGGCGATCGAGCGATCGACGTGCGTCTCCGCCGCGAAGTTGACGATCGCCTGCGGCGCGGCCGCATCGATCGCTGCCGAGACAGCCTCGGCGTCCTCGATCGCGCCCCGGACGAAGCGGAACGACGCGTGCTCGGCGAAGTCGTGGAAGTTCTCCTCGCGCCCCGCGTACGTGAGCTTGTCGAGCACCGTCACCTCGTCGCCATGCTCCAGCAGCCGCTGGCGCACGAACGTCGAGCCGATGAATCCGGCCCCTCCGCAGACGAGCAGTTTCATCGGCACATCCTCTCAAGCCAGGCGCGTGCCGCGGCGGCGCGCGCGATCATCGTCTCGACGTCCCTGCTCTTGCTGCGAGATACCCGGCCAGGCCGTCACGCCAGTCGGGCATCGGCACGATGTCATCGCGTTCAGACTCGAGCGCCGACCACGCCGGGCGCGGCGCAGGACGCGCCATCTGCGCGCTGCTCGCCGGCTCGACCGCGCAAGCGATCTCCGCCTGGCGAAAGATCTCCTGTGCGAAGCCGTTCCACGAGACCTCGCCCGCGCCGGTCATGTGCACGAGCCCGCTGACCTCGCGCTGCAGCAGGCCGAGCAGCGCCGGCGCGAGATGCCCTGCCCACGTCGGCGAACCCGTCTGATCGGTCACCACCTGCACGGCCGGCCGTTCCGCTGCCAGGCGCAGCATCGTCTCGACGAAGTTCGGTCCATCGACGCCGTACAGCCAAGCCGTGCGCACGATCGTGTGCCGTTGCGAAGCCGCGAGCACCTGACGCTCGCCGTCGAGCTTCGTCGAGCCGTAGACCGAGCGCGGGCCTGTCGGATCCGACTCGACGTACGCGCGCGGACGACCATCGCCGCCGAGCGGCGCGACGCCGTCGAACACGTAGTCCGTCGAGATGTGCAGCATCCGCACGCCGGCCTGCGCAGCAGCGCGCGCGAGCACGCCGGCTCCGTCCGCGTTGACCGCATGCGCGAGCTCCTGCTTGCTCTCCGCGCCGTCGACGTCCGTCCATGCCGCGCAGTTGACGACCCCGTCGAGGCCGCCTCGTTCCTCGCCCAGCCGCCCGAGCGTCGCCTCGACGGCGGTCGCGTCGGTGATGTCGAGCTCCGGCAAGTCGGCGAGCACGAGCTCGTCCCCCGACCGCCCCGCCGCACGCACGATGTCGTGCCCAAGCATGCCGTTCGCCCCTGTGACCAGCAGCCGCATGGTCAGAGGATCGAGATGTCGGAGTTGTCCCCGACCATGAAGCGATACGCGCGCGGCTGGCTCTCGCCACGGCGAACCGTCACGTTGCGCCCGAGCAGCGAGGACTCCATCCGTCCGTTGAGGTCCGACACGGTGCAGCCCGCCAGCAGAATCGAGTGCTCGACCTCCGACGAGGTGATCTCGCAGCGCTCGCCGACCGCCGTGTACGGGCCGATGTAGCAATCGCTGAGCCGTGCATCCGCGCCGATGATCGCCGGCCCGCGCACGATCGTCCGCTCCAAGCGAGCGCCCGGCTCGACGACGACACGCCCGTCCACGCGCGAGTCGACCAGCTCACCCTCGATCCGCTCTGTCAGGTTGTCGAGGATCAACCGGTTCGCCTCGAGCATGTCCTCGAGGCGTCCGGTGTCCTTCCACCAGCCGCGCACGATGTGCGGCTCGACGCGCATGCCGTCGTCGACGAGGTACTGGATCGCGTCCGTGATCTCGAGCTCTCCACGCGGCGATGGCTCGATCGCGCGTGCCGCGTCGTGTACGCGACTCGTGAACATGTACACGCCGACGAGCGCCAGATCAGTCGCCGGCTCGGGCGGCTTCTCGACCAGGCGCACGACCCTGCCCGTCTCGCCTGGCGCCGCCTCGGCGAGCTCCGCGACGCCGTAGTTCTCCGGGTCAGGCACCGGCGTCAACAGGATCAGCGCCTCAGGCTCGTGCTCGCGGAATGCCGCGACCAGATCCGCGATGCCGCCCTGCAACAGGTTGTCGCCGAGATACATGACGAACGGGCTCGCGCCGAGGAACGGCTCCGCCGTGAGCACCGCGTGCGCGAGGCCGAGCGGCTCGTCCTGCGTGATGTAAGTGATCTGCACGCCGAAGCGTGAGCCGTCGCCCGCGACCGCTTCGATCTCCGGCCCCGTCTCGGGCGCGATGATGATCCCGATCTGCTCGATCCCCGCCTCGGCCATCGCTTCGATGCCGTAGAACAGCACCGGCCTGTTCGCAACCGGCACGAGCTGCTTCGCGCTCGTGTGCGTGATCGGGCGCAGGCGTGTGCCCTTGCCTCCCGAGAGGATCAATCCCTTCAGCGGCTGCATGCGCCGAGCAGCCTAGCGGCCCGGACGGGCGCGCGTGCTCAGTAGACGCCGCCGAGCTTGCGGTGATCCCAGCTCGTGCGGCGCAGCTCGACGAACTCCAGTCCAACGCGTTTGCCGGCCTGCGCGGCGATCACGTCGCGCGCCTCCGGCGGAAGCTCCGTCAGCGGCGTTGCCTCGCGCGGCACGGCATTGCGGATCATGATCTCCGCGCCCAGACGAACGACGTCGGCGACTTCGCGATGGATCACCACGTCGCACTCGAGCATCACGCCACGCAGCTGCGCATAGTCCTCGCCCGCCTCGACCTGCAGCGTCGCGCGCGGCTCGCGTTCGAGGTTGCGCACCTTCTGCGAGGAGCCATACGTCCATGACCAGATGCGCGGCCCCGGTTCGCCCGCCGAATGCCCGCGTAACACGTACCACAGCGGCATCAGGTGCGGCCAGCCGCGCGGGCCGACTGTTGCGCACGTGACCGTCCGCTCTTCCGCGAGGAAGCCTGCGACCTCCGCAGCGGTCATCTTGATCTGCTCGCGCCTGCTCATGCAGCGATTCTTACCCGCCTCACGCGGGTTGCAAATTGGCCCGTCTGCCCGGCGCGCGGCGGCGCTGCGGCTTGCCCTGCGCCTCCGTCAGGCGCAGGACCGCCTCGCGCACCGCCTCGCGCGCGTCTGCCGGCTCGAGCACCGCTGCGTCGCCTCCTTCGCGCAGGATCTCGCGCACGAGCCAGTCGACGCCCGCAAAGCTCAGCTCGACGACGACCGCGCCGTCGCTGCGCTCCTCGACGACGCGTCGTGCCTCGCGTGCCCAACGTGCCCGCTCCGGCGCGACCCACACTCGCGCGCTGCGCGACGCCTCGACCTCTCCCGTGCGCAGCCAGCCGTCGACCTCCGCGCCTGGATCGACCTCCGGGCGTGGCTCGAACGACTCGTCCGTGACCGTCGCCTGCTTGATCCTGTCGAGCCGGAAGTGGCGCATGCCGTCGCGCGCCGGGTCGAACGACGCGACGTACCAGCCCTCGCGGCCGTTCGTCAACGCATACGGCTCGACCTTGCGCTTGACGAGGTCGTCCTCGTTCTCCTTGTAGTACTCCAGCTCGACGAGCCTGTTCTCGACGATCGCCTCTGAGATCTGGCGCGCGACGCCCGAGTCGTCACCGGCCGCGTCCGCGACCTGCAAGCCCTGCTCCATCGGGTCCTCGCCGAGCGCCGCGACGATCTTCTCGCGCGCCGAGGCGAGCGAGCCCTCCGGACTGTGCTCGCCGATCAGGTCGATCGCCGCGACGAGCGCCTTCGCCTCGACCGGCAAGAGGCGCGCCGGGCGATCGAAGTTGTCGCTGTATGGCTCCGGGTCGACCTCGATCTCGCCCGCCTGCTCGTCGATTTCGGCATACAGCACGTATGAGCCACCGCCGAAGTTGACGACGTTCAGCACGTTGACGTCCTCGTAGAGCTCCTCCTCGCTCAGCTGCAGACGCTCGCGCACGTCCGCGATCGACACGCGCTCGCCCGCGCGTCCCGCGCGGATCAGAATGCTCGCAAGCGTGACCAGGCGCGCGAAGCGCTCCGGGCGGATCGCCGTGTCCGGGCGCCCCGCAGCATCCTCGCCGTCTTCCGCCGCAGCCGCGCGACGACCGCCGCGCGTACGCGTCGGCGCCCCGCCGCGCGCGCTCGCCGCATCGGCCGGCGTCGCCTTCGCCTCGGCCCCCGGAAGAGTGCGCCCGTGGCGGTCCTTCAGCAGCTTCAACCGTCGCGCGAGCTCCTTGCTCAGCTCCTCGGGGCCTTGCAGGCGAGCGTTGACGCCGAGCCCGAGCAGCCACGAGATCACGCCTCGCGGGTTCGAGTAGCCCGTCAGGAACAGCTTCTCGCCTTCCTCCGCCTCGCGGATCTCCCCGTAGCGGCCGAAGTGACGCTCGACCTGCCACGCGATCCGCTCCGACACGAGGATCTCCGCGACGCCACGCTCCTCGCCGAGCTGCCAGTCCGCGCGATTCGCGTACGCGCGTGGATCGAAGTCCGCCGGGCGACGGAAGTCGTGCTCGGCCTTCGTCGCATAGGAGACCTTGCCGCGGATCCGCGTCAGGCGGAACACGCGAATCGCTTCGCGCTCGTGCGAGTAGCCGAGCAGGTAGAACTGGCCGCCCTGGAACAGCAGGTGGTACGGATCGACCTTGCGCGGGCCCACCTCGTCGCGCTCCATCGTGTAGTACTCGAACAGGATCGTCTTGTTGCGGAAGATCGCCGTCTCGACCTTCGCCAGGCGCGCCGAGAGCTCGTGGCCCCCGGCCGACGCCGTGATGCCGAGTGCGACCGAGCGCTGCTCCGGCGCCCGAAGCGGGCTCGGGCGCCCCCATGTGATCTGCTGCAGCGCCAAGCGCAACGGCTCCGCGTAGGCGAATTCGCCGTCGAGCAGGCTCAGCGAGGTCTGCAGCGCCGCGAGCTCCTCCTCCGTGAACGCGATTGCCGGGAGATGGAAGTTCTCCGGGCGCAGCGAGTAGTTCTCCTGCTCCGCGGCCCCGTCCGCCGGGCGCTCGACCGTCAACTGGATGCGCAGCGATTCGAGCTCCGAGCGGTCCGCGTAGAAGCGCCGCGCGAACGCGTCTTCGTTCATCCCGCTGT
This sequence comes from Solirubrobacteraceae bacterium, assembly GCA_035552575.1. GTDB lineage: Bacteria > Actinomycetota > Thermoleophilia > Solirubrobacterales > Solirubrobacteraceae > Palsa-744. The sequence continues at coordinate 3,553 of DASZLB010000165.1, read as the reverse complement.
AGCCCTCGACGTCGCGGCGAATCTCCAGCGCCGTCACCGGCCGACGCTCGGCCATCAGGTAGGAGATCAGCGACAGCTGACGGATCAGCTTCTCGGTGTCCTTTGCCATGAACAGGACACCATAGAAGTTGGCGGGGAGACGGTTATCGGCCCAGCCACAAGCTGCCCCGCTATTTGCGAGGTTTCAGGCCGCTTCGCGTGCGGGCGCGTCCGTCAGCGCGATCTGCGCATCGACTTCCGCCGCCACCGGCGCCAGCTCGTCCGGCTGCTGCCGCGACGGCTGAAGCTCGCTTTGACGTTCTACCTCCGGCCGCTCAGGAGATGCCGGCGCCGCCGGCTCGCACCTGTCGGCGAAGAACGCGCTGCCGTTGATCGCGCGGTCGAAGCCCGACCAGCTCGCTCCCGGCGCGAGCTCCTTCTCGATCCGGTCGAAGCTGCCGAGGCGGCCGCCGAGGTTGTCGATCATGTGCACCAGCGTCGCCTCGCGCGTGCACGGCACGACCGGGCTGCCGTGCTCCAACGTCCCGTGATGGGAGAGGATGATGTGCAGCACCGCCTGCGCGAGCGCCGGCGAGAAGCCGTCGATGTCCTCGATCGCGCGACGGATCCTGTAGTAGCCGAGCGGTATCTCGCCCTGCAGCCGCCCCGCATCGGTCAGGTCGATGTTCTGCGGGTCCTCCGTGTACGCCTCGAGCTTGCCGATGTCGTGCAGCAGCGCGCCCGTGATCGCGACGTCGCGATCGATGCCGGGGAACGTCGCGCTGATCGCGCTGACCGCCTGCGCTACGCCGAGGCAGTGCTCGAGCAGCCCGTGCCGGTAGGCCTGGTGGTAGTACTTCGCCGCCGGCGCTACCCGGTAGCCGGCCCACAGCTCCGAGTCCTCGCCGAACACGTGCTCGAGCAGGATCCGCAGGTGTGGCTCCTGGACGGTGCCGATCAGCTCACGGACCTCCCGCTCCATCTGATCCGCGCCGCGGACCGGTCCATCGATCAAATCATCAATAGAAAAAGTGTCTGGATCGGGCGCTTCCAAGCCACGCAGGTTGATCTGCGGCCCGAACCGTGGGTGGACCGTGAAACGGCCGCGCACTTTGACCGGTGAGCCGGCCTTCGCCAGCCGCTCGACCTCCGCGATGTCGTCCCAGACCATGCACGCGAGCGCGCCCGTGCGGTCGCCGAGCTGCAGGCGCACGTAGTCGCCGCCGTCGCGACGCTGGCGGCGCTCGGCTTGGCGGACCAGCAGGACCTGGTCGATCTCCGCACCGTCGATGAGCTCGTTGACGAGCATCGCTTGAAAGTAGATGGGAGTGCGGACGGGACGCGCCGGGCACGCGGCGGTGCGACTTCAGCGCCGCGGCGCGCCGCCGGCTGCCGGCTCGATCGAGCGCACGCGCGCCGAGAGCTCGTCGAGACGCGCCATGATCGCCTGCTCGCCAGCGCTGATCCGTGCCTCCTCGGCCTGTGCTTCCGGCACCTCGCGGCTCGCGACGAAGCGCTGCGCGATCGCTGCAGTCAGCACCGCGAAGACGCCGATTCCCGTCAGCATCAGCACGATCGCGATCGCCCTGCCCGAGTCGGTGTGGACATTCGCGCTTTCGCCGTTCGTCGCGACGAAGCCGATCGCCCACCAGATCCCGTCCCAACTCGAGACGTGGCGCGCCGCCGTCGTCTCGACCTCTGCGAGCGCAACTCCGCCACCGAGCACGAGGAACACCGCGACTGCAGCGACGTAGCGCACGCCGTCGAGCGACAGAAGCTCCTTCGAGACGAACTGAAAGCCGCGCGCGACCCGCAGCAGGCGCAGCAGGCGGAACGCGCGCAGCGCCTGGATCGCGCCCGGAGCGAACGGCGGCGTGAGGATCAGCATCGGCAGCGCGAGCGGGTACTCGCGCATCCACGCGCGCCAGTCGCTCGCGAGCGTCACGATCGCGACGAACTCGACGAAGAACGCGAGCCAGATCGCCCAGTTGGCGCCCACCGCGACCGTGTGCCACGTCTCGCGCAGCGGCTGCTCCTCGAGGATCAGATCCGGGATCACGAGCAGCGCCGCGATCGCCAGCGGGATGCGCAGCCGCGCGTCGACCGCCGCCGCAGTTGAGCTGCGAAGCCTCATCAATCCTCTACTCGGCCCGCGCAAATCGCGGCTTTAGCGCCGCGAGCGGCGGTTCTGCTAGGACGATTGACGATGCCTGCGCCGTTCCTGCTCTCAGTGCTCGACCAGTCGCCGATCGCCGACGGCTCGAGCGGATCGCAGGCGCTGCACAACACGATCGACCTTGCGCGGCTGTGCGACGAGCTCGGCTACCACCGCTACTGGGTCGCCGAGCACCACGGCGGCCCGATGCTCGCCGGGCCGAGCCCCGAGGCGCTGATCGGCCCGATCGCCTCCGCGACCTCGCGGATTCGCGTCGGCTCCGGCGGCGTGATGCTGCCGCACTACAGCCCGTTCAAGGTCGCCGAGACGTTCAGCCTGCTCGCCGGCCTGTTCCCCGGGCGGATCGACCTCGGGATCGGGCGCGCCGCGGGGACCGACCCGATGACCACTTTCGCACTGCAGCGCGATCGCCGTCAAGCCGCAGCCGACGACTTCCCGCAGCAGCTCGCCGAGCTGCTCGCCTATCTCAACGACCAGATGCCCGCCGACCACCCGTTCGCGCGGCTTGCGAAGACGCTCCCCGGGCGCCCGGAGGCGCCCGAGCCATGGCTGCTCGGCTCCTCCCAGCAGAGCGCGATCTGGGCCGCCGAGCTCGGGCTGCGATACGCCTTCGCCGACTTCATCAACTCCGCCGGCGTCGAGATCGCCGCGCTCTATCGCGAGCGCTTCGCCGAGCACGAACACGCCGACGCAAAGCCGCAGACAGCCGTCGCCGTGTGGACGATCTGCGCCGACACCGACGAGCAGGCGCAGCGACTCGCCGCGAGTGGGCGCATGGCCTTCACGATGCTGCGGCGAGGAGAGCTGATCGCCGTGCCCTCGCCCGAGAAGGCGCTCGAGTTCCTCGCCGCCGAGGAGCGTGCGCCGAGCCAACCCGGCCAGCAGCGCGCGCAGCGACGGACCGTCGTCGGCTCGCCCGAGACCGTCCGTCGCGAGCTCGAAGACGTCGCCGAGAAATACCGCGCCGGCGAGGTCATCGCTGTCAACATCCTGTACGAGCACGAGGCGCGGCGGCGGTCCTACGAGCTGCTGGCGCGCGCGTTCGAGCTCTAGCTCGGCGATCTCTGCGCTGTCCGCGTCGCGCTCCCTTCGTCGGAGTGCCCAATAGATAGAACTCGACTCAAGAACGGGACTCGCGCTGCCGAGATTGCTGCCATGCCGTCAAGAATCATGTCGCTACGCCGCGACGACGTGCCCGCGAGCTACGCGAACATCGATCATCTCGCCGTCGCGCCCCGAGGCGTCTTCGTGATCGACGCCAAGGCACACAAGGGCAACGCGCGAATCGTGCGACCGCTGTTCGGCAAGCCGCGCCTGACAATCGCCGGGCGCAACCGGACGAAGCTCATCGACGGACTCGACAGATAGGTGGATGCCGTGCGCCGCGCGCTCGCGCGA